>JAOACY010000113.1 GCA_026417615.1 Clostridia bacterium
TCAATTACCGGCATAGCAGGACCCGGTGGGGGAACTGACACAAAGCCGGTTGGGCTGGTGTATATAGCCATTGCGGATGAAAATGGCGTCAGCGGCAAGGAGCTGAGGCTCTGGGGCGACAGGAACAGAATAAGGAGCGTAGCCTGCCTGCATGTTTTTGATATGATTAGAATGAAGCTTTTGGGAGAAGAGAGCATTGGATAATTCAAATAACAGAAAGCTTGCCGGAGCTGCCATAATTGTTATGATATCTACCATTTTAAGCCGAATAACGGGATACCTGAGGGAAATGCTCATTTCAAACAGGCTTGGTGTTGGTGATGTTGGCGATGCTTACAACGTTGCATTTAATATCCCAGACCTGATGTATTACATGATTTTAGGAGGTTCTATTGCAGCTGCGCTTATACCGGTATTATCCGGTTATATTGAAAAGAAGGATGAGGAAGAAGGCTGGAAGGCTATAGGGACTTTTATAAATGTTTCCTTCTTGGCTATGGTCATATTTTGCATACTTGGAATGATATTTACCAACGAACTCATTTCTCTCCTTGCACAGGGTTTCAAGCAAAAGAATGAAGCTACACAGCTTTTAGCTGTAAAGCTCACCCGAATACTGTTTCCGTCAGTTTCATTCCTGATGCTGGCTGGGTTGTGCAATGGGGTTCTTAATTCCTATCACCGATTTACAGCTGCAGCTTTTGGTCCTGTAATATATAACCTGGGCGGAGTGTTAAGCCTTTTGGTATTTGGTTCAAATACGCCACGAGGAGCTGAAAGAGTGGCTTACGGAGTAATGGCAAGTGCGTTTGTTTATTTTGTATTTCAGGCAGCAATAGCCTTTAAAAACCTAAAATACTACAGATTCAGTATTCATTTATCCCACCCGGGATTCAGGAGACTTTTCAAGCTAGCCTTACCCTCGCTTGTATCATCCTCAGTGGTTCAGGTAAATGTTATGATTTCAACATGGTTTGCGACATTCGCTGCTGCGGGAAGTCTCACGCTTTACAACAATGCAAACAGAACCTGGCAGCTTCCTCTGGGGATTTTTGCCCAAAGCATGGGTGTGACTTTGCTTCCGACTTTATCAGCAAATGCTGCTGTTGGAAACTATAAGGATTATAAGGGTATACTAATGAAAGGCATTAAGATGGTTCTTATTTTTTCAATACCTTCAGCAGTTGCTTTAATAGTTTTGAGAGAACCTATAATAAGGACGCTTTTTAAGTTTTCTTCTAAATTTACCGAAGAATCAGTAGCTAAAACAAGCTTTATACTAGTGTTCTTTTCACTCGGCCTTGTTGCACAGTCAATTGTGGCAATAATGACAAGAGCCTTCTATGCCGTGAATGACACAAAGACTCCTTTGTTCCTTGGGAGCAGCACTATAGTTATAAATTTTGTGCTAAGCTATATATTCTTCAATATGACAGCCTTAAGCGTTGCGGGAATGGCTCTTGCCTACTCTGTTTCAAGCATGTTTTACGCAATAACGCTGATGATAATTCTAAATAAAAGAATAAGTGGATTGGAAGCAGGCAATATGGCTTATTTTTTAATAAAAATATTATTGTCCGCAGCAGTTATGGGGCTGGTTCTGTATCCTCTTAATAGAGTTTTGCCAGTAGATATCAATTCTAAAATCAGCCAGGTATTATTCCTGGGATTTGAAACAGCTGCGGGAGCGCTTGTTTTTTTTGCACTTGTATTAATTACCAGAGTAGATGTAGGCTTGTATGTTTTAAACATTCTTAAAAACAAAATAAAGAGATAGACTTGCTGTAAAAATATTGAAATATTTGTTGACTTCAACATTGATTTGATATATAATCATACAAGAACAAATGTTCGACTTTGCCGCGGAAGGAGTACAATAGTATGATGGAAAAAAAGAAAGCCTTGGAAATGGCTTTAGGTCAGATTGAGAAGCAGTTTGGCAAGGGTGCGATTATGAAGCTTGGGGAAAGCACCCACATGAATGTGGATGTTATACCTACAGGCGCGCTCGGCCTTGATATAGCTTTAGGCGTTGGCGGAGTTCCAAGAGGAAGGATTGTTGAAATATTTGGCCCGGAATCCTCCGGAAAGACAACAGTTGCCCTTCATATAGTGGCGGAAGCCCAAAAGATGGGTGGAGAAGCTGCGTTTATTGATGCTGAGCATGCTTTGGATCCTGTTTATGCAAAAAAACTTGGTGTGGATATCGACAATCTTATCGTGTCTCAGCCTGATACAGGAGAGCAGGCCCTTGAAATAGCTGAAGCATTGGTAAGAAGCGGTGCAATTGATGTTATTGTAATTGACTCTGTTGCAGCACTTGTTCCAAAAGCCGAAATTGACGGTGAGATGGGAGACTCCCATGTAGGTCTTCAGGCGAGGCTTATGTCTCAAGCGCTAAGAAAGCTGGCCGGGGTTATTAGCAAATCTAAAACTACCGCCATATTTATAAACCAGCTTCGAGAGAAGGTTGGCGTCATGTTTGGGAACCCTGAAACTACCCCAGGCGGACGAGCACTAAAGTTTTATGCATCTGTAAGGCTTGATGTCAGAAGAAGTGAGACCTTGAAGCAGGGGACTGAAATGATAGGAAACAGAACTAAGGTAAAGGTGGTTAAAAATAAAGTTGCGCCGCCATTTAAGGAAGCAGAATTTGATATCATATACGGCGAAGGTATCTCCAGAGAAGGAAATCTGATTGATGTTGGAGTCAGTCTTGATATCGTGAACAAAAGCGGCGCATGGTTTTCCTACAACGGACAGAGAATTGGCCAGGGCAGGGAAAATGTAAAGCAGTTCCTCAAAGAAAATCCGGAAATAGCAAAAGAAATCGAGAAGAAAATAAGGGAGAACTTCAGCAAGGCCTTTGTCAACAGCATAGACGCCCATGTTGCAGATGACGATGATGATATCGGTGAATTAGAGGGTTAACAAGAATAAGTTGCCTGTGTTATAATGTTTGAAGTAACAGAATGATTTATAATCTGAAACTTCATTAATAATTTGACACAGGCTTTTTATTATTTGCCAGAGGGTGACAGCATGATTATAACTTCAATTGAAAGACATAAAAAAAATAAGGACAAGCTCTTGGTGTATATAGACAACAGTTATTCTTTTTCAATACAGGAAGAGGACTACCTTAGATTGAATCTTCATGATAAATGTGAAATTACACAGGATGAGATAAGGAACATAAAAAACAACATCAACTTTAAAAATGCAAAATCAACTGCTGTGAAATACTTGGCACTCAGACTGAGAAGCGGCTGGGAAGTTGCAATGAAGCTTGCAGCAGAAGGATATGACAGTGAAGTTGTTGAAAGAGTTGTTGAAGAGCTGAGATCCATAGGATATATTAATGATAAAATATATGCGCAAAAATATATTTTTGACAGAAGCAAATTAAAGCCCAAGTCTAAGAAAATGCTCAAGCTTGAGCTTGAGCAAAAGGGCGTTTCCTCCGGAATAATCGAAGAAGTTCTTTCAGACTGGGAAATTGACGAAGTTTCTGTTGCTGAAGGATTGATAAGAAGGAAATTTGGCAAATATAATTTAAAGGATGAAAAAGTATTTAAAAAAATACAAGCCTTTTTACACCACAGGGGATTCTCATTTGAAGTTATCGATGCAGCAGTAAAGAATAGCTACGGGGAGATATAAGTGTGCAAAAAAAAATAATTGTATACACTCTATGCATATCAATTATTCTGATTATTCCTTTAGTTATTTTACTGAGTCACTTTGGCCTATCAAACAAAGTGACCTGTAATAACTCTGCGTCAGCTGAACGTGTACAGGAAGTCAAAAAAGAAGCGGTTGAAACGACAGTTGAAGCTGCTGAGGAAACTGACCAACAAACGACACAACCAGTTGAAGCAAGTCCTTCTGAAACTCAGCCATATACAGCAGCTGCCCATAATGAACAAACTCGGACTGTGAATGATGGACAAAGAGAGAACAGTACTGATTCCGACACACCAAAGATTATTGAAGTGCAAAGCTCAACGGAATATTTGCCAATTCTCTATTATCATGCAATCAATGACAATATTACAACCTCATTTAAAGAGCTCTTTGTTTCACCCTCAGAATTCGAGCAGCAAATGGAGTTTCTGAAAAACAACGAATATACGGTAATAACCTTTGACAAGCTGGCAGAATACAAAAAATACAAAAAACCAATCATAATAACCTTTGATGACGGGTACGAGGACAATTACACCTATGCATACCCTATTCTTAAGAAATTCGGCTTTAATGCCACGATTTTCCTTTGCACAGACTTTATAGACAAGCCGTTATACCTTAAAAAAAGCCAGATAGAGGAAATGCTTGACATAATAAACTTTCAGAGCCATTCAATAAGCCATCCTTTTTTTACACAGATAAACAATGAACAGCTGGAGCTGGAGCTGTCAGAATCAAAGAGACTGCTTGAGGAGCTTACAGGCTCCGCTGTTGATGTGCTTGCTTATCCTACAGGAGATTATGACAGCAGGGTTATAAAGGCGGCGAAGAAGTACTATAAGTATGCGGTTTTAAACGGAGGAGGATTGTACAGGGGAACGGACAATAATTATGAAATTAACAGGGTGTATATACCCAGGGGAATTTCCATGACTGAATTCAAGCGAAGGATTAACCATAAGTGAGAGGATATCTATGAGGTTTCTGTTTTTTACTGACACACATATAAGAGGTACTAAACCTAGGAACAGAAAAGATGACTTTTATGAGACTTTAAAAAAAAAGTTTCTTGAAATAAAGCAAATTTGCCATGATATGAATGTTGACTATGTTCTGCACGGCGGCGATTGGTTTGACCGCCCTGATGTTTCACCGGCCGTGGTAAAGGATTTTGCAAGGCTTGTAAAGGATTTTTCACGGCCTGTTTTTACTGTTGCAGGAAACCATGACATTTACGGTCAAAATCCTGAAACCATATCCAGGACCATGCTTGGACTTATGGAAGGAGTAGGCATAATAAACCTGATTGATTATAATGATGCAGTAGTTGTTGAAAAGGAGGGCATAAGGGTTCAGATTACCGGAAAATCCTACAGGTATGATATTGACGGTGACAGCTATCGTGATTATTATATTGTAAAGAAAGGCATAAATGTGGACTTCGCTATTAACATAGTTCACGGCATGCTGCTTGCAAAGCCTTTCTTTGAAGGGATCCGGCACACTCTTATTGATGACATAAGTGAAACGGAGGCTGATTTAACCCTGGCAGGCCATTATCACAGCGGGTTTGAAACAAGGGTTATAAATGGGAAGTATTTTATAAACCCCGGAAGCCTGGTAAGGATATCCAACACTATGAGCGAAATATCAAGACGCCCAAAGGTTATATTAGCAGACATGAAAAATAGTATAGAAATACACGAGATTGAACTCTTAAGTGCCCTTCCGGGCGAGGAAGTATTAGACAGGCTTCAGCTTGAAAAGGCTCAGGACAGGCTCGTTAGGCTGCAGCAGTTTTATAGCGGGCTTTCGTCAACCGGAGACTATTCAAAAGTGGATATACAAAAAATAATAGATGAAATCGCATCAAATGAAAATCTTGATGATGAGATAAGAAATGAAGCCATAAGAAGGATCAGCATGGCGAAAGACAGTCTCGGCGACTATGATGAATAAGCTTTGGGCGGAAAAAGGATTGAGAAGTGTAAATGACAAGCATAAGAAAAGTTACAATAGAAAATTTTCAGTCTCACGAGCACTCGGAACTGGAGTTTACAGACGGCTTGAACGTTATAATCGGACCCTCTGACCAGGGAAAATCAGCTGTAATAAGGGCAATCAAATGGGTTTTCTACAATGAGCCCAGGGGCATTGAATACATAAGACAAGGGGCATCGGCAGCCAAAGTATGCATCGAATTGAGCAACGGCAACACTATAATCAGGGAAAGGTCAAAAAGCAGGAACAGATATATAATAAAATACCATGATGAAAGATCAATAACCCTTGAAGGCTTTGGAAATGAGGTTCCTGAGGAAGTAATCAATGCTCATGGAATACCCCGGGTTGTTATTGACACAGACAACAGTTCCGCACTAAATATAGGAGACCAGCTTGAGGGACCTTTTTTGCTGTCTGAAAATGGTTCTACAAGGGCAAAAGCTATAGGAAGGCTGACGGGCATGCATATAACCGATGCGGCAATAAGAAGCTGTCTTGCGGATTTAAAAAGAGAAAACCAAACCTCGGACAGGACAGGAAGAGAACTGAAGGAAATAGATGAGAAACTTATAAAATTTGCAGACCTCGAAAAGCTTAAAACTTCAATCAATGATGCGGAAAGTTTAATTAAAGAGCTTGAAGGGCTTGAAGCCAAAATAAAGATTGTTGAAGTCCTTAAAATAAAGCTGGCTTCGATATCTGAAGGCATTGAGGATATGGAGAGGATAATTGCGAGGACCGAAAGAGTAAAAGATGCAGAAATAATGCTTAAGCAATTGGAGCTGCAAATAATTAGATTAAAAACAGTATCCAGGCTTAAAGAAAACAGGCAAAAATGGATAAAGGAATATGAGGAAACAGAGAATACAATGTCCAAATATGCAAAAATAATAAAATGCGAGGAGAACTTAATAAACATTGAGAATAAAAGACAACGATTGTCGGTAATTCTGAGCCTTTACGATAACTATACAAAGATTAATGCAGGCATTAAAGAGGGAAGCAGGTATCTGCAAAACTTAGAACTGGAGATGAACAAGCTGTCGGGAGAATACCTGGAGCTGTTAAAGCGCATGGGCAAGTGCCCGTTTTGCAACAGTATCATTGATGAATCGAAAATCAATGATATAATAAAGCACTTTGGGGAGGGACATTAAATAAATGTCAATGGAGCATGAAAGAAAGTTAAACCAGCTCAAGGAAAACCTGGAAAAGGCCAAGGGGTTGAGAATAAGGGCAGAGGCCAGATTGGAGCAGTTAAACAGACAAAAACAGGAGATATTGGATGAAATTTTGGCTCTGGGTATAAAACCGGAGGAACTGGATTCTGAAATACAAAGATTAAACAGGGAAATTGAAGAACTCATAAAAACCGCGGATGAAATGCTGCCAATGAATATAACCAACGGAAAGTAATAAAAGAAAGAAGAGAAGAAACAGATGAAAATAAAGGCTGGGATTGTATCCTTGGGCTGTCCCAAAAATCTTGTTGACAGCGAAGTTATGCTGGGACAGCTTTACAGTCATGGGTTTGAAATAACAAACCTACAGGAGGAAGCGGAAGTATTGATCGTAAACACCTGTGGTTTTATTGAAGCTGCAAAACAGGAATCAATTAATACCATTTTGGAAATGGCGGAGTACAAGAAACAAAATTGCAGGCTCCTTATAGTAACGGGATGTCTTTCAGAGCGGTACAGGGATTTGATTATGCAAGAGATTCCGGAGGTGGATGCTGTTGTTGGTACCGGAAGCTATGGAGAAATAATCAATGTTATTGAGCGGGCATATTGCGGGGAAAAGCCTGCGGTGTACGGTGAACTTGAAGATATTAGCTATCTTGAAAGCAACAGGCTTATTTCAACAAAAAACGGTTATGCCTATCTGAAAATAGCGGAGGGATGTGACAACTGCTGTACATATTGCATTATTCCATCTTTGAGGGGGCGTTACAGAAGCCGTAAGACAGAGGATATAATCAAGGAAGCAAGGCAACTGTCACAAAAGGGTGTAAAAGAATTAATTCTGGTCGCACAGGACACTTCGCGCTATGGGCTTGATATTTATAAAGAAAAGAGACTTGTGCATTTAATAAGGGAATTAAGCAAAATAGAAGGCATCGACTGGATAAGGCTGCTATATTGCTATCCGGAGATGATAGATGATTTGATAATAGACGAAATGGCAAGTAATGAAAAGCTGCTGAAATATATTGATATTCCCATACAGCATGCAAGCGACAAGATACTCAAGGCAATGAACAGAAGAGGAACAAGCGCTGATATTGACATGGTTTTGTCCAAGCTAAGGCAAAGGGTTTCGGGAATTGTTATAAGGACATCCCTCATAGTGGGCTTCCCGGGTGAGGAAGAGGAAGATTTTGAGATATTATCCGACTTTGTCAGGAAAAAAAGTTTTGACAGGCTTGGTGTTTTCACTTACTCTAAAGAGGATGGAACACCTGCTGCCTTATTTAAGTCGCAGATTTCAAAAAAAATAAAGGAAAAAAGATACAAAACAATAATGACATTGCAAAAGGAAATAACACGTAAAAAAAATGAAAGCCGGCTGGGAAAGGTATACAAGACTCTTGTGGAAAGTGTGGCGGAGGATGGAATATTTTATATCGGAAGAACCTACGCCGAAGCACCGGAAATAGACCCTGTGGTATACTTTACAAGCAAGGAGCCGCTGCGAAACGGTGAATTTGTCAATGTAAAAATTCTTGATGCTGATGACTACGACTTGACAGGAGAGGTTTACTATGAATCTGGCAAATAAGCTTACTCTTTCCAGAATATTTCTTGTACCTGTTTTTATGGTTTTTATCATACCATTTCCGGACTGGATGCTGGAAAGCTATTGGTTGACATTCATGCATCCTCAAATAAGGGCGGTTAACATATTTATAAAAGAATATGGCAGCTATATTGCGGCTGTGTTTTTTATCATAGCAGCAAGCACGGATGGCGTTGATGGATACATAGCAAGGAAAAGGAACCAGGTTACGAGATTCGGAAAATTCCTTGACCCAATAGCGGATAAGCTTTTAGTTACCGCAGCGTTGATAGCATTGGTACAGGAGGGAAGTGTTTCAGGATGGGCTGCTATGATTATCATAGGAAGGGAATTTATTGTGACTGGCTTAAGACTTGTCGCTGCAGGAGAAGACATAGTTATTGCCGCCAGCAGCTGGGGCAAAATAAAGACTGTTGCTCAAATGGCTGCTATTGTATTGCTGCTTCTTAAGAATTATCCCGTATCCATTTTTACAGACTTTCCGCTGGCAGACTGGACAATGTTTGTTGCAGTAATAATTACTATATATTCTGGTTATGACTATATTGCAAAGAATATTAAGGTAATTGATTACACTAAATAATTTTTCAGGAAATTGTTGCATATCATTAAAATATATTATATACTTTTATAAGTAACATTTAGTATCAGGTAATAATTATGTGGTAAATTATGACAATCCGTGAGGTGTAGCTGCATGAGCAGATCTTCGTCCGTAAAAAAGGAAAGACAGCAGTTGCTTTATGACAAGGTAAAAGCGGATCCTTTCCTGACAGATGAAGAATTGGCTGAGCAATTAAATGTAAGCGTGCCTACCATAAGACTTGACAGGCTTGAATTGGGCATACCGGAGCTGAGGGAAAGAATAAAGAATGTGGCTGAGGAAAGCTACAGCAAGGTTAAAGCTATTAAAAGCAAGGAGCTTGTCGGTGAGCTGGTGGATATAGGCCTTGGTGAAAGAGGCATTTCTATTTTGCAAACTGACGAAACAATGGTATTTGAAAAGACAAAAGTTGTCAGAGGCCATTACATATATTCCTTTGCCGAATCATTGGCTATTGCTGTAATTGATGCTGAAGCAGCTCTTGTAGGTGTAGCAAATATTAAGTATAAAATTCCTGTATATTCGGGAAGCAAGCTTGTTGCAAAAGCTGAGGTGCGCAGATTCAGGGGTAATAATTATATTGTTTGGGTCAGAATTTTCGAAAAACAGAATGAGGTTTTCAGAGGGAAATTCATTCTAGTATCCCTTGAACCAGTATAAAATAGTTTAGGAGTGAAAGCTTTGCTTATAATAGTTGACGCAATGGGAGGAGACAATGCACCCGAGGCGGTAGTAAACGGGTGTATAGATGCAATAAATGAAAGACAAGGCTATGACATTTTGTTAATTGGTGACAGTGAAAGAATTAATAAAATTTTTAAAGAGAGGAAATTTGATAGTCCGAGAGTAAGTATTCATCATACAACGGAGGTTGTAACAAACGAGGATTCACCAACAAAAGCAATAAAAAACAAAAAGGATTCTTCCATGGTTGTAGGCTTTAAAATGCTGAAGGAAGGCAAGGGAGATGTGTTTGTTTCAGCAGGCAATACGGGTGCCTTGCTGGCGGGAGCTCTTCTGATACTTGGAAGAATAAAGGGTGTTGACAGGCCTGCTCTTGCACCAATCATACCAACAAAAAAAGGGCTTGTTCTTCTTCTTGATGCGGGTGCAAATACTTTGTGCAAACCGATAAATTATCTGCAATTCGGAATCATGGGTTCAAAATACATGAAAGACGTCCTTAACATGGATAATCCCAAGGTTGGTTTAATAAATGTGGGATCAGAAGAGAAAAAAGGAAACGAAATCATTAAGCAGGCCTTTGAAATGCTCTCTAAATCCGGGGTGAATTTCTATGGAAATGTTGAGGCTCACCAGGTGATTGACGGAGCTGTTGACATTGCTGTTTGCGATGGTTTTGTGGGCAATGTATTTTTGAAGGCTGTTGAAGGAATAGCAGAGTTTTTCATCGGAGAGCTGAAGTCTATATTTAAGAGAAATTTCTTGTCAATGCTTTCTGCGATTCTTATTAAAGATGGACTAAAAGGTCTGAAAAAGAAAACTGACACATCAGAATACGGAAGCGTACCTTTCTTAGGAGTAAACGGGAAGGTTATGAAGACGCACGGCCGTTCAGATGCCAAAGCTATCAAGCATTCTGTATTCAACGCTTATGTTTATGCCAAGAGCAATATTATTGAGGAAATAAGAGAAGAATTTAAAAATATGGAGGTTGAGGATATTGAGCAGTAATGTCATAGGTGCAGGCATTCTGGGTATGGGCAGTGCTCTTCCTGAAAGGGTTTTAACAAATTCCGACCTTGAAAAAATGGTAGATACCTCGGATGAATGGATTATAAAAAGGACGGGAATATCCGAAAGAAGGATTTTAGATAAAGGCGAGCCTGTATTCCAATTAGGTGTTAAAGCTGCAGAAAGAGCTATTTCTGACGCCGGAATAGCTTCCGAGGATATAGATCTTATAATTGCAGCCACTACTTCGCCGGACTATGTTTTCCCTCAAATGTCATGCATGATACAGTCAAAAATCGGAGCTAAAAAAGCTGCCGCCTTTGATATGAATGTGGCGTGCTCCGGATTTGTATATGCCATGTCGGTTGCAAAACAATTTATTGCTTCAGGAACATATAAGTATATACTGATTATTGGCTGCGAAGGCTTGTCAAAATTAACAGACTGGGAAGACAGGAACACCTGTGTATTGTTTGGAGACGGAGCGGGTGCAGCTGTCATGGGGCCTGTAGAGAATGGATACGGAGTACTGTCGACATATCTGGGAGCAGATGGTGAAATGGGCAATGTGCTTACACTTCCTTTCTGTTGCTTTACGCAAGCCGATCTTGACGTTCGTCCAAATAAGAATAAAAATGTAATCTGGATGGATGGCGGAGAGGTTTTCAAGTTTGCGGTCAAGATAATGGAGCAGGCATCCTTAAGAGCAATAGAAGACGCAAACCTTAAGGTTGAAGATATTGATTTTGTATTTCCCCATCAGGCAAATATCAGAATAATTGACGGTGCGCTAAAAAGGCTGGGCTTTACGCATGAAAAGATGCATTTGGTTATTCAAAAATACGGCAATATTTCATCCGCTTCAATTCCCGTAGCAATGGATGAAGCGTTGAGAGAAGGCAAAATCAAAAAAGGCGACAACATTGTTCTGGTAGGCTTTGGAGGAGGACTAACTTGGGCTTCTGCCGTAATAAAATGGTCAAAATAATTTATTAAAGGATAAAAATTTAAACAATACCTTTCGATATGACCTGTAAGTAAATAATGAATTATTTAGTATTTAAAACTTGAGAAGTAATATACAGACTAAAAACAGTATGTGGAGGATGATGAAATGGGAAAAATAGCTTTTGTTTTCCCCGGACAGGGAGCACAATATGTCGGAATGGGAAAGTCCATTGCAGACCAGTACAAATCGGCTGATGAAATCTTTAATCAGGCATCTGAAGCTCTTGGATTTGATGTGAAAAAAATGGTTTTTGAGAGTGATGATGACACATTAAAGATAACAGAAAACACACAGCCGGCAATTCTGACAACCAGTATTGCATGCCTGCAGCCGCTTCTGGAAAAAGGCATCAAGCCTGACGTGGCAGCAGGGCTCAGCCTTGGAGAGTACTCTGCTCATGTTGCGGCAGCCACCTTAAGTTTTTCCGATGCTGCAGCGCTTGTGAGAAAGCGCGGAAAATACATGCAGGAAGCCGTGCCGGTTGGTGTTGGTACAATGGCTGCGGTTCTTGGTCTTTCAAACGAGGATGTAATTGAGTGCTGCAAGGCTGCGTCTTCCGAAGGAGTCGTTGAGCCTGCCAACTTTAACTGCCCTGGGCAGGTGGTTGTCGCAGGTGCCGTAAATGCGGTAGAGAAAGTAGTTGAGCTTTGTAAGGAAAAGGGAGCAAAAAGATCGATGGTTCTTCCTGTAAGCGCCCCATTCCATTGCAGCATGTTAAAGCCAGCCGGGGATAAGCTGGCTGAAGAACTTGAAAAAATAAACCTTGGAGAAATGAATATACCTGTGGTAACCAATGTTACTGCTGAATATATTTCCGATAAATCAAAGGTTAAGGACTTGCTCATAAGGCAGGTAAGCAATTCCGTGCGTTGGGAAGACTGCGTAAAGGCAATGCTGGAGGACGGTGTTGATACATTTGTTGAAATAGGACCTGGAAAGGTTCTTGGCGGGTTCATCAAAAAAATCAGCAAGGATGCAAAAGTGCTAAATGTTGAAGATATAGATTCATTGAACAAGACTTTGGAAGAATTGGGGGTATGAATAACATGCAGTTAAAGGGGAAAACTGCAGTTGTGACAGGATCGGGAAGAGGCTTGGGAAAGGCTATTGCTTTAAAGCTGGCTCAGATGGGAGCAAATATCGTTTTAAACGATATTGCTGCCTCCGACTCAATAGATGCAACAGCTGAGGAATTTAAAGCAGCCGGTTTCAATGTGGCAGTTACAAAGGGTGACGTTAGAAACCCGGATGATGTAAAGGCCATGATCAGCACAGCTGTAGAAACTTTTGGAAGTCTTGACATACTCGTAAACAACGCTGGTATTACGAAAGACAAACCTATGGCTATGATGTCTGAAGAAGACTGGGACCTTGTTATGGACATCAACCTAAAAGGTGCATTCCTTTGTACAAAAGCAGCAGCAAAGGTTATGATCAAGCAAAGAAGCGGGAAAATTGTAAATATCGCATCAGTTGCCGGACGCTATGGAAATCCAGGTCAGGCTAACTATTCAGCATCAAAGGCAGGCTTGATAGGGCTTACAAAAACTACAGCAAAGGAATTTGCTCCAAGAGGAATAACCTGCAATGCCGTTGCACCTGGGCTGATACAAAGCAAGATGACGGACATATTGCCCGAAGAAGTAAGGGATAATTATTTGAAAAACATACCACTCGGAAGGTTCGGGACACCTGAAGATGTGGCTAATGTTGTAGCATTCCTTTCTTCCGACGAATCAAATTATGTAACAGGTCAGGTAATTGATATTGACGGCGGACTCCTTATGTAATATTATCTTAGTGTAAAATAATTGCTATTCTTTTACATAAGTAAAAAAATAAGCTCCCTTTGGAAGGAGGTGAGTGTATGGTATTTGAAAAGGTAAAAAAGATTATTGTTGAGCAGCTGGGTGTTGAAGAAGACGACATAGCAATGGAATCGTCATTTATTGATGATTTGGGTGCAGACTCACTTGATATTGTTGAACTTATCATGGCTCTCGAAGAGGAATTCGATCTTGAAATTCCCGATAGTGAGGCCGAGAAGATAACTACAGTAGGTGATGCTGTAGAGTACATTAAGAATAACACATAAAAAAAGTCCCTGAAAAAGGGACTTTTTTTAAAATAAACTTCAACATACAACAATTCACAATAATATCAAGTCCTATAATTCAGGTAAAATATTTAATTGGCAAAATTTTATCATATATTAAATGCAATAAATATTTTACATGGAAAAAGTTATTGGGCAAAGTCCATTTCACTGACTCTTAAGGAATACATCCGAGGAAAGTGAATTCATGCTGAAACCCTAGAGACATTTCCCTCGAATTCATCTTTCCGATGCTATTGAAATGCCTTTGAACAATCACTTTTCTGCAAATGTAATTGTTTATTGCTACATATAAAGCTTGATTTTAATATATACTTATCCATATTCCACATTTGGGGGAGGTTATATTTTATGAAAAAAAGAGTTGTAATAACAGGAGTTGGCGTAGTATCTT
Organism: Clostridia bacterium; assembly: GCA_026417615.1. GTDB lineage: Bacteria > Bacillota > Clostridia > Acetivibrionales > JAFADI01 > SKW22. Next base: position 14,312 of record JAOACY010000113.1, read on the forward strand.
CGCTCGGAACAGGAGCCGAAAATTTCTGGAACGCTATAAAGGAAGGCAAATGCGGAATTAAAAGCATTACAAAATTTGATACTGCAAATTTTCCCACAAAAATTGGCGCTGAAATCACGGATTTTGATCCTACTGATTATATTGACAAAAAAGAAGCCAAGAGAATGGATCTTTTCACACAATATGCTTTGGCAGGCACAAAAATAGCTGTTGAAATGTCAAAACTCGATTTGAATTCAATTGACAAGGACAGAGCGGGTGTAATAGTCGGTTCCGGAATCGGAGGAATAGAAACCTTTGAAGATCAGCACAAAACTTATATTGAAAAGGGTCCCGGGAGGGTCAGCCCATTCTTTATTCCAATGATGATCGCCAACATGGCATCGGGCAGGATAGCAATAGAATATGGCTTTTGCGGCTTCAACGAGTGTGTGATAACTGCATGTGCTACAGGAAACAATGCAATAGGTGATGCCTTCAAGGTTATACAGCGCGGAGATGCGGATGTAATGATTACAGGCGGAGCGGAAGCTTCCATTACGCCTATGTCCTATGCGGGCTTTTGTTCTGCCAAGGCAATGTCCACAAATGAAGACCCCGCTAAAGCATGCAGGCCTTTTGACGCTGACAGGGATGGCTTTGTGATGGGTGAAGGCGCAGGAATCCTTATTCTTGAGGAATTGGAGCATGCTCAAAAAAGAGGGGCAAGCATTATTGCAGAGGTTGCAGGCTATGGCTGCACATGTGATGCTTACCACATAACCGCACCGCATCCTGAGGGTCTTGGAGGAGTCAAGTGTATGACCATGGCACTCAATGATGCAGGAATAAAGCCTGAGGATATTGGATATATAAATGCTCATGGCACTTCCACACCATTGAATGATCCGGGTGAAACTAAAATTGTCAAGACTGTGTTTGGCGAACATGCCAGAAAGCTGGCCATGAGCTCAACGAAGTCCATGACGGGCCATCTTTTAGGTGCCGCTGGAGCAGTGGAAGCAATTATAACCGGCTTTGCATTGAAGGAAGGCTTCCTGCCTCCTACAATCAACTACAATACTCCGGATCCGGAATGTGATCTGGACTATGTACCGAACGTTGGCAGAAAAGCCGAAATCAAGTATGCATTATCAAATGCACTTGGATTCGGCGGACACAACGCAGCTCTTATACTTAAAAAATACGAGTAAAGGCAATATAATAATATAAGGTTGAAAGGTGGGGATTATTCCTCACCTTTTTATTGATTAGACGAAATAATTGGAGTAAAATCAATATTGAATTAATCTGCATATGTAACAAAGAGGAAGCTTATGATAACATTAGAAGAACTAAAAAATAAAATAAGCGATTTGGAAAACACAATTAATTACAAGTATAAAAACACTGCCAATTTAATCCTGGCGCTTACCCACAGTTCCTTTGCAAACGAGCATAAGGCTATGAACCTTTTGAGTAACGAAAGGCTTGAATTCCTAGGAGATTCAGTCCTTAACATAGTTATCAGCGAAAGGATATATACTGATTTCAGACAGCTTTCCGAAGGAGAGCTTACCAGAGCCAGGGCCGGCATAGTTTGTGAGCTGTCGCTTATGAAATGCTCCAATAAGATAAGGCTCGGAGAATATCTTCTCCTTGGAAAAGGGGAAGATCTCACCGGGGGAAGAACAAGAGTTTCAATTCTGTCGGATGCTTTTGAGGCACTCATTGGCTCTATATACATTGACGGCGGATTCGAAAAAGCAAAAGCCTTTATATTGAGTCAGATGGAAGACATTATTGAGGGATCTATAGCAGGATTCCTGCATGTTGACTATAAGACCCAGCTTCAGGAAACAATCCAGAGCAACGGCGACAGAAAAATAACCTATGAAGTACTGGATGAGAAAGGGCCGGACCATAACAAGGTTTTTGTATCTCAAGTTAAAATAGGAAATGAAGTGATGGGGACAGGCGAGGGAAGAAGCAAAAAAGAAGCTGAACAGAATGCAGCAAGGTCTGCTTTGGAAAAAGTACGGTCAAGCAAATGAAAAGGCACATGATTATTCCCATTTTCATTCCTCACAAAGGCTGTCCTCATGATTGCATATTCTGCAACCAGAAATCCATTAGCGGTCAGCTTGAGGAAATAACTGAACAAAAGATGAGAGCTGTCATAGAGACTAATCTCCGATATGCCGGAAAAGATACATTCATTGAAATAGCATTCTATGGAGGAAGCTTTACTGGCATTGAAATTGAACAGCAAATCAGGTATCTTGAAATAGCGCATGAATATGTGAAGCAAAATAAGGTTAAAGAAATAAGGATGTCAACACGTCCTGACTATATAAGCCAGGAAATACTCGATAATTTGAAGAAATTCAATGTAGGTACAATAGAGCTGGGTGTACAAAGCATGGATGATGAAGTGCTCAGACTTTCCTTAAGAGGCCATAACGTTAATGACGTACTGACGTCATGCAGCCTTATTAAGAGAAACGGGTTCCGATTGGGAATACAAACCATGGTTGGCCTTCCTGGGGACAACAGGGAAAAATCTGTTGAAACAGCAAAAGAAATAGTTGAATTAAGGCCGGATATTGTGCGCATCTATCCCGCTCTCGTCGTAAAAAACACTTACTTGTACGAAATGTACAAACAGGGAAAATACCTTCCGTTAACTCTGGATGAAGCGGTGGATATATGTGCTGAGCTTCTGGAAATATATGAAGGGCATCAAATAAATGTTATAAGAATAGGGCTTCAGCCAACTGAAAACATAAATGACGAGGGTGATGTCATTGCAGGGCCTTTTCATCCAGCCTTCAGGCAGCTTGTGGAATCAAGGCTGATGCTTAAAAGGATTGAAACTCAGATAGCCTGTAAAAACCTTATTGATACGGAGAATTTGATAATTTGTGTTGATAATTCAAATATTTCTAATGCGGTGGGTCAGAAAAAATGCAACATTGTTTTTTTAAAGAAAAAGTACGGCTATAAAAGCATCAAGGTTGTTGGAGCATCTGAGCCTGGCATAAGTCTTGAGGTATCAGGCGGTGAATAAGGATAATTAAAATATAAATTAATTTTGATTCTACTGCATCGTCGAGTGATTTATGCATCTTGTTCCAAGAAAAGCTGTTCTTGCAGTAGAAACAATTTTGTATTTTTTTTATTTTCCAGCAGGAATTTTAAGGTAAATAAAGAATATATATATATAATTTTCACTAATTCACAGTCTGCGATACGCGGTAGGAGGAGAAATATGGATATTCTTAAAGTGTCAGCAAATTCACAGCCAAAATCTGTTGCAGGAGCGCTTGCGGCGGTTTTGCGGGACAGCAACCATGCAGAAATTCAAGCTGTAGGGGCAGGAGCGGTAAACCAGGCTATAAAGGCGATAGCCATCACGAGAGGATTTGTTGCTCCAAACGGAATTGACCTGGTTGTTATTCCGGCTTTTTCAGAAGTAAACATTGACGGTGAAGAGCGAACTGCCATTAAGTTCTATGTAGAGCCCAGATAAAAGCAATTAAAGCATGTCAGCTTTCTGACATGCTTTAATTTTAAAAAAAAGTAGACTTTAAGGGTTTATTGTGATATCATAGCTATTAATTGAATACCATCCTTTAATTTAGTCCAGAGAGGCTAGAAGGAAATATATTATGCAGTTATTTTATTAGCTTTTATTTTTGTGCAAATATAACTTCTTATCTTCTGGTAAGAAGTTTTTTGATTTTTATTCTCCATTTTTAACCGATACGGAGAGAAAGGATATATTATGGATAAAGCAGAGATAATGGATGAAAGCGGCATTATGAGAGCAATAACAAGAATAGCCCATGAGATAATTGAAAAGAACAAGGGTATTCAAGATATTGCATTGATTGGAATTCAAAGAAGGGGTGTTCCCCTTGCCAGGATGATAGCCGAAAAAATCAAGGAGGTTGAAGGGTCATCTGTTCCAGTGGGAGTTTTGGATATAACATTCTACAGGGATGACCTTAGCCTGCTTTCTGAGCATCCTATTGTAAACGGCACAGAAATAAGCTTTCCAATTAATGACAAAAAAATAATCCTTGTTGACGATGTTTTATATACAGGAAGGACGGTAAGGGCTGCCATTGATGCAATTATGGATATTGGCAGGCCGAGGATGATTCAGCTGGCTATTCTCATTGACAGAGGCCACAGGGAGCTGCCAATCAGAGCGGACTATGTAGGTAAAAATGTTCCGACCTCAAAAAATGAAGTGATACATGTCAAGCTTTATGAGTTTGATAAGGTAAATGCAGTGACTATATGCGATGTGCACAAGGGAATTACTCATTAATTTACACAGTAAGGATATTTTCCTTACTATTTTTTTAGAGTATTAGTATTATGGAGGGAGCGCATACTATGACTTTAAAATCTAAGGACTTACTTGGGCTTAAGGATTTGACCAAAGAAGAAATATCATTAATCCTTGATACGGCAAAAACAATGAAATACGTACTTACAACAAATAATAAAAAAACACCGCACCTTCAGGGAAAGTCCATTATTACTCTTTTCTATGAAAACAGCACACGCACAAGACTTTCCTTTGAATTGGCATCAAAGTATATGAGCGCAAGTGCCGCGAACATATCTGCCTCCGGCAGCAGTGTAGCAAAGGGAGAAACCCTTATAGATACAGGCAAAACCATAGACATGATGGGTTCCGATGTAATAATAATAAGGCACCCTATGTCAGGAGCTCCCCACCTTTTAGCCCGAAATGTCAAAGCCTCTGTAATAAATGCGGGAGACGGTATGAATGAGCACCCTACACAAGCATTGCTGGACATGTTTACTATTTTAGAGAAAAAGGGAAGTCTGCAAGGCTTGAAAATTGCTATTTTGGGGGACATTTACCACAGCCGTGTGGCACGCAGCAATATATGGGGCCTGACAAAAATGGGGGCAGAGGTAAGCATAGCGGGTCCGTCAACTCTTATGCCTTCGGGTATTGAGCAAACCGGCGTAAAGGTCTATAACACTGTACAGGAAGCGTTGATTGATGCCGATGTGGTAATGGGCCTTAGGATTCAGCTTGAAAGACAGAAAAAAGGTTTATTTCCAACAACAAGGGAATACTCAAGATTTTTTGGCATTGATGAAAAGCGTCTGAGGCTTGCAAAGGAAGATGCGTTGGTTATGCATCCGGGCCCTGTCAACAGAGGCGTGGAGCTTTCGACCTTCGTCATGGACGGTGAGCAGTCAGTGATTAATGAGCAGGTTACAAACGGCGTAGCGGTAAGAATGGCTCTTTTATATCTATTAACCAGGAGGGGTAGCAGTGAAAATTCTAATTAAAAACGGTTATTTGGTAGATCCTAAAGCTAACAGGAATGGCTTGTACGACATAATAATTGATGAGGGCAAGGTTTGGGAAATAGGAAACAATCTTGAGGTTTCAGGCGGAGATATCATTGATGCAAGCGGGAAGTATGTGCTGCCTGGATTTGTGGATGCCCATTGCCATTTAAGAGACCCTGGCTTTGAGTACAAGGAAGACATAGAAAGCGGCACAAGAAGCGCTGCTGCTGGCGGCTTTACTTCAATAGCCTGCATGCCGAATACAAACCCTCCGGCGGATAATGAGGCTGTTATAAAATATATTCTTAATAAGGCAAAGCATGAAGGTGTAATAAATGTATTTCCCATAGGAGCTATTTCAAAAGGGCTGAAAGGTGAAGAATTGTCAGAGATTGGGGAATTGAAGTTTGCAGGTGCAGTAGCAATTTCTGATGACGGCAGACCGGTCAAAAGTGCATCACTTATGAAAAAGGCCATGTTGTATGCGTCAATGTTTGATATAACCGTTATCTCGCACTGCGAAGACCTTGAGCTTGCGGATGAGGGGGTCATGAACGAAGGCTATTATTCCACAGTAATGGGTCTTAAGGGAATACCTGCAGCTGCAGAAGAGGTCATGGTATCAAGAGAACTGATTCTTTCGGAATATACAGGGACACCCGTTCATATTGCCCATGTAAGCACGGAATTGTCCGTTGAACTTATCAGGAATGCCAAAAAGCGAGGCGTGAATGTGACGGCAGAAACCTGCCCTCACTACTTTTCACTTACCGATGAGGCATGTGACGGTTTCAACACACTTGCAAAGGTAAATCCTCCGCTGAGGACAAAAAAGGATGCCGCAGCTATAATTGAAGGCTTGAGGGACGGCACAATCGACATAATAGCCACAGACCACGCTCCTCATCATTTGGACGAAAAAAACGTTGAGTTCAATATTGCCGCCAATGGGATTGTCGGGTTTGAAACCGCTCTGCCTTTGGCTGTCACTTATCTGGTGAAGCCTGGACACCTTACAATGGAGCAGCTGGTGCATAAATTATGTGTAAATCCTTCAAAAATTTTGGGCTTAAGCAAAGGCTCCATAGAAGTAGGGCAGGCTGCCGACATAACCATAATAGATGTTAATGAAGTAAATACAGTCAATGTAGCCAAATTCAAGTCAAAGAGCAAGAACTCCCCGTATGACGGATTCAAACTTACGGGCGCTGTTTACTATACTATTGTTAACGGAAAAGTTGTGGTAAGGGAGAAGGTATTGCTATGATGTTTATAGACAGATTGATTGAAAAGGTTAAGGAAAAAAACAACCCGACGGTAGTCGGGCTTGATCCCAAGCTTGAATATGTGCCGGGCTTTATAAAGGACAAGGCTTTAAAAGAGCACGGGTCAGGGTTTAAGGGTGCGTCGGAGGCTATTTTGGAGTTCAATAAGAAAATAATCGACGCTGTGTATGATATTGTACCCGCAGTGAAGCCTCAGCTGGCATACTATGAGATGTACGGAGTTCACGGGTTGAATGCTTTCTGCGAAACAGTCAAATATTGCAAAAGCAAGGGAATGCTTGTTATTGCAGACGGCAAGCGCAATGATATCGGAACAACTGCCCAGGCGTATTCATCAGCATACCTCGGATTCACAGAAACAAGCGAAGATGCACAGGAGGAAGCTTTTGGAGCTGACGCCCTTACAGTGAATGCTTACCTTGGAGCAGACGGTATAAGGCCATTTATTGATGATTGCAGTAAATACGGGAAAGGCATATTCATTCTTGTTAAAACATCCAACAAATCCTCCGGACAAATTCAGGATCTGACAACTCAGGATGGAAGGAAAATTTATGAAGCTGTTGCTGACCTGGTTAACGAGTGGGGAGAGGAGCAGGTTGGAAGGTACGGTTACAGCAATGTGGGAGCAGTTGTCGGCGCCACATACCCTGAGCAGGCAAAAATATTAAGGAAAAGACTGAAGCATGCCTATATCCTGGTTCCTGGCTACGGAGCTCAAGGCGGAAGCGCGAAAGACGCGGCCAATTCCTTTAATGATGACGGTCTGGGCGCAATTATCAACGCCTCAAGAAGCATTATGTGCGCATATATGTCAGAGATGTGGAGGAATACCTTCAGCGAAGCGCGGTTTGATGAGGCATGCAGAGCTGAAGCTGTAAGAATGCGGGAAGATATTTTAAAAGCAATTGGAAAATGAAATATAATTTAATACAGCTTTCCAAATTACCAGATTACTATTAATTATTAATGGAGGGAAAAGATGAAAGCCATACTTGCATTAGAAGACGGAACAATATTTGAAGGCCGCAGCTTCGGAACAGACGGCGAAGTAATCGGTGAAATCGTATTTAATACAGGGATGACAGGGTATCAGGAGGTTCTGACCGATCCTTCGTACTGCGGACAGATTGTAACCATGACTTATCCACTTATCGGAAACTATGGTGTTAATATTGAGGATATAGAATCCTCGCAGCCCCAGGTGAAGGGGTTTATAGTCAGGGAAGTGTGCAAGACTCCAAGCAACTGGCGCTCCATAGAAACACTGAACGATTACCTGAAAAGGCATAATATAATCGGTATAGAAGGCATTGACACAAGGGCCCTTACCAGGATTTTAAGGGACAAGGGCACCATGAAGGGAATAATTTCAACCAAGCTTGATTTCAAGCTTGAAGAAAAAATTGATGAAATAAAAGCATATGTGATAAAAGACCCGGTACAAAAGGTTACAACAAAAAATGCAATTAAATATGAAGGCGACGGATTTAAGGTTGCGCTTATTGATTATGGACTCAAGCAGAATATTGTGAGATCATTGCTTAAGCGCGGCTGCGAAGTGCATGTGTTTCCTGCATGGGCAAAGGCAGATGAAATACTTGCAATTGATCCTGACGGCATAATGCTTTCCAACGGCCCCGGGGATCCAAAGGATTGTATCGACCAGATAAATACTCTGAAAGAGCTGATGGGCAAAAAGCCGATATTCGGAATTTGCCTTGGACACCAGCTTACCGCCCTTGCAAACAATGCCGACACAGAACGGCTCAAATACGGACACAGGGGCTGCAACCACCCTGTAAAGGATCTGGCTAAGGATCTTACCTACATCACCTCTCAGAATCATGGCTATACAATTATTGAAAGCTCCATTGACAGCAGGAGGATGGAGGTAAGCCACAGGAATATGAATGACGGAACGATTGAAGGAATCAGGTACAAGGATGTTCCGGTTTTTACCGTGCAATTCCACCCGGAAGCTTCACCGGGCCCAAATGACACAGCTTATCTCTTTGATGAATTCATAGAAATGATGAGAAAAGAAAAAAATTGATCGGGGGAAAGAAGATGCCAAAACGCAATGATGTAAAAAAGGTGCTGGTTATAGGCTCGGGACCTATCGTTATAGGACAGGCTGCAGAGTTTGACTATGCAGGTACGCAGGCCTGCCAGGCCCTGAAAGAAGAAAACATAGAAGTAATACTGGTGAACAGCAATCCGGCTACAATAATGACGGACACAAACATCGCGGATAAGGTATATATTGAGCCTCTCAACGCCGAAGTTGTGAAGAGGATAATAAAGGAAGAGAAGCCGGACAGCATTTTGCCCACCTTGGGAGGACAGACAGGCTTGAATCTGGCTATGGAGCTTGCAGAGGAAGGCTTTTTAAAGGAACAGGGCGTAAAGCTTTTGGGCACGGCAACTGAGGCGATAAAAATGGCTGAAGACAGGCAAGCCTTCAAGGATACCATGGAAAGGATAGGGGAGCCCTGTATAGCCAGCAAGGTGGTCACCACAATAGAGGACGCTCTAATGTTTGCTGAGGAAATAGGTTATCCGGTAATCGTAAGACCCGCATATACCCTTGGAGGCTCCGGCGGCGGAATAGCCAACAATGCCCAAGAGCTGAGGGAAATAGGAAGCACGGGGCTTCGCTTAAGCAGGGTTACACAGGTTCTGATTGAAAAAAGCATTGCCGGATGGAAGGAAATAGAGTATGAAGTAATGCGTGACAGCAAGGGAAATGTTATAACGGTATGCAACATGGAAAATATTGACCCCGTGGGTGTTCACACCGGGGACAGCATAGTCGTCGCTCCTTCCCAGACTCTGGCAGACAAGGAATACCAGATGCTGAGAACTGCGGCTCTTAAGATAATCTCCACTCTGGGAATAGAAGGCGGGTGCAACTGCCAGTTTGCGCTTCATCCCACCAGCTTTGAATATGCGGTAATTGAAGTAAACCCAAGGGTGAGCCGCTCATCGGCCCTTGCTTCAAAAGCAACCGGCTATCCCATTGCGAAGGTGGCTACGAAGATTGCAATAGGCTATGGCCTTGATGAAATAAAAAATGCGGTAACGGGCAAGACTTATGCCTGCTTTGAGCCTACACTGGACTATGTGGTGGTAAAGATCCCGAAGTGGCCTTTCGACAAATTTGTAAAAGCTAAAAAGACTCTGGGCACGCAGATGAAGGCTACTGGAGAGGTTATGGCAATAAGCAGCAGCTTTGAAGCAGCCCTCATGAAGGCTATAAGATCTCTGGAGCTTGGTATTTTCACGCTTGAACAGGACCTTTACAAAAAGCTTGAGTTTGATCAGCTTAAGGAAAAGCTTAAAGACATAAATGATGAAAGAATATTTGTAATAGCCGAAGCCTTAAGGCGTGGCGTTGAAATTGAAGAGATAAATGAAATAACCAAAATTGACTACTTCTTCCTCTGCAAGCTTAATGAGCTGGTTCGCATGGAGGAAAGGCTGAAAACCTTGAAGCTTGACAGCATTTCGCCCGATGAGCTTAGAAAGGCTAAAAAGCTTGGCTTTACCGATGCGGTTATAGCCAGGTACATTGGGTGCGACAATAAGGACATTAAGAGCAGGAGAAGGGATATGGGCATATGCCCTGCTTATAAGATGGTTGACACCTGCGCTGCTGAATTTGAGGCTGTCACGCCTTATTACTACTCAACCTATGACCAGCACTGCGAGGTAAAGGAGTCTGACAGGGAAAAGGTGCTGGTTATAGGGTCCGGACCAATAAGAATAGGACAGGGCATTGAGTTTGACTATTGCTCTGTGCATTCGGTCTGGGCATTGAAGGAAGAGGGCTATGAAACAATAATAGCAAATAATAATCCTGAAACCGTAAGCACCGATTTTGACACCTCCGACAGGCTGTATTTCGAGCCGCTTACCGCCGAGGATGTCGAAAACATAATTGAAAGAGAAAAGCCCAAGGGAGCTATAGTTCAGTTCGGCGGGCAGACAGCCATTAAGCTTACCAGGGCATTGGATGAAATGGGTGTGAAAATCTTCGGTACTGAGCCCAAATATGTGGATGCTGCGGAAGACAGGGAAAAATTTGATGCAATCCTTGAGGAAATCGGTATCCCAAGGCCGAAGGGGCAGACGGTTTATACCCTGGAGCAGGCTCTGAAGGCTGCGAATGAACTTGGTTATCCGGTTCTTGTAAGGCCTTCCTATGTTCTCGGCGGACAGGGAATGGAGATTGCCTACAACGACAAGGATGTAACTGAGTTTATGGAAATTATAAACAGGGTGAAGCAGGAGCACCCGATACTTGTGGACAAGTACATGATGGGCAAGGAGCTTGAGGTTGATGCTATTTGTGACGGCGAGGAAGTTCTGATTCCGGGAATAATGGAGCACATTGAAAGGGCAGGTGTGCACTCCGGAGACAGCATATCCGTTTACCCGACACAGAGCATAGACAATAAGGTTAAGGAGACTATTGTTGATTATACAAAGAAGCTTGCAAAAGCTCTGCATGTGGTTGGAATGATAAATATTCAGTATGTTCTTTATAACAATACGCTATACGTAATTGAAGTAAATCCCCGTTCCAGCAGAACCGTTCCTTATATCAGCAAGGTAACGGGGATACCTATGGTCAATATAGCCACCAAGCTTATGATGGGCAAAAAGCTTAAAGACTTCGGCTTTGGGACAGGCCTCTACAAGGAATCGGAATATGTGGCGGTGAAGGTTCCGGTATTCTCCTTTGAAAAGCTCCATGATGTTGATATCAGCCTTGGTCCTGAAATGAAGTCCACGGGTGAGGTTCTTGGAATAGCAAAAACCTTTGACGAAGCTCTTTTTAAGGGTATAGTGGCGTCGGGAATAAAGCTGCCTAAAAAGGGCGGAGGAATTCTTATGACAGTCAGGGATACGGACAAGCCTGAGCTGGTTCCTATTGCCGAAGCTTTTGAAAAGCTTGGCTTTGAGCTTTACGCTACGGGGAAGACCGCCCACATGCTCAACAGCTATGGAATAGCCACAAATGCAGTTAAAAAAATAGATGAGGGCTCTCCGAATCTTCTTGACCTAATTCAGTCAGGCAAAATAAGCCTGGTCATAAATACGCCGACCAAGGGGAGGAAGCCTGACAGAGACGGCTTTAAAATAAGAAGAAAGGCAGTGGAAATGTCAATACCCTGCCTGACCTCAATAGACACTGCCAAAGCAGTTTTAGATTGTGTTAAAATGGGAAGGGACATAGGTGATTTAAAGGTGGTAAACCTTAGCGTATTCGAATAGACGGGAGTGAGGCGGATGTCAAAGGTACTGAAGGAAAAAATTGTAGCAATTAGCAAGCTGGCTCAGGACATTTACAAAATGACCTTTCTGTCAAGGTATGTAGCAAAAAATTCAATGCCGGGACAGTTTGTCAATATTAACTGCCAAGAGGGTATAGATGCCCTTTTGCGCAGGCCAATCAGCATTTGCAGCGTTGACAGGCAGCTGGACACATTTGATATTGTGTTCCAGGTTAAGGGCGCAGGCACAGAGTATCTCGCAAAGAAGCAGCTTGGAGATGAGATAGACATGATAGGCCCTCTGGGCAAGCCTTTTACCATATTCCCCAAGAACGAAAGGGTTGCGGTTGTAGGAGGCGGAATAGGCATATTCCCTTTGCACAATCTCCTTAAAGAGTGCAGATGGGGTGAGAAAAAGGCGTTTCTAGGTTTTAGAAGTGCAGGCTGCATTGTGATGGAAAGTGAATTTAAGTCAGCCTGCGACGAATTGTTTATTTCAACTGACGATGGCTCAATCGGACATAAAGGGCTGGTAACAGACCTGCTTGAGCAGGAAATTCAAAATGGCAGCTTTGACATAATATATACCTGCGGGCCAACGCCCATGATTAAAAAGGTTGCTGAAATAGCTGCCGCACATGGCATAAAATGCCAGGTGTCACTGGAGCAAAGGATGGGCTGCGGAATTGGGGCATGCCTTGTTTGCGCATGCAAGACGAAATCGGGTGACGGATGGCAATACAGCCATGTATGCAAGGATGGCCCGGTTTTCTGGAGCGATGAGGTGATTTTTGATGAACCTTAGCATTGAAATAGCGGGAATAAAATTTAAAAATCCTGTCATTGCCGCTTCGGGAACCTTCGGCTTCGGCAGGGAGTATTCGCAGTATATTGATCTGAACGGGCTTGGAGGGATTTCAGTCAAGGGACTGACGCTTAAGCCCAGACAGGGTAACAGGCCTCCAAGGATAGCTGAAACACCGGGGGGCATACTCAACAGTGTTGGCCTTCAAAACCCCGGAGTAGAAGCGTTTGTTAGGGATGAAATTCCGTTTTTGAGGCAGTATGACACTAAAATAATTGCCAATATTGCTGGGAACACAATCGAGGAGTACTGCGAAATGGCTGAAATTCTGGGGTCTGCCGATATAGATGCCATAGAGCTTAATGTTTCATGCCCCAACGTAAAAGCCGGATGCGTAGCCTTTGGAAACTCAACCTCAGGCATAACGGAGATAACGAAAAGAGTAAAGGAGCGCTGCAAACAGCCTCTTATAGTTAAGCTTACGCCAAATGTCACAGACATTAAAGAAATTGCTCTCGCAGCTGAAGCAGCGGGCGCGGATGCGCTGTCACTCATAAATACCATACTGGGCATGGCAATAGACATACACAAACGAAGGCCGATTCTGGCAAACAACATGGGAGGCCTCTCGGGACCTGCTGTAAAGCCGGTAGCTGTAAGAATGGTGTATGAGGCTGCCAAAACCGTAAAGATACCTGTAATAGGAATGGGAGGCATATC
>JAOACY010000024.1 GCA_026417615.1 Clostridia bacterium
ATGGAGTTCACGCATTTCTGGAAAAGCTCCACGGGCTTTGAGGCAAAAATGCTGCAGGGTGCGGATGCTGTTGTTTGCAAAGGGCGCTATTATCTTGCTCCCACGGACGAAGCAAACCATATTATTACGGTATATGAGCCCTCCGATGCAAGCAAGGGCAATTGGCAGGCGGAGCATAGGGCGCTTTCTGCGCAAGACCTGATATCATTTATTAAACAAATAACAGGTTGATAAAATGACCTTCAAAAGCCTCCAGCCTCAAGCTGAAGGCTTTTTGACAAGTAAAAAAACTATAATAATTCTGCTGCAAGAACAGTTTTTCTTGCAGCAGAATTATTATTAAATTGTGTTGTCTTAACAAAAATCTAACGTTGATTTAAACTGTCCAAAACATACCAAGTATAATATGTACGTGATAATGGCAGCAAAAACGTGAATTGACTGCCGCAAATTTATTAGGAGGTTGTTTGAATATGGTTAAAAAAATGTTAACAATCATTATGATTGCAGTAATGGCGCTCAGCTTGATCACATCAGTAAGTGCTGCAAGCATTACTGTTAAGGTTGACGGCAAGACGATAGCTCTTGACGTAGCACCCGTAATTGAATCAGGACGTACGCTGGTTCCCATAAGAGCTATAGCAGAAGCGCTCGGAGCAGACGTTCAGTGGGATGATGCAACTAAGACCGCAACAGTTACAACTGTCGACAAGGAAGTAAGTGTTACGGTAAATAAGTCTTCCGCAAGTGTAAACGGCGAAGCAAAAACCCTTGATGTTGCCGCAAAGATAATAGGCGGAAGAACAATGCTTCCTTTGCGTTTCGTAGGTGAAGCGCTCGGAGCAAAGGTAGACTACATAGATGCTACCAAAACTGTAACCGTTGACTACTTCACAGATATGTCAGGAACAATAAAAATCACAGGCTCTACATCAGTACAGCCTATATTCCAGTCTGCCGCTGACAAATTGATGGCAATGAACAAAGGCCTTTCAGTTACCGTTGCTGGCGGTGGTTCAAGCGTAGGCTTAAAGGACGTGGCAAGCGGCTCAAGCAACATCGGTGGATATTCAACTGAACTTTCAAGCAGTGACAGAACAACTTATCCTGACGTTGTTGACACAAAGATTGCAATGGATGGTATTGCTATAATAACCCATCCGTCTAATCCGGTATCAAATCTTACAAAGCAGCAGATTTTTGATATTTACACAGGAAAAATCACAAACTGGAAGGACGTCGGCGGGGAAGACGCTGCAATATTCGTTCAGCAGCGTGAAGCAACCTCGGGAACCAATAAAGCTTTCAAAGAGCTGCTGCTTGATAGTATCGACAAGACCAAGAAAGCAACTGTAGTATCCACAGCAACGCCACACGCATCAAGCGGCTTGATTCTCCAGGCTGTCGCTTCCAACAAAAACGCAATTGGATATGAATCCTTCGGTTACCTCAACAGCACTGTAAAGACTCCGACAATCGAAGGAGTGAGCGCAACCAAGGCAAATGCCCTTTCAGGCAAATTCCCCATAGTCCGTCCCTTGAACGTACTTACAAAGGGCAGCCCAAGCGGCTTGAACGCAAGGTTCATCAACTATATCTTAAGTCCTGAGGGCCAGAAAATTGTTAATGACCTTGGTTATGTACCCTTAAAGATAAAAGAGTAATTATATAAATATTTGTTAAGTATTAGAACCTGACGGCTGGGTCGGAGCCTCCGATCCAGCCTTTAAAAGGTTATTTTGCAAGTTCTCTTGTATTCACAGGGAGGGTAAAAAGCTTGGATAGTTTAGAGTTAAGCACAAGCCTGTCCGTAGACAAGGCGGAAAAAAAGAACCAAAGCATTCGTGTGCGCTTGGGCAGATTAAGAGACAGCGTATGTGAGTCAGGGATATTTGTACTTACGGCATCAAGCGCCATAATAATTGTATTTATATTTATTTTTATTTTAATAAAATCATGGAATATTTTTGCTGTAAACGGCATTAACTTTGTCTTAAAGAGCGGCTTCGACCAGCAGATCATAGAAGCCTACCATGCGCCTGCCGATAAGCCGGTTTGGCATTTTGGCGCTCTCGGACTTCTTCTTGGTTCGGGTCTTACAACAGTCGGTGCGCTTTTGTTGGCCATTCCGCTGGGAATAGGAACCGCAATAGTTATTACCGAGCTTTCCCCCCGTTGGATGAAAGGCCTGCTGCAGTCTTTTATAAGGCTTCTGGCCTCCATTCCTTCCGTTATATACGGCTTGGTGGCATTGCTTGTTGTAGTGCCTTTCATACAGGATAATTTTATAACCTCAGAGCTTCAGCTTCAATACATAAAGCAGTTCCAGCTTACGGGAAACAGCTTGCTCGCGGGAATTGCAGTTTTAAGCATTATGATTACTCCGGTTATTGTCGCCCTTTCAGTTGACGCAATAAATGCGGTGCCGCACAGGTACAAGGAAGCATCCCTGGCGCTGGGCCTTTCACATTGGAGAACTATAGTGAAGGTCATAGTACCTTCGGCCAAATCCGGTATAACAGCA
Organism: Clostridia bacterium; assembly: GCA_026417615.1. Classification (GTDB taxonomy): domain Bacteria; phylum Bacillota; class Clostridia; order Acetivibrionales; family JAFADI01; genus SKW22. Next base: position 2,525 of record JAOACY010000024.1, read on the forward strand.
GGAATAATCCTTGGTACCGGAAGAGCCATCGGAGAAGCTTTGGCATTGTCGATGGTCAGCGGAGGAATAGGCAATATTCCAAATCCTGCGGATGGAGGAGTATTTTTTCTGACACCCATACTAACTCTCGCATCTGCAATAATAAACAAATCCGAAAGCATGTCTGTTCCTTCCATAAACGCGGCATTATTTGCATGCGGCGTATTGCTGCTTGTGACTTGCACCACCTTAAGCCTTTTCACAAAAATAGTTGAGAGGTCGATAAGAAGGAGGGAAGGACTTGAATAAGAAAAAAATCAGGGACCTGATGGGAGAGGTAATGTCCTGGCTTGCTTCAAGCATTACGATAGCAGCCTGCTTGGGAATAATAATCTATCTCTTTAACATGGGTCATGCACAGATAGACATAGGTTTTTTGACAAATGAGCCGGCTACCACATTGGAAACTGAAAAAAACGGTATCTTAACGCCGTTGGTCGGAACCCTGCTTTTAACCTTTATAGGTACGCTAGTTGCGTTTCCTTGGGCTCTTGGTACGGCAATATACCTGTCAGAATATGCAAAGAGAAATAATCTGACAGAAACCTTCCGGCTCGGAATTGATGTACTTTCAGGAGTTCCTACAATAGTTGTAGCTATTTTCGGACTTGCAGTCTTCAGCAACCCTGCGCTTGGCTTTTTAAGCTCAATGGTTGAGGGCGTTCAGGATGTTAACAGGGCTTTTGGGAGGTCCTTCCTGGTAAGCGGCATTACAATGGCTGTTATGATACTCCCATTTGTCATCAAAACCTGCGAGGAAGCTTTGAAATCAGTTCCGGACACCTACAGGGAAGCATCGCTTGCAATGGGGGCCAGCAAATGGTATACCATTACAAAGGTTATACTGCCCACCGCAAAAAACGGAATAATTACGGCTGTTATTCTTGGAATGGGAAGAATAATCGGAGACACGGCAATTGTGTGGCTGACCCTGGGAGGAACCTTGCGAATGACAGGCGTACAGCCCTGGTGGAGGCCGGATAACTGGCTTAGCACTCTGAAAAACACAGGAAGCACGCTGACCTCATATATATACTTTATGTCTCCTGCAGGCGAAGGGCATCAGAACGAGAATGCATTCGGTGCGGCATTTGTTTTGATTATAATAATAATTTTGCTGAACCTGCTTACGGACTTCTTTATGGGAAGCAAGGAAATCGGAAAGTAAATATTTATATAAATAAGGGTGGTTTTTCTAAATGGTTTATTCAAATTCCGGCAGTATAATAATATCGGTTAAGGAACTAAATGCTTGGTATGGTGAAAAAAAAGCACTCTCAAACATAAACATAGATATAAAGAAAAACAGCATAACGGCTTTCATTGGCCCTTCCGGATGCGGAAAAACAACGCTTTTAAGATGCCTTAACAGGATGAATGATCTTGTAGACGGCTTTAGGCTCACCGGAGATATTTTGCTGGACGGTGAAAGCATTTTATCTAAAAACAGAGACGTAATTGAGCTCAGAAGAAAAGTAGGAATGGTATTCCAGCAGCCTAATCCTTTTCCGAAGACAATATTTGAGAATATGGCGCTGCCGGTGAAAGAAAATTTTGGCAATGTGCGCAGGGAAAAGCTGGAAGAAATTATAGAAACCAACCTGAAAGCTGCATCTTTATATGAAGAGGTTGAAGACAGGCTTGATTCGTCAGCCCTAAGGCTCTCCGGAGGACAGCAGCAGAGGCTTTGCATAGCCAGGGCGCTTACAATAAATCCGGAGGTTATACTTTTTGACGAGCCTTGCTCGGCACTAGACCCTATATCAACTATGAAAATCGAAGATATGCTCATGGAGCTTAAGCAGAAATACACAATTGTAATTGTGACTCATAATTTACACCAGGCCTCCAGAATAGCCGATGAAGTTGCAATGTTCTATGAGGGGCAAATAGTGGAGCAGGCAAGCACGGATGTTTTCTTCTCCAATCCAAAAACCCAGCTGGCGCAGGATTACATCAGCAGCAAATTCAGTTAAAATTACGAAAGGAATGAGATTATAAAGTGAAAACGGATTATTTCAAGAAAGGCTTAACACAGAGAGTAATTACTCTTATAAGCATCATAGTTATTCTTGTGTTTTTGTTCATTCTGATTGCTTACAACTCAATGAATAAGGCAAAAACGGAAAATATACATGAAGAAGCAGTTAACACAGAGCTTTCTAAAGATAATACTGAAAAGGAAAGCACCAATAAGCAGCAGGAAGCCTCTGCACCTGCAGAAACACAAAAAGCCTCCGAGACGCTTCCTTCTGATGCGAGCGAGGAAGAAAAGGCAATGGCTGAGCTTAAAGACATAAAAGTAGACAACGCAGCCGAAGCAATGAAAAAGAAGGGCAAAATAGCAGTGGACGGATCCAGCATGGTAGGGGGCATATCTCAGCTTGTAGCCGACAAATACAAGCAATTCTATAAAAATGTCCAGGTAACCGTGGAAGTATCCGGTACTGAGGAAGGTATGAATTATTTCTCCGCAGGCAAAATCGATATTTGCGGTACAACAAGAAGGATAACTTCTGAGGAGGCTGCTGCCTGCAAGGGTGCAGGAATTGATTACGCTGAGATTAAGCTTGGGTACGATGCCGTGGCAGTTGTGGTAAACAAGGGAAACAACTGGGTTGATGCCATGTCGATAACAGAGATGAGAAAAATCTGGGATTCAAAAGGCAGGGCAAGACTCTGGAGCGATGTTAATGCTGCCTGGCCGGGAAGTGAGCTAAAGTTATACAGCTCAAAGCTTGAAGCCTTGTCTCGAAACTTTTTCTGCACTGCTCTCTACAGCAATGGCTCGGTAAATCTGAGCAAGTATAATACTGAGGTTGACGACAATAAGGCCTGGCTTGAAGGCATTACCTCCGATGCCGGAGCGGCGGGTTTCTGCGGCTATGCCTTCTATGAATCAAACAAGGACAAATTAAAGGCAGTTGGCATAATAACCGCGGAAGGACCTGTAATGCCTTCCTATGAAACCATAAAGAGCGGAGCATACTCTCCCCTTTCAAGAACAATGTATTTGTATGTGAATAAGAATTCACTGGGCAAAGACTATATTAAAGCATTTGTCAAGATGTATCTTGAAAATGTGAGTAAGTTTGTAAAAGCTGCCGGCTACCTGCCCTGTGAAGATACAGAGTATCAAAAATACATTGACTCCCTGAATTAATACGACTATATTAAGTGCATCAAATAAATAATTATGTAAAATTTAGGACAAAATACTGTTAAAATTAATATGATTTATTGACGCTAATCAGCCGCTATGGTAGATTAAACGTGATAATAAAAAATAAATAAAAAACCTTATCAAGAGAGGTGGAGGGACTGGGCCCTATGAAACCCGGCAACCGGCATTCATGCATCGGTGCCAATTCCTGCAGGATACATGTATCCTGAAAGATGAGGATTGATTCAAACCTCATCTTGTCGGATGGGGTTTTTGGTTTTTGGGGAAAATTGTCCCCTAACATTAGTCAGGAGGGATTATTAATGGCAAAGAGACTATTTACATCAGAATCAGTTACAGAGGGGCATCCGGATAAAATTTGCGACCAGATTTCGGATTCCGTTCTGGACGCTATTTTTTCGCAGGACCCTATGGCCAGGGTGGCGTGCGAGACTTCAGTCACTACGGGACTGGTGCTTGTCATGGGTGAGATAACCACAAGCTGCTATGTGGACATACCCAAGGTTGTCAGGAATACAATAAGGGAAATAGGCTATGACAGGGCAAAGTATGGCTTTGACTGCGACACCTGCGCAGTTATAACCTCTATTGACGAACAGTCACCCGATATTGCGATGGGAGTAGACAAGGCATTGGAAGCTAAAACCGGAGAAATGACAGATGCGCAGATTGAAGCGATTGGTGCGGGAGATCAGGGCATGATGTTCGGCTTTGCATGTGACGAAACCCCTGAGCTTATGCCCATGCCTATATCATTAGCGCATAAGCTGGCAAAAAGGCTTACTGATGTGAGAAAAAACGGAACTTTGGACTATCTGAGGCCGGACGGGAAATCACAGGTTACAATTGAATATGAGGATGACAAGCCTGTCAGAGTAGATACGATCGTTGTTTCAACTCAGCATGGCCCGGATGTTGACCATGAAACTATAGAAAAAGATATAATTGAGCATGTGGTTAAGCCTGTAATACCTGCAAGCCTTCTTGACAGCAAGACCAGGTACTTTATAAATCCAACCGGAAGGTTTGTTGTGGGAGGGCCGCAGGGAGACTCAGGCTTGACAGGCAGAAAAATTATAGTTGATACTTATGGAGGATACGCAAGACATGGCGGCGGCGCCTTTTCGGGGAAAGACCCTACAAAGGTTGACCGTTCCGCAGCCTACGCCGCGCGATATGTAGCAAAAAATATTGTAGCCGCCGGGCTTGCCAGAAAGTGCGAAGTTCAGCTTGCTTACGCCATAGGAGTGGCAAGACCCGTATCAATACTTATTGACACATACGGAACCGGAAAATTGCCGGAGAACAAGCTGGTGGAGCTGGTAGAGAAGCACTTTGACTTAAGGCCCGCAGGCATAATCAAGTCACTTGACTTAAGAAGACCGATATACAAGAAAACCGCGGCTTACGGGCATTTTGGAAGAACCGACGCCGAATTCACCTGGGAGAAGACAGATAAGGCTGAGCTGCTGAAACAGGAAGCAGAAGCAATGATGTAAAAATGCAAAGGGGGATGTGCAAGGCTGCATCCCCCTTTATCTTACCTATTAATCTAATGAAGCCAATACAGTTTGCGTCACTTTATTCATTTATTTGAAAGCTTCCCGGTATATTTTCCTTTCTGATTTACTTGAACAAACCTGTTCGTCCACAATTTTAGAGACATACAATATGGATTGACAAGTAACAGTGAATGCTTGAGCATCATAGTATGATTGCACGAGGTGATTTTTTATGGCATGGGTCATATTAAATGTGTTCCTTTATCTTCTGGCCGGGTATGGAGCAGCAGCGTTGCTTATGGCGATTATAACATCAATACGCCGGAGGGTGTGCACGGAAAATGCAAATGTGAAATTGATTGTTATGGTCAAGAACGGCGAGGAAGTAATAGAAGGGATAGTCAGAAACATATTTTTAGGCGACTTTCTAAGAAAAATAATGGTATGCGGAAAATTGACCGTTCTTGATATGGGCTCAGAGGATTCTACATTAGAGATACTTAAAAGGCTGGAAAAAGAGTACGGTGATATGGAAGTGCTGGAGAAGAACCAAAAAAATGAAGTGTTTACATATTTTTCAAAAAATAACCCGCTCTTTCCTTATGACAATATGTAAGATATACTATATATTGAATTCGCTGCAAAAATCTTTTCTTGAAAAATGCTTTGCTTAAAACAAGCATCGAAGATTCTGAAAATTGGCGTTTGCAGAAGAATCAATAATACACTCAGGATAAGGTGAGGGCTTTGATACAGCTTGAAGGTATTGTTGAGGAAATAGTATATTGCAATGAAATAAATGGTTACACCGTTTGCGAAATAATGAGCGGGGACAGCCTGGTAACCATAGTTGGCTATATGCCCTTTATAAACGTAGGAGAGGCTCTGAAGGTATGCGGGAAATGGACTGCTCACCCTGAATATGGCGAGCAGCTCAAGGTGGAGTATTATGAAAAAATGCTGCCCCAATCCCAGGAGGCTATGGAGAGATATTTGGGCTCAGGAATAATAAAGGGCGTCGGGCCTGCCACCGCAAAAAAAATTGTTGAGAGATTTGCGGAAGAGACCATGGATATTATTCAGTTCCGATGTGAAAGGCTGGCTGAAATAAAAGGAATAAATCTGGAAAAAGCCTTAAGGATTGGGAAAATATTCGAAGAGCAGAAAGAACTCATGAAGGTGGTAATGTTCCTGCAGGAGCATGGGATAAGCCCTGCCTGCTCGACAAAGATATACAGGACCTTTGGACCCGGCACCATAGAGACAATCAAGTCAAACCCATATGTTCTTGTTGGTGACAGCTTTGGCATAGGCTTCAAGGCTGCCGACAGGATTGCAAAAGATATGGGCTTTGATCCCTTGTCCAGGCACAGAATATCAAGCGGGATCAGGTTCGTTCTTTCACAGGCGGCCACCAAAGGGCATAGCTACATCCCTGACATGCTATTGAGAGAATATACGGCACAGCTTCTGGAGGTAGGCTTGGAAAGCATTGACGATGCTCTTGTGTCCCTTGTTTTTGACAAATCGGTTTGCGTGGAAGCAGGCGAGAATGGGAAAAAGGTTTATTTGAGCGCTTACTGCAATGCGGAGCTGAATGTGTGCAAAAAGCTTGTGGAGCTTGATTCGGTCAAGTTTGAAGCAGACCTTGCGGATTTGGAAGAGAGGATTGAGGAAATTCAAAAAAAGGAAGGCATTGTTCTTGCGGACAAGCAAAAAGAAGCCATACGAGAAGCACTAATAAACGGAGTGCTTGTTATAACAGGCGGACCGGGTACCGGTAAAACAACAATTATCAAAACAATAGTACAGCTTTTGTACAATCAGGGTTATGAGGCTGTGCTGGCTGCCCCCACCGGAAGAGCAGCAAAAAGGATTACGGAGTCAACAGGCTTTGAAGCCCGCACCATCCACAGGCTTCTGGAAATAGGCTATACAGGTAATGAAGAGGAGCTTGCTTTCCTAAGGAACGAAAAAAAACCAATAGATGCAGATGTTGTAATCATAGATGAAATGTCCATGGTGGACATACTTCTGATGAACCACCTGTTAAAGGCAATAGCTCCCGGGACAAGGCTGATACTTGTGGGAGATACCGACCAGCTCCCTTCCGTGGGAGCGGGCAATGTACTTAAGGACATTATTTCAAGCGGGGTTGTAAAGACCGTCAAGCTGTCCGAAATATTCAGACAGGCTGAAGAAAGCATGATAATTGTCAATGCCCATAGAATCAACAACGGGGAATACCCCTTCCTCAACAGAAAGGATAAGGATTTTTTCTTTCTGTCAAGAGGGAATGCGGACAGTGCAGTAAAAACCATAGTTGAGCTTTGCTCCTCACGTCTGCCTGAAAAATACGGATATGACCCTTTAAAGCACATACAGGTACTTACGCCAATAAAAAAGGGACCACTTGGAGTAGCAAACCTGAATGCGGCGCTTCAGAAGGTGCTGAACCCGCAAAGCAAAGCGAAAAAAGAAAAGGCCTGCGCAGGGTTTGCCTTTCGGGAGGGTGACAGGGTAATGCAGGTAAGAAATAATTATGATCTCCTGTGGGAAAAAGAAGGCAACGTGAAAATAGAAGGTCAGGGAGTTTTCAACGGGGATACGGGTATTATCCAGAGCATAGACAACGAAGAACAGGTATTAAGGGTTAAGTTTGAAGATGAAAAGCTGGCGGAATACGATTTCAGCATTTTGGACGAGCTGGAGCCTGCATACGCCATAACCATCCATAAAAGCCAGGGCTCTGAATTCCCCGCGGTTATAATTCCGCTGCTGCAGGGGCCACAGGTTCTTATGACCAGAAACCTGCTGTATACTGCTGTAACAAGGGCAAGGGACATAGTCATACTTATCGGAAGCGAACCGGTGCTGAGGGAAATGATAAGCAACAACAGGGAAGCAAAAAGGTACTCTGATTTGTCTCAAAAGCTGAAAATGTGTTTTTTAAAGTAAAATCAATCATATTTTGGTGATGATATGGCGATAGATTATATTTTGAAGCTCATTTTCCCTCCAAAATGCTTTGGCTGCAGAAGACAACTGCCTTTTGACACCGCAATGGAGGTGTGCAAGGAGTGTTATGAAAAAATTCCATTTACGGACAGCCATACGGACACAATGCTGAGGCACAGCTTAACAGGCTGCGATGAGGTTGTTTGTGTTTGCGAGTATTCAGGCTCTGTTAAAGAGGCAATCAAAAGATATAAATTTTCGAATAAACCCTGCTACCATAGAATTTTTGCCGTCTTGCTGGAGCATAAGCTAAAAAAGGTGACAGATTGTCGAAATTTTGATATAATTGTAAGTGTTCCACTTCATAAGAACAAGCTGAGAAGCCGGGGATACAATCAGTCCCAGCTTATTGCGAGGGAGCTTGGAAGGCTTCTTGGAGTAAGGGAAGACTCAGCAGCCCTTGTCCGGGTGAGGGATACTCAGAGCCAAAGCCTGATTTCCAACAGGGACGAAAGGCATGAAAATGTCAGAGACGCTTTTGCGGTAAGCGATATTGAAAAAGTCAGCTTAAAGTCAGTTTTAATCATTGACGATATAATGACAACCGGATCAACCCTGGGTGAGTGCTGCAGGGCGCTGAAGGAAGCGGGCGCAAAAAAAGTAACCGCCGCTGTTATAGCTTCGGGAAGAAAATATTAGTTTGGAGGTAATTTTATGCCGGATGTGAGAAATTGCAGAAGGTGCGGGAAAATATTCAATTATATCGGGGGAAATCCAATCTGCCCAAGCTGCAGGGAACTGAACGAGCAGACCTTTAAGAAGGTGAAGGAGTACCTGTACAACAATCCGGGTGCTACACTTTCGGAGGTTTCGACTGTCCTGGAGGTAAGCGTGGAAAAAATCAAAGGATATTTGAAGGAAGGAAGACTTGAAATAATAGGAAGCGACAGCAATCTTGTTCTCGAATGCGAAAGCTGCGGCAAAGCGATACGGACCGGACGCTTCTGCGACGATTGCTCAAGGGATCTTACAAGGGATCTCAAATCTACTGCCTCAGAAATCAGCGAGACACTTTCTAAAAAAGATTCGGCAAAAAGTCAATTTGGGATGAGATACCTCAACAAGGATATTTTAAAATGAAGCTATATTCAATACGATAAATATGTCGCAATAAATATATTGATTTCACTGCAGAATCAAACATAAACGACACAAAAGCTTAAGCTGCCAGGCTTTGAAAGTGGCAGCTTTTTTTGCGGGATTTTTTACAGTGGGAAATATTCAAAAATCATATAAATTATTTTCATGAAGTGACGATATTACATGTGAAAGAAGCCAATTACAAAACTCATGCAGAGAAAAACAACGTATAATATATATTTTTTGGATATAGAGGGTGAGTGTTTTTTATGAAAATCTGGGGGGAAATACCTAAGGTTCTTGGAATTTATGACAAACAGAAAAATACCGGAAAGGTAGACAAGACAGCTGCCGCAGCATCAAAGAAGGATTTGCTTTCAATCTCAAGCCAGGCTAAGGATTACCAGACAGTCATGAAGGCTTTGAAGGAAGTGCCAGATATCAGGCAGGACAAGGTAAGCGAGCTTTCAGGCAGATACGAGTCAGGCGGATACAATGCAAAGGGAACGGACATAGCAGACAAAATAATTAAATCCGTACTCGACAAGAAGGTATAAAAAGGCAAAGTACTCATCAGGAAAGGGGACAAACCCTCTGGGTAAAGTGAAGCAGCTAAAGGAGGGAATGTCCCCTTCTAAAACAGACAGGCTACGAACCATAAGGCGGATTTACTGTTCTGAACAGGAGGATGCAGGCTTGGAAAACCAAATGATTGCTGAGCTCATAAATGTACTTGATCAGGAAAACAAGGTGTACGACGATATACTTAAGATTTCAAAGAACAAAACAGGTATTATCGTTGAAGGCAAGGTTGCGGAGCTTGAAAACATAGTAAAGCTTGAGCAGGCTCTAGTTCTTCAAATGGCTAAGCTGGAGGGCCGGAGGGAAAGCCTTGTGGACAAGCTGTCAAAGGAGCTGAAGCTTGAGCCGTCAGCCCTTTCGCTTTCAGAGCTGCAAAAGCATATTGACTCTGATCAGGCCAAGAAGCTTAAAGCGGTACAGGAAACTATGAGCAAAACCATAAATGAATTAAAGAGCAGCAACGATTTAAACTCCAGGCTAATTAAGAATTCATTGGATTATATAAACTTCTCAATTAACATTCTTTCGGATGCGGGAGCGGGCTGCAACAACTATGGGAACAACGGACAGGTGGGAGACGGAAAGAAGCGGAGCTTCTTTGACGTAAAGCTGTAAGATGGTACAAACCGGCTGAAATGCCATTTAACAATTACTTTTTACCAGATGAAACAATTTATGAAGCATATGCAGCAACTATTTCTGCCCTTTGGAGGTGAGCGCTTTGGGAGTTAGCTTTGCAAGCTTTGAAATAGCAAGATCAGGTCTGACGGTTAATGAGAGAGGACTGACCGTTACAGGCCACAATATATCAAATGTCAACACACCCGGTTATGTCAGGCAGCAGGCTATGATCACAACAGGCCCTTCCATGAACTTTCCTAACAAATACGGCATGTATCAGTTCGGTCTGGGTGCTGACATTCAACAGATAAGACAGATAAGGCACAGCTTTTTGGACAATATTTACAGGCAGGAGAGCACCACGCTGTGCTATTGGGAGGCAAAAAGCAAGACCTTCCAGGATGTGCAGGCAATCCTCGGAGAGCCAATGGGAGCCGGCCTCCAGAGTGTTTTAAACCAGTTCTGGGACTCGTGGCATGAGCTGTCAAAGGCACCGGACAGCCTTACGGCAAGAGCTCTTGTAAGACAGCGAGGAGAAGCTCTGGTGCATCAGTTCAATCATTTGGGAAATCAGCTGGACAAGCTGCAGAATGATTTGAACTCTGAAATAAAAGTCCGGATAGATGAAATAAATGAAATAACAGCGAAGGTTGCAAAGCTTAATGTGGAGGTTCTGAAAACAGAGATATCGGGCGATTCGGCAAACGACTACCGCGACCAGCGCAATACCCTGGTGGACAGGCTGTCAAAGCTTGTAAATGCACAGGTTATGGAAATGCAGGACGGTCAGCTGGATATAACGCTCGGGGGATATTTTCTGGTAACAAAGGGACTGCAGACCAGGCTGTCCGCAGAGGAAATATCCACGGGAGGCAAATTCGTGGTGCCCAAGATAGAAGGGTCGGAAATCCAGGTTCCCGTAAGAAGCGGTTCGTTAAAAGGTCTTATGGAGTCAAGGGGGCTTGTCTTTGGAGCCAAGGGAAGCGTCGAAAACGGAAGTCCCTATGACAAGGTGGATCTGGTTTTTGCCGTTAACAGAGACGCTACACCCGAACAGAAGGCAGATTTGCAGGCAAATATGAACACATTGGTGGCTGGTTATTCCGCCAGAGGCTTAAATGTCAGGCTGGGCTTTGTTGAGTATGACGGAGCTAACATAAGCACACCGGTATATACTGACGATGTCAGCGTGTTCAACGGATGGATTGGAGCCATGGCTCCTTACGGAGGCGCTTCGGACAAAGGGTATGAAGCGCTGCAGGCTATACAGTCACAAGCCTTCAGGAGCAACGCTGTTAAGCATATCGTAATGATTACGAATTCACCTATGGATGAAGATGCCGCAGATATTTCCTCCCTGGCGGAAAATCTTAAATCCTCGAACATTTCTGTTTCGGTAGCAGGCTCACCGCTTAATCCGGATACCAAGTCCAAGCTGAAGCCTTTGGCTGAAAACACGGGAGCGGCGTATTACGATATATCCGCAACCGGCGCAATTGGTTTTGATGCGGCACTTTCAGGGATTTTTACCGGCACAAAGGACGATATATATAATAATGTGTTCCGTACCGGCAATATAGTCTCCGACCTTAAAAATCAGCTTAACCTGATGATAAACGTAATGGTGAGGGAACTGAACAGCCTGCATAAAAGCGGCACTACGCTCAATGGCTTGCCTGGGGGGGATTTCTTTGAGGCAATTGACGGCATGTATCCTATTGAAATGGGAAATATCAGGCTTGGCAGCAGTCTTTCAACCAGCCAGGGGCTTAATTACATAGTTGCCTCTGTATCGGGACAGAACGGAGACAACACGATTGCGCTTAAGATAGCCAATATGAGACATTCGGCATTAATAGGGAAAACGGGAGAGACACTCAGCGTAGATGATTTCTATAGATCAATCATACTTAATGTGGGCCATAACGCTAACGATGCAATGACTATTGCGGAAAACCAAAGGAAGCTTGTGCAGTCGGCGGACAACTACAGGCAATCCATAGCCGGTGTTTCGATGGATGAGGAAATGGCAAACATGATGAAGTTCAAATTTGCTTACAACGCCTCATCAAGAGCTATAAACGTGATAGACGAGATGCTGGACACAGTGATTAACCGTACCGGAATAGCAGGAAGGTAAGGAGGAAGGTCTAGGTGAGAGAAGGATTTTTCGGGCTTAATGTTGCCGTGAGAGGACTTTACACAGCACAGAGGGCTCTCGATGTTGTAAACCACAATTTAAACAATGTGAACACGCCCGGATATTCCCGGCAGCAGGCCGTGCAGACCGCTGCCAGGCCGATGCACATTTTTGACGGCACAGGCATGCTTGGCACCGGCTCCGATGTTAAGTCCATTGAAAGGATAAGAGATGAATATATGGACTTTAAATACTGGAGCGAGAACATAGCCATGGGGGAATGGAATGTAAAGCGTGAGCTGCTGGCGGACATTGAGGCAACCATCAACGAGCCTTCAAACAGCGGCTTTAACAAAATCCTTGCAGAATTCTTCAGCTCCCTGCAGGAGCTTGGAAAAGACCCGAGCAGCTCGGCGGTAAGGTCACTCGTAAGAGAAAAGGGAGTAATGGTTGCGAAGTACTTCAACAGCGTGGCAGCACACTTTGAAAAGCTGCAGGCAGACGTTAATGACAGGATAAAAACTAAGGTCGGAGAAATAAATTCCATCGGAACCCAGATACAGCAGCTCAACAGGCAGATATACGCCACGGAGCTTGACGGGTCCAATGCCAACGATTTGAGGGACCAGAGAGCCCTGCTGGTTGACAGGCTTTCCAGGATCATCAATATGGAGGCAAACGAGGTTGTGGTTGGGAAGCTGCCGGGAGGCAAGGATGACAAGCGCTTTGTGATTTCCGTGAGCGGAAAGGCCTTCATTGATCACTTCCAGTTGACAAGGCTAAGCCTTAATATGCGGCAGACAGGGCAAAAGCTGAACGCGGAGGATATAGAAAATTTATACGAAATTAGCTGGGAGGATAAGAATACCCTTGAAATAAAGGGAGGAGAGCTGAAAGGCCTGCTGGAAATCAGAGACGGGAATGACGGTGACCCCGCTGCGGCAGGGTATCCCGTGCCATCAGCCAAGAGTCCTCTGTATAAAGGCATCCCGTTTTATCAAAAGAAGCTGAACCAGTTTGTCCGCACCTTTGCAATGGCTTTCAACGAAGGCTTCATAGACGGCAATGGTGATAAAAGCATAGATGATGCGGCTGGTGAAAATCTCAGGGGACACGCGGACGGCTACAAGCTTGATTCCGTACAAGGAGAACCACCGTCGGGCATAAGATTTTTCACCAGGCTGGGCGAGAACGGCAAGCCGGTTTCAAGCGCCGCGTTTATTGGGGGTGCGGCAACAAATGCGGAGATTTATGCCGCCTATGACAGCATAACGGCGAAGAATTTCGCAGTAAGTGAGGACATACAAAATGACATTAAGCTCATATCTGCATCGGATGCTCCCGGCCAGGTGGGGAATATAAACAACCTGAATTCTGTCTTGAGCATGAGGCGTAACCCCAAGATGTTCGCAGAAGGCGCCCCCGAGGACTTCATGAAATCTCTTGTGAGCATCCTCGGCGTTGACTCGCAGCAGGCAGTGGTATTGTCTGGCAATCATGAGGTAATCGTAAAGCAATTGGAAAACAGAAGGATATCCATTTCGGGGGTTTCCATCGACGAGGAAATGGCAAACCTGGTCAAATTCCAGCAGGCATACAATGCGTCAGCCAAAATGATTACAACAATGGCTGAGGTATACGACACGCTAATCAACAGAATGGGTGTAAGGTAGGTGTAAACAATGCGAATAACAAATAATATGCTGGTCAACAATATGATCAACCATATAGGCAGAAACCTTGTAAGGATGGATAAATATCAAAACCAGCTGGCGACAGGCAAGAAGATACAGATGCCCTCCGACGACCCTGTTGTCGCCGCCAGGGCATTGAAGCTCCGCACGGATGTATCGGAGATTGAGCAGTACAAAAGAAACATAAAAGATGCCCAGTCATGGCTGGATATTACCGAAAGCACCCTGGCAAACATAGGGGATGTTCTGCACAGAACCAGGGAGCTTGCGGTTCAGGGCGCCAACGGCACAAACACTCCCGACGAAACAAAAAAAATAGCTGAAGAAGTAAAGCAGCTTAAGACCCAGCTTATCCACCTGGGCAATACAACCTATGCGGGAAGATACATTTTTTCGGGGTTCAGTACGGACAAGAAGCTGATTAATGACATGGAAGATTCGCCGGATTTTGGGAAATTCTCAATAAACTCCAACACAATTAACGAAAAAATAAAATACGAAATAGGCATAGGCGATGACATTAATATCAATGTTCCGGGGGGAGAGCTTTTTAACGGCGGATATAATGCCGTAGGAAGCAGCAGCGGCGTAATCGGGAATAACGACGTTTTATCTCTTGTAATAACAAACGGCGTAAATGACGGATTGAATATTACTGTTGACGGAGTGCCAAAGACTGTGACTATTCCCGAAGGAGCATACGCAAATATTAATATGCTGGCTATGGCTGTTCAGAAGGCGGTAAATGACTCTGCGCCGCCCACTTCGCCGATATCGGTCAACCCTGTAGGGAGCAGGCTGGAGTTTATAAGCGGAAATATCTCAGGCGCGCCTTCCATTGCCATAGACCCCGCCTCCAGTGCAGCGTCAAATCTAGGCGTCACGTCAACAACCCCTGTGACGGATAAGGGACAAACCGGAGCTCTTGTTCAGGATGTCACTGCTCTGCTTACTGCGCTGAACAACGGCGATCACAATGCCATAGGCAGGATGATATCTGCAATTGACGGGCAAATCAGCAACCTTCTAAGGATAAGGGCCGACGTTGGAGCCAGGCAGAACAGGCTTGAGCTCACAGCCAACCGTATGGAAAGCGACAGCATAAACTTTACAAAGCTTATGAGCGACAACGAGGATGTGGACATAGCGGAAACAATAATGAGCCTAAAGAGCGAAGAGAATGTCTACAGGGCGTCCCTGTCGGGCGGCGCCAGGATAATACAGCCAAGCCTTGTGGATTTTCTAAGGTAAGTAGGCTTCTATGTTATATTTACAAATTGCCGTAGACGATTATCTTTAAGAGTTACAGGGATGTGTGGATAGATGCTGAGGATTGAACAGACCCACGCTAAAACAGGCATAGAAAGTACACCCTCAAGGCTTGAGATTGAGACGCAGAATGCCACGCTTGAGCTTAAGCAGAAGCATGCGAAAATAAACATCCGCACAGAGCTGCCAAAGGTGCTGATAGATCAGTATGAATGCTTTGCGGAGGCTGGTCTTAAAAATACTGCCGATTTCACAAGGGAAATGGCTCAAAGGGGATATCAGCAGGTTATGGAGTTTATCGCCAAAACGGCTGCAGACGGGGACAGGCTTGCCGCTATAGAAAGAGGGGGCAATCCCATTGCTGACATATGCGAAAGGGATGCGGTCCCCGAGCATGAATTCGGGCTTGACACAATACCGAAATCACGGCCGAGGATAGACGTAAAGGGAGAATTGACTCTCGATCCTGAAAGAAACAGCGAGGGCGTAAATAACGGAGTTGAGGGAAGCTATACACCGGGACGGGTGGATATAAGCTTTACGCCTGCCAGGGTAAGCATCTATATGAGGCAATACAATTCAATACGCTTTAGCTATGCCGCAAGCAATATTGATGCGAGCATTTAGAAAATACAATTTTGACGGGGGAAAATAAAATGCAGATTGACACCAGAGATTTTGGAATCATGGAAATTGACGAAAGCAAGGTGTTGGACTTCAAGGAGGGCCTGCCGGGCTTTGAGGACGCAAAAAAATTCATATTGGTGGAAAACGAGGAGAAGGACTCACCCTTCATGTGGCTGCAGGGAGTTGACAAGCCGGATCTGGCATTTGCCATTGTGAATCCTTTCATGATTAAAAAGGACTATGACATCAATATCAGCGGCGAGGCAGCTTCGCAGCTGGGCATCGAAAAAGCCGAGGATGTAAGCGTATTTTCCATCGTAGTGGTGCCCGAGGATATTACAAAAATCAGCATGAATCTCAAGGCTCCAGTTATTATAAACACCAAAAACAACAAGGGTGCCCAAATTATCCTTGACACCGACGAGTACAGTGTGAGACATTATATATTGGAGGAGCTCCAAAGACAGGAGGTTAAGCGGGATGCTTGTTCTGACACGGAAGAAGGAACAGTCCATAATCATAAATGAAAATATAGAGGTCACAATCCTTGAGGTTCAGGGAGAGCAGGTGCGTATCGGCATCAAGGCTCCAAAAAGCGTATCGGTGTACCGCAAGGAAAT
>JAOACY010000028.1 GCA_026417615.1 Clostridia bacterium
CCCTACTCCGATTTGATAGACACCCAGAATGGCTGGTATAATAAAACCAGTGGAGGTGTCAAAAATGTCAGTAAAACGTTATGACAAAAATTACAAAATCGAGGTAGTTCGCAGAGCCATATCAAAGGATAAGACGGTACCTGATCTGGCAAAGGAACTCGGCATCCATGAGAATACTATATACAAATGGATGGGAGAATTCAAGAAGGACGAATCAAATGCTTTTCCAGGGAGTGGGAAATTAAAGCCGGAAGACGAGGAACTACGCCGCCTCAAAAGAGAGAATGAAAATTTGAAGGAAGAGAATGAAATACTAAAAAAAGCGGCGGCCTACTTTGCAAAGAACCAAAAGTGAAGAGATTTGAATTTATCAAAGAAAACCTAGGATACTTCAAACTTTCAAATATGTGTAAAGTGCTTGATGTCAGGCGTAGTGGCTTCTATGCATGGCAAAGCAGGCCGGAAAGCAAACGGAAGAAAGAAAACAAGAAGCTTTTAGAAAAGATCAAAGAGCTATATATAAAGAAGCATAGAATATACGGATATAAGCGGATTACAATACAAAGATATTGCCAGAAGACATGAAGGCCAGCGAAGGCAGAGTACATAGGTTGATGAAAGCAAACGGGCTTAAGTCAAAGACAGCAAGAAAGTACCGCCCTCAGACAACTGACTCGAATCACAACCTGCCGGTAGCTGAAAATATCTTAAACAGGCAGTTTACAGCTGAAGCACCTTGTCAGAAGTGGGTTTCAGACATCACTTACATACCAACAGACGAAGGCTTTTTATACCTTGCCGGCATCCTTGATTTATATGACAGAGGTATCGTAGGGTGGTCGATGCAGACCCACATGAAGAAAGAGCTTGTTATGGAAGCATTAAACCAGGCAATAGGCAGATACAGACCGGAAGCAGGGCTGTTGCTACATTCTGATAGAGGATCTCAGTACTGCAGTAATAAATATCAGGAAATTATAAAGAAAAATGGTTTTACATGCAGTATGAGCCGAAAAGGCAACTGTTGGGATAATGCCCCAATGGAATCTTTCTGGGGCAAACTAAAAAGCGAGTGGCTGAGTGACAAGAAGCTCAAAACTATAGATGAAGCCAAAGCTGTAGTATTTGAGTACATAGAAATATTTTATAACAGGGATAGACTTCATTCTTCAAATGATTATATTTGTCCCAGCCAGAAACGCGAAGCAGCTTAATCCAGGAAAAAGATAAAGAAAAAAAGGAAAAAAAGAAAAGAAAAAGCATGATGTAAGTACCGCGACCTGCGAAGGCCTTCTTCTTGTCAAGGCCGCCCTGGTTTCGGGCGTTCATTTTAGCCTTGACAAAATGGCATGCGGTATAATTGCTGATATTTTTCTTTTCAAAAGTTGAAATTTGGAGAAAAGATAAGGGAAAACGAGATACACGCCGTTTTGAGTGTCTGTTTTATTGAGGTAAGGTCAGTCATCCAGGGCATTTTGGCGTCTGAATTACTCAATTTAAAAAATCACAGTAGATATTATGGTGTAAATGTGTTAAAATACTAATAAAATTAAATTCTTGACGGTGATGGAGTTCGCCGAAATCGCATTGAAGCTGATGACTCCTACAGGTAATATGGAAATTGTTGTCTGAGGGAGTTTTTTATTTGGGGGAGGATGCCTGTTGGAGAGACATTTTGAATGCTATGAGCTTTTTAGTTAGTGAAAGGCATGCTTTGTAAGGAAAGGAGCTAATAAAACATGAAGCAGTATTTTTTTATAGGAATGGGAGGATTTTTAGGGGCTATTGCAAGGTTTGCCATTGAAAACATTCGAATTGTTAATATTGGAGAGCAAGCCATTTGGAATACATTGATAATAAATGTAGCAGGTTGTTTCCTGATTTCAGTATTCATAACAGCAGCAGTCTCAATGCTTGCAGTGGATGAAGCGATACGGCTAGGAGTTACGAAAGGCTTGCTCGGAGCATTCACAACGTTCTCAACCGTTTGCAAGGAGTCGTTTAATTTGGGTGCACATGGGTATTACTTCTTAATGTTCATGTATCCCATAATATCTTGTGTGCTTGGCCTCGCGGCCATTATTCTAGGGATTCTTGCTTTAAAAAAGCTTATGCATGTGATAATGCTGAGGATTACAATTAATGACACAAATAAAGATCAAAGCTGCATGAGTCTTTCTGAAGCGGAATTGAATGCTGAGGGGGAATAAATGACTTATTTATTTGTTGGTGTCGGTGGAATACTTGGAAGCCTGACCCGTGTCATGCTGGAACAATTTCTGGTAAAAAAAAGAAACAGAACCATTCCTTTTGCAATCATTGCAATTAATATAACGGGCGCAGTGCTATTGGGCATGCTGTGTGGTATAGGGGCTCCTCGTTCTCTTTATATACTTGCAGCGGATGGATTTTTGGGGGCTTATACCACTTTTTCAGCGTTTATGTATGAAAGCTTTAATTTGTTCCGTGAAAACAATAGACTCAATGCAATTGTATATATAATCTGCACTGTGCTTTTTGGCATTATTGGTTTTGCTGCTGGAATAGGAGCGGGCAGAATTATACATTTAATGCTGTAATTGTGTCGGAAGTAGCTTCTTGGCGAGAGAATCACTCATCTTGTTACAAAACAGATGTTTTTGAAGTATGAATCGAAATTCAACCCCAAATCACATGATTTTAAAAAAGCCCATATTACGATATTGACAATCGTTATCAATTAGCTTAAAATAATATTATCAAAATTATGGGAGGTGGAGTTATGCCGCTTACAATGTTATCAGTGGGGAAAGTAGCTGTTATAAATGGTTGCAGGGCAAAGGATACAACAAGAAAATATCTTGAGGGGCTTGGCATAGTTCCTGGTGTACCGATTATAATAATTTCCGAGATGGGAGGTAACCTTATTGTTTCAGTAAAGGGTTCAAGGCTTGCGCTCAGTAAAGGAGTGGCGGGTCAATTAACAGTTCAGGTTTAATAAGGGAGTGTTTGGTGTGAGCAGGACATTAAAGGAGTTAAAGCCGGGAGATAAGGCTGTTGTAAAAAGCATAACGGGGGAGGGTGCCGTAAAAAGAAGGCTTTTGGACATGGGTGTTACAAAAGGAGCAGAGGTTTTTGTAAGAAAGGTTGCACCGCTTGGTGACCCTATTGAGGTTAACATCAGAGGCTATGAGCTGACTTTCAGAAAATCCGAGGCTGAAAATATAATAATAGAGTAATTGAAGCTGCCAGAAACACAAATCATAGAGCAGCATATTTTTAAAATGAGTATTGATAATGAATATCAATTTCTTTGGGGGGATGTGAATGACTTATACCTTTGCTTTGGTGGGAAACCCCAATTCGGGGAAAACCACCATGTTCAATGAGATAACAGGAAGTACACAGTATGTGGGAAACTGGCCGGGTGTTACTGTGGAAAAGAAGGAAGGAAAGGCCAGAAAGTTTAAGGAAGACATTGAAATCGTAGACTTACCTGGAATATATTCTCTTTCTCCGTACACAATGGAAGAAATTATTGCGAGAGACTATATTTTAGATGAGAAACCGGATGTTGTCATCAATATTGTGGATGCGACAAATATTGAAAGAAATCTTTATCTTACAACCCAGCTGATTGAGCTTGGAATTCCAGTTATAGTAGCGCTCAATATGATGGATGTCATTAAGTCCAGGGAGGACCGTATAGATGTTGAAAAACTTTCGGCATTTCTAGGGGTGCCTGTTTTGGAAGCATCAGCCAGCAAGGGCATTGGCATACAGGAGTTAGTTGAAAAGGCACTTGAAGCAGCTCAAAGTCGAGCTTCTGCAAATTCCTGCGAGAGATGCAAAATGCTTGACGATGCAATAGAGCAAAGCTTGGATAAAGCAGAGCCCTTTGTTGCGCTTCCTGCCCGTCAGAAGGGATATAATTCAAGATGGGTGGCCCTTAAGCTTCTGGAGGGTGATGAAAAGCTGCAGGAGAAATTGAAAGTGCCAGTTACCCTGATGGAAGATATCAAAAGCTTTCGTAAGGAACTTGAACAAAAGTACGACAATGATATGGAAACCTTGATTGCCGACAACAGGTACAGATTTATATCTGATGTTGTTGCAAAGACTGTCAAAAAAAATAATAAGGGAAACATATTGACCTTGTCGGATAAAATAGACAAGGTGGTAACAAACAGAATTCTTGCCATACCTATTTTCCTGATTTTGATGTTTGCCATATTCCAGGTTTCCTTCGGGGCTTTGGGCTCCTTTACCGTTGATTGGCTGGACTCATTTATAAATGAAACCGTTGGAGGTGTTATTAAAGCCTGGCTTGAAGCGGGTGGAGCAGCAGAGTGGCTGAGAGCGCTTATTATAGATGGTATTCTTGCAGGTATGGGAAGTATGCTGGTATTTGTCCCTCAAATAATGATTGTTTTCTTCTTCCTGTCACTGCTTGAAGACAGCGGCTATATGGCAAGGGCGGCTTTCATAATGGACAGGATTTTAAGAAAGCTGGGACTCTCGGGCAAATCCTTCATACCTATGCTCATTGGCTTTGGCTGCAGCGTACCGGCGGTCATGGCTGCCAGAACCCTTGAAAATGAAAAGGACAGAAGGCTTACCATAATACTTACGCCATTTATGTCCTGCGGCGCAAGATTGCCTGTATATGCTCTTTTTGCAGCGGCATTTTTTGAGCAGAACCAAGGCGTGGTTATATTTTCCATATATATGCTCGGCATAGTTATTGCTGTATTGTCCGGAATCCTTCTTAAAAAATTTGTTCTTAAGGGTGAGGTTGCACCCTTTGTTATGGAGCTTCCACCATACAGGTTTCCAACTATAAAAGGTATATACATTCATATGCTGGACAGGAGCAAGGACTTTGTGAAAAAGGCAGGTACCGTAATATTTGCAGCTGCTGTAGTAATATGGTTTCTGCAATCCTTCAGCTTTTCTCTTCAAATGGTGGAAGATGCAGGAGAAAGCATTCTCGGGTTTATAGGAAAAGCTATTGTACCAGCGTTTGCACCTCTTGGGCTGGATGACTGGAGAGCGTCTGTGGCCCTTCTTACTGGACTGGTTGCAAAGGAAGTAGTTGTAGCTACCCTTGGAATTTTATCAGGTGTTGGAGCGGCAGGTGAGGATTCCGCAGAGCTTGCAGCAGCTTTGCAGACTTACTTTACTCCCCTTAAGGCATATGCGTATATGGCCTTTACACTTCTTTACATGCCTTGTATTGCGGCTTTTGGAGCAATTAAAAGGGAAATGAACTCGTGGAAATGGACTTTTTTCACAATCAGTTACCAAACAGGTACTGCATGGTTTGTGGCATTTCTAATTTATCAGGGCGGAAGACTTTTGGGATTGGAATAATACTTTGTTAAGCCGCTTTCCATATGGAGGGCGGCTGTAAGACTGGAAGAGGAGGCAGTTTTAATATGATTAACTGGTTTTTAGGCGGATTTATTATTGTGGCAACAATGGTTATTATTGTGAGGTCAGTAAACAAGCTAAGAAACGGGAAAACCATGTGCGGGTGTGAAGGGTGCGACCCTGTCAAATGCTCCCGAATCAGTGATGACTTATAAAATTCAAGGCTTTAAAATAGGCTGCAGATACAGTAAAAAGTACCTGCAGCTTTATTATTATTCATTATAATTGAATTTATATTTGACTAAAGCAAGTTTATGAGTTAAACTGTATTTAGATGTATATAAATGCAATATAATTGAATTTAGTATATTATGGAGCTGGTTTTTTGTTGGGAAATGTAGCCTGCAATATTAAATATTTGGAGAACATTCCTGCTGTTCCAAAGAGAGATCTGATATTGTCAAGGCTGGGTTACAGGAAAGGCTTTACAGAGTTGAATGCCAATGATATGGCGTTGATTGAGGAGTGTATAAATCAGGGGCGCTTAATATGCAAGCCGGCAGGAGCATATTTGTTCACGCATGTAACATCAAAAAGCGACTCTGGAGTCCAGCTTGCCAATGGAATATACTTTCAAAGCAAAAGTTTGTCAAAGCTTTTGGAATATAGCAATGATGTCGTACTAATGGCAGCAACTGCCGGGAAAAAAGTGACTGAAAAAATCCTGCGGGAAGTGGAAAATGGAAGCGCGGCTTCCGGATTGATTCTTGACTCGGTTGCATCTCAAACTGCAGATGCCGCCATTGACTGGATTGTACAATTTTTAAACAAAATGCTTGCAAGAGAAGGAAGAATACTTACAAGGCACAGATTTAGCCCCGGCTTTGGAGATTTGCCGCTGTCATATCAGAAGGATATTTTTTCGGCACTTAAGCTTGACAGGCTGAATTTGTCTCTGACGGAAAAGTTTATGCTGGTGCCTGAAAAATCAGTTATTGCAATTGCAGGCGTTGAGGGAAAGGGGAATTGAATTTAATGAATTCAGAGCAATTCAAAGAATATATTTCAAGCAAAATAATCATACTTGATGGCGCCACAGGTACTGAACTTCAAAAAAGAGGTATGCCGGCGGGCGTATGCCCTGAACAGTGGGTATGTGAAAACCCTGATGCGATAAAGAGCATTCAGAGTGCATATGTAAATGCCGGTTCAGACATAATATATACCTGCACGTTTGGTGGCAATCGCATAAAGCTCGAGGAATTCGGGCTTGGCGGCAGGACGTTTGAAATTAACCGCAGGCTTGCGCAATTTTCCAGGGAAGCGGCCGGCAGCAAATGCCTTGTTGCGGGGGATTTGGCTTCAACGGGCAGGTTTGTGAAGCCCCTTGGAGATTTGCCCTTTGAAGAATGTGTAAATATTTACAAGGAACAAGTCAAAGGCCTGCTGGAAGGCGGAGTGGATCTGTTTGTCATAGAAACCATGCTGGACATACAGGAGGCAAGAGCCGCATTGTTGGCAGTAAAAGAAAGCTGTGACCTTCCGGTATGCGTAAGCATGAGCTTTGATGAAAGCAAAACAACCCTCACTGGAACAGACCCGGTAACAGCGCTCATAACCCTTCAAAGCCTGGGGGCTGATGCAGTGGGCTGCAATTGCTCCACCGGGCCTTCGCAAATGGTTGAGATTATAAAAATGATGAAGCCCTTTGCAAAAGTTCCTCTTATTGCCAAGCCAAATGCCGGACTTCCAAAGCTTATAAACGGTACGACAGTCTTTGATATGGGACCTGAGGAGTTCGCAAATTATGCGGAAGAACTTGTAAGAGCAGGAGTAAACCTGCTGGGCGGATGCTGCGGAACTTCCCCCTTATACATTGAACAAATATACAGGCATAGTAAGAATTTAATGCCGCAGGCTCCGCATTGCAAACCGTATAGCGCAGTAACGTCCTCAAGGAAAGCAGTGTTTTTTGGCTTTAATGAACCGGTTGCGGTGGTGGGAGAAAGGATAAATCCAACAGGGAAGAAAAAACTGCAGGCGGAACTCAAGGATGGCTTAACCCATGAAGTAAAAAGGTTTGCTTTTGAGCAGATTGAAAAGGGTGCTCAAATTCTTGATGTGAATGTCGGCATGCCTGGCATTGATGAGAAGGAAACAATGACAAATATTGTAAGCACATTGGCTGGAATATGTGATGCCCCTTTGTGCCTTGATTCCTCTTCGCCGGAAGTTCTTGAGGCTGCTTTGAGAATTTATCCCGGACGGGCATTAATCAATTCAATATCACAGGAAAAAAACAAGCTTGACAAGCTGCTGCCTGTAGCGGCAAAATATGGAGCAATGTTCATACTTCTGCCCTTAAGCGACGAAGGTGTCCCCGAAAAGGCAGTGCAGAGGAAGGCTATTGTCCAGAAGGTGTTTGAAGAAGCTGCCAGGTATGGGTATCAAAAAAGCGATATTGTAGTGGATGGCCTTGTAATGACGGTTTCATCCAATCAGGAGGCAGCTCTTGAAACCTTGAATCTCATTGAATGGTGCAGCAGGGAATTTGGTTGCGGAACCATAGTGGGGCTTTCCAATGTCTCCTTCGGCTTGCCCGAAAGAAGCTGGGTAAACGCTGCTTTTCTAGCCATGGCTATCGGAAGGGGGCTTACCATGGCAATCGCAAATCCCTCCAGCGATTTGCTTATGTGCATAAAAATGGCTTGTGATGTAATCACGGCAAATGATGCTAACTGCAGCAATTATATAGCGTATTTTAACAGCCAAAACAAGGCTTTGCCCGGGGAAATGCCGCAAAATGCAGAAGATAAAAAAACAGGTGAGAGGATATATGATGCCGTGCTAAAAGGAGACAAGGAAGGCATCGGGATGCTTATAGAAAAAGCTTTGGAGGAAAAAGTGCCGCCTCAGGATATTGTTGACCAATACCTGATTCCCGCCATAAATCAGGTAGGAAAGCTTTTTGATGAAAAGAAATACTTTCTTCCTCAGTTAATTCAAAGCGCCGAAACAATGAAAGCAGGGTTTGCCTTTATTGAACCGAAGCTTAAGAAAAGCGGAGAGGGGCATGAAAAAGAAGATGTCATCATCTTGATGGCTACTGTTAAAGGCGATATCCATGATATCGGAAAAAATATTGTGTCGCTTATGCTTCGAAACTATGGATTTAAGGTTTATGACCTGGGCAAGGATGTAAGTGCGGAAGTAATTGTTGAAGAGGCTAAGCTATCAGGTGCTCATATTATTGGGTTGTCCGCTCTAATGACTACAACCATGGTCGAAATGAAAGAGGTCATAAAGCTGGCCAAAGAAGTAGGGCTGGACTGCAGGTTTATGATTGGAGGAGCAGTGGTGGATGAGGGTTACGCAAGGCAGATTGGTGCCGACGGATATTCTAAGGACGCATATGAGGCGGTAAAGCTTGCTCAAAGGCTTTCAAGAGACATCCTTAAGGCAGGAGGAAAATATTACATTTAGTATGTTGTAAATGTATGTTGGCAGGTATATAATAAAATAGTTATAAAAAAAACAAATTAATCACATGACAAAAACAAACTTATAAGATACTATGAATTTGAAAACTGAATACAAAAACAGGTGCCAATGATGTTTTAAAAAAATACATGAATTGGTGAAAAGGGAAGTGGGTTGAAATCCCACGCGGTCCCGCCGCTGTGAAAGAGGAGTTCTTGCAAAATGCCACTGGGAAACCGGGAAGGCAGCAAGGGCGATGACGCTTGAGCCAGAAGACCTGCCTGTTTTTTGCACCATTACACTCTACGAGCGATAGAGAGGTGATACTGTTGAAATTAATAGTGGATTTCATATGTTTGGATACCTCTTAACTCTGAGTTAAGAGGTATTTTTGTTGTAGTGAAAATTATGAGGAGATCTTTATATGAACAGAATGAAAAAGGTATATCCATTTACGGCAATTGTAGGACAGGAAAAGAAGAAAAAGGCTCTTATATTAAATATAATAAATCCTTTGCTTGGCGGAGTGCTGATAAGGGGAGAAAAAGGAACTGCAAAATCAACAGCCGTAAGGGCGCTGGCAGAGCTGCTGCCTGAAAGGGAACAGGTTTGCGACTGCCTGTTCGGCTGTGATCCTAATGATAACAGCTCAATGTGCGATTCTTGTACCGAAAAGAAAGCTAAAGGACAAAAGTTTGGAACAGTGCTTTCAAAAATGCGGGTCATTGACCTTCCTGTAAGTGCGACGGAAGACAGAGTGGTTGGAACCCTTGATATTGAACATGCCATAAAATACGGGGAAAAGAAGTTTGAACCGGGTATTCTGGCTCATTCAAACAGGAATATCCTATATGTGGACGAAGTAAATCTTCTGGATGATCATGTGGTGGATGTTTTGCTGGACTCTGCCGCCATGGGTGTAAACACTATAGAGAGGGAAGGAATATCTTTCTCTCACCCGGCAAAATTCATACTGGTGGGCACAATGAACCCTGAGGAAGGAGATTTAAGGCCGCAGCTTTTGGACAGATTCGGTCTTGCGGTTGATGTTGTTGGGGAGAGGGATACAGCTCAAAGGATGGAGGTAATAAGAAGAAGACTGGAATTTGAGGAGGATCCGGATTCATTTGCATTAAAGTTTGAAGGACACCAGCAGGAGCTGCGGGAACGGATTCTGAGCGCATGTCAAATGCTTAAGAAAGTCAGGTATGACGACATTATACTTGATATGGCTGCAAGAATTTCAATAGAACTGGGTGTGGATGGGCACAGGGCTGATATCGGGATGATAAAAACCGCCATTACTATTGCTGCTTATAACCATAGGGAATTTGTATCGGGAGAGGACATGCTTGAAGCAGCGGAGCTGGTGCTTCCCCACCGCATGAGAAGGCGCCCCTTTGAAGAAGGCGTTATGGAATTATCCAGGGTGGAAGGTATTATTGAAGCTTACGGGGTGAAATCAAATTGAAGAGGAAAAATGTTTTTCCGTTTTGTGCAGTAATCGGTCAGGATAATATTAAAACAGCTCTGATATTAAATGCTGTAAATCCTTCCATAGGAGGGGTACTCATAAGCGGACAAAAAGGCACTGCAAAATCCACCCTTGTAAGAGGCCTCGCTGCATTATTGAAAGACACAGAGGTGATTGACCTTCCCTTGAATGTAACAGAAGACAGACTTATAGGCACTATTGACATTGAAAAGGCAATAAAAAGCGGGCAGAGAAGCTTCGAACCCGGGATTTTGATGAGAGCTCACGGCAATATACTCTACGTGGATGAAGTTAATCTCTTGAGTGATTATATAGTCAATTGCCTGCTGGAGGTTTCGGCATCCCGTGTTAACCATGTGGAGAGGGAAGGCATTTCGTGTTGTCATCCATCCAGCTTTGTACTGGCAGGGACTATGAACCCCGAAGAGGGAGAATTAAGGCCCCAATTCCTTGACAGGTTCGGTCTTTTTGTTGAAGCAAAAGGTTCTGAGCATCCTGCCGAAAGGAAAGAGATAATAAAAAGGAGGCTGGAGTATGAAAATAAACCATTGGAATATATACGCCGTTGGGAAGAAGAGACAGAAAAGCTTTGCGATAGGATTTCCAAGGCAAGGCAATTGCTTGCTTCGGTTAAAGTATCAGAAAGTATATTGAAGCTGGCCTCGGAAATATCCACAGAGGGGAATTGCGCAGGACATCGTGCGGAGCTTGCCCTGATTGAGACTGCAAAAGCCATGGCAGCCTTTGATAACAGGAAATATATAACAGCCCTTGATGTTAAAAATGCAGCCGAACTTGCACTTCCTCACAGGATAAGGAAATTTCCCCCTCAATGTATGCATGAAAAGAAAACAGAAAACGATAAACTTGAAGATGACATTGAAAACAGCAATAAGAACACAAAAGGCACTGATGAGACTGAGGAAAATGAAAGCAATAAGGAGGAGCTGCAAAAGCAGGCTGAAAATCCCCCGCACATGAACCCTTGGGAAGGCATGGAGAGTCCTGCATGTGTGGAGAATAGCAAAGGAGACGGAAATGATGAAAGCGTGGAAGATAAAATTGAAGCACCGGGAGAGTTATACCAAATAAAACCATTGAATATTTCTGCCTATGATAAAAAAATGAGAAAGGGCAGCGGAAAAAGAAGCAGGACAAAAACCTCATCGTTACAGGGAAGCTATATAAGATATACCTTCCCAAAAGGCAAAGTAAAAGATATAGCCTTTGATGCCACCTTGCGTGCAGCAGCGCCTTGCCAGAAATCGAGAGAGGCCGGCGGAGTGGCTGTCTCTATAAAAAGCTCTGATTTCAGGGAAAAAGTCAGGAAAAAGCGTACCGGAAACACAATATTGTTTATTGTGGATGCAAGCGGCTCAATGGGAACAAGAAAAAGAATGAAAGCTGTAAAGGGAGCCATTCTTTCTATTCTGAACGATGCATATCAAAAACGAGACAGGGTAGGCATGGTAGCCTTCAGAAAAGATAGAGCCGAGCTTGTGTTGGGTATAACGCGAAGCGTGGAACTGGCGGAAAAAAGTTTGCGTGAATTGCCCACAGGAGGGAAGACGCCTCTGGCAAGCGGCCTTTACACAGGGTATGAAGTATTAAAAGCTGCAATGGTGAAAGATCCTGATATCATTCCATTAATTGTTCTGGTGTCCGACGGAAGGGCAAATGTATCCCTGAAGAATGACAATCCGGTGGAGGAAGCCTTGAGCGCAGCTAAAACAATAAGGGCTGAAGGAATAAGATCTCTGGTGATTGACACTGAAAATGACTTTATCAAGCTTGGTCTTGCATCAAAAATTGCAAAGGCCATGGGGGCTGAGTATCTGAAGCTGGATGAGCTTGAGCAAAAGGAGATAGAAAGTGCGGTGAGAAGTGTGATATAAATAATTCATTTTGGTTATTTTGGGCAGCATCTTACTTATGCTTTATTGCATAAAAAACAAAAAGTATCAAAAATATACATGACAAAAATTAAGTATTAAGTTATATTTCATGGGGGTAATATAAAATGGAAAAATATACAAATTTATTAGCTTGGATAATTATTACAACGTTAATTCTAACTTCCGGATGTGGTTCAAAAGAATCAAACAAGAGAAATGCACAAAGTGAAAGCAAGATTGAGCAAACTACGCAAACAGAGACAGCCAAGAAAGAAGAACAGACTAAAGAAACGGAGCAGCCAAAGCAAACAGAAGCATCTAACAAAGAGGAACAGCCAAAGCAAACAGAAGCAGCAAAAAAAGAAGAACAGCCAAAGAAAACAGAGGCAGCTAAAAAAGAAGAACAGCCAAAACAAACTGAGAAGCCCCAAAAGCAGGAGCAAACTCAGCAAAAGGCTTCAGCATATCCATTGACTATCAAGGATGATGCGGGGCGCACAGTAGTATTGGAGCAAATACCCAAAAGAATTGCAGCAATTTCAGGAACCTTCCTCGGAATTCTATATGCGGCAGGCGGAAAATCTATAGCCAGATGCGATGCCTCGGGAGGAAGCCCTCTGCCGGAAGGCACAAATGAACTTCCAAGCTTGGGACATGTTTCAAATCCCGATATGGAGAAGCTGATCTCATTGCAGCCTGACTTTGTTATATTGCAAAGAGGTATTCATGACAAATTTACACAGGTTCTTGAGGCCAGCAAAATTCCTGTAATTGTATTGCAGATGAAAACATATGACGAGGTTGTAAGCAAGTTGAAGCTTTTTGGAGATATTTGCAATACAGCTGACAAAGTCAAACCTCTTATTGATACGATGGAGAAAAAGATAAATGAAATAGTCTCAAAGCTTCCAGCAAAGCCTAAAAAAGTTGTAATTCTTTATGCCACGTCCCAGGATGTCTCAGTAAAGCTTGACAACAGCATTGCAGGAAATGTGGCTCAAATTCTTAAAATTAAAAACATAGCTACAGGCATGAAGCCTGATAAGATGGGCTCTGAAAGTACTCCATTCAGCATGGAAAAAATTGTTGAAAGTGATCCGGATGTAATTCTGGTTACCACTATGGTTAGCTCAAGGGAAATTGCAGAAGAACGCATTAAGAAGGATCTGGAGAGCAATCCTGCATGGAGTGAGCTTCGTGCGGTGAAAGAGAAAAGAATCGTTTATCTGCCTCAAAGCCATTTCTTGTACAATCCGGGAGAAAGATTTCACGAGGCAGTAGAATACATGGCTAAGGCAGTTTATCCGGAGGTTTATGGAAATGTTTCCAACTAAATCGAATAATGCCGCAAGCATGATTGAAAAAACCGGCTGGAAGGCGGCGATGCTGATTATATTTGCAATAACTGCGGTATCCGGATTTCTTTTAAGCAACGCCATCGGAACAATGAGGATTTCAATTCCAGACATAATAAATGCCATATTTGTTCAAAAAGAAGGCCCTATACATCAGGTAATATGGAATATACGACTTCCCAGGACTATTGTAGCAGTTTTGGTAGGTATTAATCTTTCGCTTTCGGGTGTTATTCTGCAGGGGGTTATGAAAAACCCCCTTGCAGACCCCCATATTATTGGGATATCGTCAGGTGCAGGTCTTGCGGGAATTATTATTTTAATCCTTTTGCCGCAGTATGCTTATCTTGTTCCTCCTGTAGCTTTTTTAGGAGCTATGGCGGCGGCGGCATTAATATATATTCTGGCTTGGAGAGGCGGAATTCAGCCAATCAGGATCATATTGGCAGGAGTGGCCGTGTCTGCTTTTTTGGGCGCAGGAATATCGGGACTCTTGGTGTTCTACAGTGACAGGGTACATGGAGCTCTGATGTATATGGCAGGAGGTCTTTCAGCAAGAAGCTGGCCCCATGTTTATATAATATTACCATATACCGTACTTGGCTGCTTAATAGCAGCGTTCATGGGGGAAAAACTCAATATCCTTGTACTGGGCGATGATGTGGCTAGGGGTCTGGGGCTTAATGTTGAAGCTACAAGACTAATGCTTACTGCCGCCGGAGCCCTGCTTGCTGCAAGTGCAGTATGTGTGGCCGGACTCTTGGGTTTTGTTGGCCTTATTGTTCCGCATACAGCAAGGCTCCTGATCGGAACAAATCATAAGGTTCTCTTTCCTGCATCAGCTATTTTGGGAGCAGCTGTGTTAACGTTGAGCGATACATTGGCAAGAACAGCCTTCAGCCCGAAAGAAATACCTGTTGGAATAATAATGGCGGTATTGGGTTCTCCGTTTTTCCTTTACTTATTAAGGAGGGAAGGATGATGCAGCTGATTGAAATAAAAGATTTGCATGTATGCATAAAAAATAAAGCTATCCTATCAGGAATCGATTTTGTTTTAGCCGAAGGCAAAATCACATCCATAATTGGACCGAACGGTTCCGGAAAAACCACTTTGCTTAAGTCCATTTGCAGGATTGTCAAGCCTTCCAGGGGTTCAATAGCTTTAAAAGGAGTAGATATAAACAAGATTAAGACTAAAGCGTTCGCCGGAGATGTTGCATTTATGACTCAACACCATGAATGTCCGTCAGACCTCACAGTAAGGGAACTTGTCGAGTATGGCAGGTATGCCCGCCGTACATGGTGGAAGGGCGGCGGAAGGGAGGACCAGGAGATAGTGGATTGGGCTTTGGCAAAAACAGGGATGGAATGTTTTGCTCACCGCATGCTGGTCACATTGTCCGGAGGGGAGCGTCAAAGAGCTTGGATTGCAATGTCTCTGGCGCAAAAGCCTAAGCTTCTCATCCTTGACGAACCAACCACATACCTTGATATTTGCCATCAATTGGAGATACTGGAGCTAATTAAAGCTTTAAATCGTGACGAAGGCATCACCGTGCTTATGGTAATTCATGACATAAACCAGGCTGTTAGATTTTCTGATGAATTATTGATTATTAGAGAAGGGAAAATCTATGCTTCAGGTCATGCTTGCGAAATAATAAATGAAGAAAACCTGAAGGAAGTTTTTCGAGTTAATACTCATATATTTTATGACAGTGAGACTAAAAAACCTTTCTTTTACCCCAAAAATGTTTTTGGCGGTTAATCTGATAAATAATGGGGGCGGTATATTTTGAAGCTGGTTGTAATTACTGTTTCAAATGTGGTTTTAAGCGCAATGGTAAATTGCATAAGTGAAATAGAAAAGAGATGGCCGGATATATGTAAGCTTTCACTTTTCGCAGCTGACAAAAATCTTCCCGAAGAAAAGCTTAAAGTCATTAAAGAAAGAATTAAGAATGCGGACATGATAATTCTCGACCTGATGGGAAGTCCTGAGAAATTGCAGGAATGTGTTATTGAAGCGTGCAAAAGCACACAAGGGCATATAGTGCCAATAGGAGGAGAGAATTCGGGCATTCGAAGCCTTCTTAAGCTTGGTTCCCTTAGAGCAGAAGATGTGGGAGGTGGAATTGAGCGCCAGAACGGTGAAAAGCCAGTTAAGCCAATGAATCCGGAAGCAATGCAAAAAATGATGAATATGGCTCAAATTGTTGGAAAGGCAATACCTTTCGGAAAACCAAGGGACATGTCCAACTATGTAACCATAGGTAAATACTGGAGAGCGGCAGGGCAGAACGATATAAGGAATCTTCTTTATTTTCTGTTTCGGGAGTACGGACAAGCCAAGGGGATCCCTGAGCCTCAGGAACCGGGAATCATAGAAGAAACAAGTATTTGCAGGCCATATGATATGAAATATTATGACAGCTTTGAAAAATATACAAAAGAAAACGGTTTTGATAATCAAAAGCCGATTGTCGCGCTGCTGTACTATGGGCATAACTACCCAAACAAAACAAGCGGCTGCGTATCCAAAATTGCCGAAAAAATCAAAGCATTTGCAAATGTACTTCCGATAGCTTTTGCGACTGCAACAGGCAGAAATCAGGAACGCTTAAGAAAGATCCTTAATGGCGCAGCCGGACGCAAAGTTGACATAATAATAAACTTTATGTCCTTCCGGCTTGGAGCGGGTCCTATGGGAGGGGATGCTGATTCGGCGGTCAATATGCTCAAGGATTTGGATGTACCTATACTTCATCCTTTCTTCATGTCCAGGCGTGAGGAAGATGAATGGATAAATTCACCCCAAGGAACCACTCCCTCTGAATTTCTTATTTCAGTAATGCTTCCTGAATTGGACGGCTGTATTGAGACGTTTCCTGTAGGAGCAATGAAAAAAGCAAGCAGGAACGAAACATATAATGTTGAAATAAGTGAGCTGGAAATAATTGAAGAAAGGGCGGACAAGCTTGCAGCCAGAGTGAGAAACTGGCTTAAACTAAGGGAAAAGCCGGCAAGTGAAAAAAAGGCGGCTATTATTTGCTACAATTATCCGCCTGGGGAAGATAACCTTTTTGGAGGAGCTTTCCTTGATACTTTTGCTTCAGTGGAAACTCTTCAAAAGTGCCTTATAGATAATGGCTACACTTTGGAGCTTAAAAAAGCAGAAGAACTGATGCAGATATTTACTGCAGGCAGGATTGTCAACTCAGGGCGATGGGCTGCGGAAGAATGTTCCAAACATATGCTGTCATATGATAAGAATAAATACTTGCAGGCATTTGAAAATATGCCTATGTCAAAAGAAATCATACGGCAATGGGGTCAATTGCCGGGAGAAATAATGACAGAGGGAAATTCATTTCTTATACCTGGAATAATTAATGGCAATATTTTTATAGGACTTCAGCCTTCAAGGGGGATTCATGAAAATCCTGAAAAGGTTTACCATGACAAAACCCTGCTTCCGCATCATCAGTATAATGCATTTTATAATTGGCTGAAAGAAGAGTTCAAAGCGGATATAATAATACATGTAGGAACTCATGGCACACTGGAATTTCTCAAAGGAAAGGAATGCGGCATGTCCGGGGAGTGCTTCCCTGACATTCTTGTTTCTGATATTCCACATGCCTACATATATTACTCGGGAAACCCTTCCGAAGCAATGATAGCTAAGAGGCGTTCTCATGCTGTTTTAGTAGGATATCAGCCTCCTGTTTTTATGGAAGGCGAGCTCTATGGGGAATTGTCTTATCTCCAGATCCTTATAAATGAGCTCAATGAAGCAAAGAATCTTGATCCTTTGAGGTGCAAGGATATTGAAGAAAAAATAAAAGAGCTTGCAGAGAAGATAAATCTAGGCGGATACTCTCTTCCGGAGCTTGAGAGGGAGCTATACCGGATGAAAAGGTCTCTTGTTCCAAAGGGGCTTCATGTATTTGGAAAAGGCTATTCAAAAGAAGAGGCTTTTGAATTCACAAAGTTTGTGCTGCGTTATGACAGAGGCGAAATAAAGGCTCCAAAAAGAATTTTGGCAGAACATAAAGGTATGGATTATGAGGCCCTGCTTGAAAAAAATGATGTGTCTGAGCTTTTAAAGCTTGACCTCGAGGCAGAAGAATTGCTTGATGAATTTTTAAAAACAAGCAAATTGCCCGATATTCAAGGAATGAACCCTAATCATTATAAACAGCTGAAGGCAGCATTGGAATATGGGGAAAGGGTTTATAAGAATGTGCAGGAATGCCATGAACTAAAAGGCTTTCAAAAAGTATTGTCAGGTCAATACCTTTCTGCAAGGCTTGCTGGTGATATGATAAGAAATCCTGAAATCCTGCCTTCCGGATATAACTTATATCAATTTGATCCCAGACTGGTGCCGGGGGAGGCTGCTGCAGAAAGAGGTGCTCGCATAGCAGAGAATACTTTGGAGCAATACAAGCGGGAGCATGGAGAATATCCAAAAAGTACGGCAGTTATCCTTTGGGGTCTTGAAACCTCAAGGACTCAGGGTGAAACTGTGGGGCAAATACTTTATTATCTTGGCGTGAGGGTAAAAAACCGGAGAAATCTTTTTCAGCCTCATTATGAGATAATTCCTATTGAAGAGCTTGGAAGACCAAGAATTGATGTGGTAATAAATATTTGCGGGTTTTTCCGCGATATGTTCCCAAATCTTATTGATGATTTAAACGGGGTTTTCATAAAAGTTGCCCGATTGAATGAGCCGGATCATTTGAATTATTTCAGGGCGAACAGCTTTAATATATTTAAGAAGCTTGTTGAAGAAGGAATTGATGAAGAAGAAGCTCATGAGCTTTCTGTCGCAAGGCTTTTTGGGCCGGCGGAAGCTGAGTACGGAACAGGTATAACCCGAATGTTCGAGACAAAAAACTGGACAGAGGAAACCCAGATCGGAGAGGCTTTCATTAAGAGCTTAAAGCATGTATACAGTAAGAACTACCGTGGTAGAGCAGCGGAGGATTTATTGAACACCCATCTTAAGGCAGTGGAAATTGTTTCTCAGATACGAAGCAGTCATGAATATGAGGTAACAGACCTGGATCATTATTACGAATTTTTTGGCGGGCTTTCAAAATCAGTGGAATTGGTAAAAGGAAAAAAAGCGGTTGTGTATATTTCTGACACAACAGGTGAGAGAGCGGAAACCGAAACTGTTGACAAAGCTATTGCCAGAGGTGTTAGGACACGAATTTTAAATCCCAAATGGATTGACTCAATGCTTGAGCATAAATACCATGGAGTGCAAAAAATAAGTGACAGGTTTGAAAACATATTAGGGCTTGCAGCAACTACAAACAAAGTAGACAGTTGGGTTTTCAGCAGCCTTCATTCCGTATATGTTTCGGATGAGAAAATGAGGGAACGCATGAAGGAAAATAACCGCTGGGCTTACTTCAGCATGCTTGAAACATTGCTTGAGTCAAACAGCAGGGGCTATTGGAAGGCAAGCAAGGAGGAAATGGAAGAGCTCATGAGGGTTTATCTTGCCCTTGAAGGAGATAATGAAGAAAATAGTGATAAGATGAGATAATCCTGAAAAAAATAAAGCTAATTCCTGTATAACAGTGAGAATAAAAGTTCAGGACTGTCACACTTGCTTCAGCACCAGCTCTACCGGGCAGTGGTCAGAACCCAGTATGCTTGAGTGTATGTCTGCACTTACAATACTATCTTTGAGCCTGTCAGAAACACAAAAATAGTCTATGCGCCATCCCGCATTGTTTTGGCGGGCATTGAACATATATGACCACCAGGTGTAGGCATCCTTTCTGTCGGGGTATAAATACCTGAAGGTATCAATAAAGCCGGAGTCAAGCAGTTCAGTGAACTTCCCGCGCTCCTCGTCGGTAAAGCCTGCATTTTTCCTGTTGGAGGACGGGTTTTTCAGGTCAATTTCTTTATGTGCCACATTCAAGTCACCGCAAACTATTACCGGCTTTTTAAAATCCAGAGCTTTAAGGTAGCTCCTGAAGTCATCCTCCCATTTCATCCTGTAGCCAAGCCTCTCAAGGCCCCTTTGGGCATTTGGAGTATATACGTTCACAACATAATATCCATCAAATTCGAGAGTAAGAACACGTCCTTCGTGGTCGTGTTCGTCCATGCCTATTCCGCTGCTTACCTGCAAGGGCTTGATTCTGGTGAATACAGCCGTGCCGGAGTAGCCTTTCTTGTGAGCATAGTTCCAGTACTGGCAATAGCCTTCCAGATCAAGTTTTATTTGCCCTTCCTGCAGCTTTGTTTCCTGTATGCAGAAAATATCGGCGTTTACAGTGTAGAAAAAGTCAAGGAATCCTTTATCTACACACGCTCTTAGGCCATTTACATTCCATGAGATGAGTTTTGTCATTTTGCATCGCTCCTTGTATATCAGTATAGCTGCAAGCTTTCATATTTTCAACCTGTTTTTCATGCTTTGAAAGATAATAAAAATCAGAACTGTGCCTCTGATTATTAAGGAGTATAATACAGTTGGAAAAAGCTTAAATTTTTTGTGTGCATATAAGATATGCAGGGGACGCTTAATAAGTATAAGGTAATAAAAAAATGGGTTTGTGGGCTATTTCCCTGATAGTGAAATTATTCAATAAAACAATTATGAATATAATAACCTGCTTGAAGGGGGTGTCTTTGTACAAAAAAAATTCAAATAAACTTACATTAATAGAAAAATATTACATATGACTTGTCTTTGACAAACCCTCATGTTATAATTAGCTTCGAGGTGATTCTAAATGGCTTCTGAAGAAATGCAAATAATAATTAAAAAGCTGGATTCAATTGAAAACAGAGTAATGTCAGTTGAATCAGATGTAAGAACCCTAAAAGATGATGTGAGAGTTTTAAAGGACGATGTAAGAATTTTAAAGAATGATTTGAATGCTGTAAAGGAAAAAACACTGTCTTTTGAGCATTCCATACGGTCGCTGGAAGATCAGGTTGTTCAAAACACAGAGCAATTAGTTAAGCTGAACAAATCCTTTGAATTTTTCAAGGAGTGCTTATTCAGCCAGCAGGAAGAAATTTTTCATATTATATAAATCGCACTAACTGAGTTACATCCCATAATGTACCACAAAATTTTAGAGGTTGTTCGTGTTATTATGTAAACACAAATAATCATAAGATTGGGTGATACACATGGCAAATTACAATAATGTATTGGAGAT
>JAOACY010000030.1 GCA_026417615.1 Clostridia bacterium
TTTGAATAGTAAAAGCCGGGCTATGCCGGCTGCTTTTTAAAAATATTTTACTACTTTGCAATTATAAATGTCCAGTATTTCAACAAAAAAGTATTTTTCATTAATTAATTATACTGAATATTTTATCAGCATTCAAAATCCACTGCCACGGATGATTCTCTTACGGAATGCATATGCTTCTTTACCACTTCAACATGGTATGGGTGTTCTTGATAAGCATCTAAATCCTTCATTGAATCAAATTTAGTTATCAAAACAATGTCATAGGATCTTTCGGAATGAAGAACATCAATCCCAACTTCGAGGTGCCTTAGCTGTTCAACCTTTCCGTCCATGCTCATTAATACCTCTTTTGCCTTTTGAACATTTTCCTTGCTGTTATCCTTCAGCTTGAACATTACTACATGTGTAATCATTTCATTTTCCCCTCTCAATAGCTTTTTGCATGTAAGATATTTATTATTGCTTTTAAATTGTCGGCTTGCCTGGAAACATCCAGTCGACAATAAAATTATGCTGGTACAAAAATCTGGCCAGAACCGAAGATTCCATGGCTTCAAAGAGCTGCCCAAATTGCGGGGCCGCATTGAAAAGCATGACAACCGCAAGAATTATATACACCGTAAGCAGCCCTTCCACCGCACCCAGGGCAAATCCGCACAGCTTGTCAAGCTGCTTGAAAACAGGCAGCTTGGCTACGCCTTCCAGGATAATTCTCACAAAAATCAAGGCTATACGAACCGCTATGTATAAAAGAACCAGGCTGATAACACTAACGGCAATTGAGGCAAGCTCTCTGCTTATGAGCTCTACTATTCTGCTTACATCTGTAAGCTTTGCAATATCCGGGATAGAGCTTGTCACCATATCCTTCATAAACCCGGGAAGGTGAAGGCTTTCGATTATGCGTTGGGCAAGGGACTGCTTTACCTGTTCGCCGACATTCGGCCCCTGAGTCTGCTGCTGAAGCATCAGGCTTTTGAAAATTGATTTCTGTATGCTTGTGTAAAGGAAGGTGCCTTTAAGAAATTCTGCTGCAACCGGGTAAAACTTAATTGAAATTATAATTGACACAAAAAAGGATGTCAGTCTGAACACCGAGAGAATAAAGCCCTTTACCATTCCAACAACCGCAAAAGCCAGTATGATTCCAAGAACAATCAAGTCACTCCAATTCATTTGTATTCCCCCTCGCAGATTAACTTAGCGCAAAGCTATTTCATATCATGAGCTGTTTTAACAACAGCAATGGTGCTTTTTGTTATTACCACAGCTTCTTGTTTATTTAAAAAGTGTACATCATTTATGTCCGACTTTGAAGTATATTTCCCCGTGAGCCTACCCCTTGTGTCAGCAAAATAAACCTCCCTGCCTGTATTGACAGCGGCCAGATCACCGTATGTTCTGATATTCTTTGCGCTTCCCTGTATATTAAATATTGCGGCCTGCCTGCCATCGGAATTCAAAACCCTCACTTCAGTTGAGGAGCTGCCAAACACTCCCGGCTTTCCTTCCTTGCTTACTGCAAGAAATACATATTTCCCCAAAGCCGTCCTCGCACTGAATACGTTTCGGCCGGGAAATTCCTGCGTCCATTTTTCCTTGCCTGCTTTATCTATGCACATCACCATGTTATCGCCTGCGTACATTATACTTTCATGTCCCAAGAAGCCAAAGACAGGCAGCAGCTCGCCCGGCCTTAATATTTTTGCAGCATTAGGCTTTCCAAGCATGTCCGTTATCTCCACACTGGTTCCGGCATGGATATCCGAAGTATCCACAAGATTTACCAGAACATATTTCCCATCCGGAGAAACCCTGGAAGATAGCACATGGTTTTCAGCATACGTTCTGGTAAAAAATTCGTTGCCCTGCAGGTTAAAAATTGTGACTGCGCCCTTGTAGCCCTTAAACTCCTGGATAACAGACACATGGCCGCTTTCACTGATATCTGCGCTTATTATGTTATTATCAAGTTTTCTGCTCCACTTTACGGTTTTCCCGCTTAAAACATACAGTTCCCTGCCGCCTGCATCGTATGCCACCAAATCAGGACCTGCCTTGATTCTTGGGCTGTTCATTGATGCATATACAGACCAGACCTCATTTCCGTTTCTGTCCAGGCCCCTTATCCCATTCCTGCTGCATTTGATTATTTGATCCTTGTAGGTTGTGAAAACACAGCCTTCCTTATCATCATAGGGAATTTCTATGCTTTTTTCTCCGTCTGATTTCTCATTAGCGGCAGAAAATATTTTTTTTAAAACCTCTTCGGCCTTTATGCTCTTTATGTCAACATCTTGACTTTGCAGGTATACAAGGACAGCCACAGCAAAAATCATTGCAAGCAGCAAAAAAAACATGATTATGCTGGCTTTGCTTGCAGCTCTCTCTGTTTTCATATTCTCCTCTGGCAGGCTCATTGCTTCTCTCCTTATATTGAACTCTTGTCTTTTGTATTCACTAATATTTTACCATATGGAAATTAACATGGCACCTATTTCTTTTTTCTTGCAGCAGAGGCAAGAAACGCGGCCTTCACCCACTGGGCCAGGATGACAAAAACCATGAACATGCCCGCGCAGCCAAATATAGGGTATAAAGTTGCTATGAGGCTTGAAAATCCAAGGCTTGACATTGGTATGACAAGCAGGCAGCTTATCACTGCAAGTATTTTTCTGTTCACAGGTGCTTTTGAGCCTACCCTTTCCACAAAGCAGAAGCCTGAAGTCACTGCCGACACAAGCATTGCCATCCAAAGTATTATGACGTATACATTTGACACAACGCTGCTGTATCGTCCAACAATGCTCAGTACCGGAAGTTCCTTGGAAAGTGCGTCCGGATAGAACATAATTATCGCAGAATTCAAAATAAATGCTATAAGGCACAAAAGCATACCCCCAATAATACCTCCTGCGATTCCTACTTTCCTGGTTTTAAGGTATGGCAGAAGGCTGCACATCACCACAACAGACAAAATACTGTTGTAGCTAACGTATATTAGAGAAGAAAAAATCCAATTGTCTGTAACACTTGAAACTGCCGAATCAAACCTGAATACCGATGCATCTTTGAATATTATAATATATAGGCCTATAGATATTATTCCCGTTATAAGAACCGGGGTAATCACAGTGCTCAAGGTTACAACACCTTTAATGCTTGTAAGTATGAAAAACAAGCAGGTTGCCGACATTATTACTGTACCCAGGGTAAAAGGCATGTTGAGCTTTTCCGTAAGGATTCCCGCCGCGCCTGCAATCATGATGCTAAACAGCGACAGCATAAACAGGCAAACTATGATTTCCATTACCCAGCCTAAAAACCATCCGACGGAGGGGAATAAAAACTCATCGTAGCTCCTTATGCGTTCCCGGTAAACCCTGTCCAGCACTGTATACCCAATGATTGAAAACAATATTCCCGCTAGAATAATCCCATAGAAGCCGCCTTCATAATAGCTTGAAAAAAACTGCACGATTTCCTGGCCGGAGGCAAAGCCCGCACCAATAATAGTAGCGGTATATATGCTTGCCACCTTCACAATATTTCTAACTTCTTCCATAAAAAACAACCCCCTTCTCTATTCTATTCGGGGGTTGTTTTTTGAAGTACTATTTAATTCCTATTGCCTCCGCAAGCTTCTTATAGCTGTCTCTTATGCCATCCTTTTCATCCAGCTTCTTCTTTTCCACCAGTATATTGGTGTATTTGCCGTTTCTTAAGGCATAATAGTATTTGCCATCCTTGGGTACAAGCTCTACCTTCATTGTTCCGGGTGCCTTTTTCAGACTGTACGTTATAGTAACCTCAGGATTGCCGGACGGTTTTCCTGCTGTATCAATCTCGTCAACTATTATGCCTATTACGCTCTGGTAATACTTTCTGAACAGAGAATCGCCTTTTTCCTTGTCCGCTTCTTTGACGTCCTTGCCTTCTACTACGAATTTATCCTTGTCCTTGTCATCCTTGTTTGTTTCAATGATTGATGTTGTTGTTCTTCCATCCATTTCTACAACCATCTTGGAAACATCATTTATGTTAACTATATAGACAAAGGAATCCATAATTTCCTTCAAAGGCTTGTCAAGGTATTTGAAGCTATCGACTGAAAGTGTGAACACTTCTTTCCCGTCTGCCAGCATGGCATAGATTTCCGACCCCTTGACCTTCTCGGCGCCCATAAGAATCTTATTCTTGACTGATGAGGTCTCAAAGCTTATAACGTATGAAGGCTTGTCGAGTCCGAATTTTGATAAATCAGCGGGGTTCTCCTCCTCGAACTCCATGACAGATACGGCTGCAACATCCTGTATTATCGGCATTATTTTGCCTGCATCACCGGCCGCTTCAATCGGTGCGGTTATTTCCCAGCTGGCTTCATCCTTCTTGCTTGCAGTGAAAACATTTTGTCCTTTCCTGTCAAGCGAAAACTTTATTACCTCCTCCGGCTTGATTGAAAACAGCGCCTTCTCCCTCATATCTTTTTTTGCAGCCTTTAGCGTATCTGCCGTATAAGAGGTTATGGTATAAACCTTGCCGCTGTCCTTCAGCTTTGCATAAACCGCATCCTTTGTAGGCGTCTCGCTTCCAAGCTCAAGAGTCTTAACGCTGCCGTCCGTAAGCTTGACTTCAATTATTACGGGGCTGTTCAGTCCATATTGTGCAAGATCTGCTGCATTCTCTTCAATAACCTTGCTTGAATAAAGAGAAGAAATATTGCTTTCAATACTGGACATCTTCGACTTGCTGAAATTCAAGCCTGCGGGTGATGAAAGCACCCAATCCTTGTCTTTTTTCTTAAAGACAAAGGTTCCGTCAGGATTTTTCACTGTTATCTGTGAAATCTTTTCTCTGTCTATTTCAAGGATTTTTTCTGTTTTTGTATCTTCGCTGCCTGAGTCTGACTTCTTTTCCACCTTCCTGTCCAGAAGCAAATACCCGCCTGCCAGAAGTCCGAATACTACCAGCAGGATAATTGCGTTTCTGTACATTTTCATAAATGTCTCCTCCTCATCCATACGAACATGCCGGTACCCAATATTGCAAGCGGCAGAAGAATTACCACTATCAAAGCAAGCATTCCCGCCTGAGCTGCACTGGTAATATTCATTTTTGGCATATCATAGCTCTTCGGGCTTATTACTACTTCATTCTTCTTGTCCATAAGCCAATTCAATGAAAGGGTAAAGAAATTGTGCCCGTACTGGAAGTACTGGCCATACTGCATTCTTGCTTCATCGCTTATAAAATATGCGTTCCCAAGCACAAGAATCCTGGAAGGCTTTGCTCCTCCCTTATTTTCCACGGCAACGCCAAGCTCCAAGGGTCCTGCAATATCCTTGCCCCTGGACTTGTCAATCTGCTCGCCTACAGCAGTCTGGCTTGTCTTTATCAGCGTGGTGACAGTCATGTATTCCTTTTGGTTTTTCAGTATGTTAAGGCTCCTTGAGTTAGCCAGCAGGAGCTGATAGTCAATGGGTATTACAGAGCTTTTGGGGACGTCCAGCACAACCGCATACGGGTTTTTTGGGAAGTACCTTCTGTCATCGTTTTCCTTCACCTTGTCATAGTTTATTCCTACATTGTACTCTGCAAGCAGCGCTTCAAACTCGCTGAATTTAACGTCGTTTTCAAGAGAATCAAAGAGGAATACCGCTTTCCCGCCATTTTTCAAATACTCCTTGATTCTGTCTCTTTCCTGGGGGGACATGTCTGCCTTCGGGGAGGCGATCATTAAAATTTCAGCATCCTCGGGAACCTTTTCAGAAGTCATGAGATTAATGGATTTAACTTCATAATTGTTGGTTTCCAGTTGATTTTTCAGGTTTGAATACTCTCTTTCGACAGTACCCTCACCATGACCCTGAGTAAAGTAAACCACCGGTGTCTTATCCGATGTGACATACTTGATAGCGCCGGTAAAGCCCTGTTCTCCGACGAAAGACATCCCCATGGGCTGTCCTGTCTGCGGATTGTAGTTGGTCTTGATTATTTCATCTCCGCTGAGCTTTCTTACCTTGTTTCCGCTTTTTACAACAAAGTCTCCTTTGTCAATATCCTTTAAGCCGGTTGGGTCTATTTGCTTGATTAAGCCCGGGTTTTTATCGGGGTCAAGATATGTGACCTTTACTCGGGGGAACTTCTCGTACTGGCTCAGCACTTCTTTAATCTGCTTCAGCCTTTCATTGGAGTTCATGTCCCCAATGTCAAACAAACCAAAAATTTCAACATCCTTATCAAGCTTTTTTAATATTTCCTTTGACGTGTCACCAATAGAATAGAGCTTGTCAGTTGTAAGGTCCAGCTTCAGATTGACAAGGCCCTTGTCCTGTATTGCCCCGACCATCAGGTTTACAACAACTGCTATCGCGATAAACGCAACAACCATAACCAGTGAAAGGGAGCCGTATTTTAAGCTTTTCATATTAATATTTCCAAATAGTTCTTTAATCTTTTTCATGTTTTATCACCCCTGACTCCATCGTCTTTTTTCTATTACACGCATTGTTAGGAATAGGAATACCGATATAAAGCTCAGGAAATATACTGCGCTCGGTATATCCAACAACCCTGAGGTAAAGTTGTTGTACCTTGATGTGAGGGAGAACCAGTTGAGCACATTGGCAGCCCATCCGCCGAGAGCATTTCCTATGCTTTCCACCAGCCAGATGACCAGCATCATGACAAAGCTTAAGAATACAGCGATAACCTGATTCTCTGTAAGCGAAGAGGCAAACACACCAATGGATATGAGAGAAGCGCCTAAAAGCATAAAGCCTATGAAGCTTCCAAGCAGAGGCGCTATGGGAGGCTTTCCGAACATGAATATAATAATAGGGAATATGGCAACAATA
The DNA here is from genome assembly GCA_026417615.1 of Clostridia bacterium. Classification (GTDB taxonomy): domain Bacteria; phylum Bacillota; class Clostridia; order Acetivibrionales; family JAFADI01; genus SKW22. Next base: position 6,861 of record JAOACY010000030.1, read on the forward strand.
CATGTCATTATCAAAAATACAACAAGCATTGCCAGGTATTTCCCAAGCACAATCTCCCAAACGCTTACAGGTGAGGAAACCAGCAGCACCTCCGTTCCGTTCTTCCTGTCTTCAGCCAGAATCCTCATTGTCATTATCGGCACTATAAAAATAAGTATAAAACTGATAGTCGAGAACACCGGGTTAAAATCTGCGGATTGAGACTGGATATTTACGAAGTAGAAAAACAATGCGCAGATAAAAGTAAACAATCCCAACAATACGTATGCTATCGGCGAATTAAAATAGGATTTAATTTCCCTCTTTAGTATGGCTTGCATTATTGTTCAACCCCCTTTTCATCAGTTACAAGGTGGAGGAATATGTCCTCTAAGGTCATGTCCATGGACTTGAGCTCGATTATAGGATACCCCGCCTTTGCCATTGCAAAGAACAGAGGTCGCCTTACGTCTATATCCTTGTCCGACTCAACAATATAGTTTATAACGTCTTTTTCCTTCTCGAGGTTCTGCTCAACATACTTGACACCGTATATATCCCTGATGTATCCCTCAACAGAGCTTTTTGGACCCGCAATGGTAACAGAGAACTTTGATGACGTCCCAAAACCCTTTGACAGGTTTTCCGGCGTATCTACAGCTGCAATCTCCCCCTTATTGATAATTACGACACGTTCGCAAACCGCGCTTACCTCGGGCAGAATATGTGAGCTGAGTATTATGGTATGCTGCTTTCCAAGAGCCTTGATAAGCTTTCTTATTTCGATTATCTGCTTGGGGTCAAGTCCGACAGTAGGCTCGTCCAGGATCAGCACGTCAGGACTTCCAACCAGGGCCTGAGCCAATCCGACTCTTTGCTTATAACCCTTTGAAAGGTTTTTTATCAGCCTGTTCCTTACATCTGAAATCCTAACCAGCTCCATGATATCGTCAAGCTGCGCTTTTCTTTTGCTTTTGTCAACCATTTTAAGTTCGCTGACAAAATTAAGGTATTCGGTAATGGTCATGTCCATGTAGAGCGGAGGAAGCTCAGGCAAGTATCCTATATGCTTTTTTGCTTCCTTGGGATTTTCCATGATGTCATAGCCGCCAACTTTCACGGATCCTTCGCTTGCCGGAATAAAGCCCGTTATGATGTTCATGGTGGTTGACTTTCCTGCTCCGTTAGGGCCTAGAAAACCAAGTATTTCTCCCTTATTAACGGTAAAGCTCAGATTGCTTACAGCTTTTATCTGACCGTATCTTTTGGTCAGGTTCTGTATTTCGATCATCTTTTTCCCCCCTGCTTGCTAACTTGAGTGCAATAATCTAATTATCATTGAAACATTTTAATAAATTATGAACAATTTGTAACTTATTAGTTTTCCGGCAAACAACATTATATAGGTTTTGATCTTTGTTTTCAAGGGTTAATAATTGGGGGAGGCTGCGGCGATTTTCATGCTCAAAAATCCCCTCAGCCTCCCCCAATTATTATCTTGCGTTTCCTATCTTTTTTTAAGTCTGAAAAAGCTTGCCAAAACAGGTCCGACAGCAGAAAAGCCCAAAACAAGCATCCAGTCGTCCATAGTTAGCGAAACCGTTTTAAATATTGTCTGGAATGCAGGTACATATAAAACTCCCAGGATCATCACAAGTGAGCAAAATACCGCCAGCACCAGAAAAGTATTGTTTAGCAGCGGTATTTCAAATATATTCTTCCGTTCGGACTTGCACTCAAAAACATGTATGAGCTGTGTCATAACCAGCGTAACAAAAGCCCCTGTTCTTGCTGCATCAACATTTCCGGACAGATGGATAATGGCAGCGAATACAGCCAGGGTAGAAAGTCCTATGATAGTCCCTCTAAAGAGTATCAGCCCCAGAAGTCCCTGCGAAAAAATGTCCTCTTTTGCTCCTCTTGGGGGTCTCATCATTACATCCTTCTCAGGAGGGTCAAAGCCAAGAGCTATCGCAGGCAGTCCGTCGGTAACCAGGTTCACCCAAAGTATCTGTATCGGGAGGAGGGGTATGGGCAGGCCGACAAGCATGCCGAGGAACATTGTGAGAACCTCCCCCAGGTTGCAGGAGAGCATGTATCTGATAAACTTTCTTATATTGTTATAAATAATTCTTCCTTCCTCAACTGCAGCAACAATTGTTGCAAAATTATCGTCCATCAGTATCATCGAAGAGGCTTCCTTGGTTACATCCGTGCCTGTAATTCCCATGGACACTCCAATGTCCGCCTCCTTTACAGCCGGCGCATCATTGACTCCATCCCCTGTCATTGCGACAATATGTCCATTTTTCTTCAATGCTTTGACTATCATAAGCTTATGCTTCGGCGAAACCCTGGCATATACGGACACATCCTTTGCCACATTCTGAAGCTTCCTTTCATCCATATGCTCAAGCTCTGCTCCTGTAAGCACCTTGTCGCCTGATTGATAAATATTCAATTCCTTAGCGATTGCACATGCGGTAGACTTGTGATCTCCGGTTATCATAACAGGCTTGATGCCTGCCATCCTGCATTTTTGAACTGCCTCCACCGCTTCTTTTCTCGGAGGGTCAATCATGCCTATAAGCCCGATAAAAATCAAATCCCGCTCAACATCTCCATTCTGGTACTCCCTGGAGCTCAGCCTCTTGTGAGCCGCTCCTATTACTCTTAATGCTTCACACGCCATATTGTCATTTATCTTCATTATTTCGGTTCTCAATGCAGGACTCAATGCTGCAATCCCTCTGGAAGTCAATACCTTGCTGCACTTGTCAATTATCACATCAGGTGCACCTTTTGTGAACACATGCGCCTCCCCTTTATGGTTGTCGCATATTACCGTCATGCATTTCCTTTCGGAATCAAAGGGAATCTCATGAACCCGGAAATATGATTTTGAAAGCTTATCTTCAGTAAGCCCGGCCTTTGCGGCTGCTACAACAAGCGCCCCCTCAGTAGGGTCGCCTTCGATCCTCCATGACTTACTTTTTGCAACCAATGACTTTACCTTTCCAAAAACCCCCAGGCTTTCGTCCGTATCCTTCACCAGCTTGGAATTATTGCACAAGCCGCATATTTCAAGAGTGAGCTTTAGAGACGTGTTCTTCTGAATGCTTTCAGACCTGTTATTTAATATAAATTCTCCCTCGGGATTATATCCGTTCCCTTTGACATCAAAAACAGCGCCTGCAGTATATATTTTTCTAACCGTCATGCGGTTTTCCGTAAGAGTACCGGTTTTATCCGAACATATAACGCTTGCGCAACCAAGAGTTTCGACTGCCGGAAGCTTTCTTATCAGCGCATTCTTCTTAAGCATCCTCTGCACCCCCAGGGCAAGGGCAATGGTTACTATTGCCGGAAGCCCTTCCGGCACCGCGGCAACCGCAAGGCTTATTCCTGCCAGCAGCATTGTGAAAACCTTCTCCCCTCTTAGCACGCCTGTAACGGAAACAACCAGGCATATTGCAAGACATCCATAAACAATGTACCTGCCAAGGCTTTCAAGACGCTTCTGAAGGGGAGTCTCCTCCTCCTCAATGTTTTGGATCATTTCGGCAATTTTCCCCATCTCTGTATTCATTCCTGTCGCATAGGTGACAGCCTTGCCTCTGCCGCTGGTTATGACGGTACCCATATATACGGAGCTGCCTTTTCGCCCTTTTTGCAGCATTTTCTTCCCATTGGAGAGGGCTTCCTTCTCCACAGGCACGGACTCTCCCGTAAGGAGAGATTCGTCCACATGAAGGCTGTTTGCTTCAACAAGTTCGGCATCTGCAGGAATCCGATCCCCCGTCTCAAGAACAATAAGATCTCCGGGCACAACTTCCTCAGCAGGTATGTTTAGAATCTTCTCGTCTCTTATAACTCTGGCTGTTGGTGCCGCCAAGCCTTTTAAAGCCTCCATGGTCCTTTCGGTCCTGTACTCCTGAATAAAACCCAGGAAAGCATTGATTGCCACGATAGCAATTATTGTAACGGCCTCCGTTATTTCTCCCATAAACATAGATATGGCTGTTGAAGCAAGAAGAATAATTACCATAAGATCGTTGAACTGATCCGCGAGAATTTTTATAGCTGAAATTTTTTTCTTTTCTGTTATAATATTCAGGCCGTGCTTTTCAAGCCTTTTCCTTGCCTCCTTTTCGCTCAGGCCCTTATTATGCTTGTTTAAACGCTCGTAATCCTTAAGCATTGATTCTAAAATTCCCAAAGACAATCACCCCTTCATCTCATATTCTTATTCATGAGCATGCAGGGTTAGTACAATGAATGGCTTAGGAATAGCTTTTAAAGTAATGGTGTTTAACAGATTTATTGTTCAGATTTTTCCTGATTCAATTTTTCCTTCAATAATGCTATTTCCTGGTTAAGCCTGGTTATTTTCTGTGCCTGCTTTGAGAAAATCACAGTAATATTCAGGCTGTAAATTATAAGGAAAACCATTCCGAAAAGGAACAGCACGGAAGGAGCATACTTTACATCCAAAAGAACGGCTATCTTTTCTATAAAAAGAGGTGTGCTTGAAAGTATCAGCAGGGTTAGCCCGAAAAAAAGCCACAGCAGGGAATATCTTTCCTGGAGTCTGTTTTTTCTCACGAGCTCCACTATAACTGCAAGAAAAATTAAACTGAAGGCTATGGCGATGCTGTATACACTGATTATCATGATATTTCCCCCGAGCGAAGCGAATTTATGAGAAGTGCAATACTTACTTTTACCATGTAATAAATTGATTTTAAAGGAGTTATAGAGGATTTGCCGCCCTGCCTTTCATGCATTTCCACGGGCTCCTCGCATACCTTGAAGCCTTTTTTGTGAAGGCGGACAAGAACATCCACCTCCGGGTAATCTACAGGATAGCTTTCGGAAAAATATTCAATTACTCTGCGATTCACAGCTCTGAAGCCTGACGTGGTATCCTTGACTCTTAAGCCGGTGAGAACAAAAACCAGCCATGAAAAGAATACCATTCCGACTCGCCTTGCCGCTGAAGATTTATATGAAGTTTCCTCAACATATCTGGATCCAATCACCATATCGCAGCCGGTTTCGTTAAGCTTTTCAATAATCCTTGAAACATACAAAGGATTATGCTGGCCGTCCGCATCAACCTGAACAGCTACATCATAATTGTTATCCCTTGCAAACATGTACCCAGTCTGCATCGCCCCTCCTATACCAAGATTGAAGGGAAGGCTTATGACCCTTGCTCCGTGATTTGCAGCAACCTTGCCGGTACAATCCTTAGACCCGTCATTAATTACCACAACATCTATACCGTTCTGCTCTTTTATGGCTGATATCACAGCCCCTATGCTTTTTTCCTCATTATATGCTGGAATTATCACAAGAACCTTTTGTTTTTCCAAGCTTAACCCTCCAATTTCCAAACAACCCAAACATATAAAGTAATATACCACATCAAGCCTTTCTTGTATAGATTTTCGTTGAAATATGGATTTATTTGGGTTATTATTGTTATTATATAAAAAATTTCCGGAGGAAAAGCTTTATGAGAGCAATTATAAACAAGCTTTCGTTTAAGAGACTTGTTATTTTGGAAGTACTGGCAGTTCTCCTGCTTTTTGCAGTTGCATTATATGTAAGGCTCAAGTTCGTTTTCGGAATAAACCATCCGCCTTTGTTAACAGATGCATTCAATTATGATGCAATGACGAGGCAGTTTCTTGAAAAGGGTTTTCTAGGCTATATGTCGCAAAAACCAAACGCTTATATTACACCTGGGTATCCGCTGTTTTTGGCTGCCATATATTCTATTTTCGGCTATATGCCTTCAAGTCCGCTTCTTCAGGTCAGAATTGTTCAGTCAGTGCTTGGGTCTTTGACCTGCATTATTGTTTATCTTACAGGCAGACGCTTGAAGAGCAAGGCCACAGGCCTTATTGCAGGAAGCTCTTATGCTTTGTACCCAACCTTTGCCTGGTCCTGTACGCTAATCCTTACTGAAGTGCTTTTCAACTTTCTGTTTCTCATTTATGTATACCTTCAAGTAAGAATACTGGAGAACAAGTCAAGGGTTGAATCATTTTTCTGCGGACTTGTTTTTGCTGCGGCGGTACTGGTAAGGCCTGTGATATTTCCCTTGCTTGCGGTGCCCTTTGCCTACCAGTACTTTATTGCCTCAAAAAATGACAAGAGGATTATCAGGATATTCTTATATGCGCTTGCAGGAGTTGTTTTGCTAATGGCCCCATGGTGGATAAGGAATATTGTTGTGCTGAACAAATTCATTCTTCTTGCCACTCAGACAGGCAATCCGCTGATTGCAGGCACTTTCCCATATTTCGCCAACATAGACTTGTCCCGATATAATGTCAGCGACCAGTTTGCCGAGGGAATAAGGCTTATTATAAAAGGCTTTGCTACACAGCCTCTGCTGTACCTGAAGTGGTTTACCGTCGGTAAATGGAATTTTATTTTCGGATATCCATGGTACTATGCTCCTGCAGAATTTACTTTCCTCAAATCTGTTTGGTTTCTTCACTATGTTGTTATTGTTCTGGGCTGGCTTGGAGTATTGTTTTCATTAATAAAAAACAGGCTGAGGGTAATTGCCCTGTTTGCACTGATGCTTACCTGCCTTCAACTGCTTTTTGTGCCTGAGGCAAGGTACGCGTACTCAATAATACCTCTGCTCATGCTGCTTATGGGCAATGTGGTAGATTTCCTGCTAATTGAAAGCAAGCAGGGATGTTAACCCTGCTTGACTTTTTCCTTTATTTGAACAAGCTGCTTATCATTCCCGAAAACTTTATCTTGGATTCCTGGAAAAACTCAACAACCTTGAATTTTACCTTGATTGGTATTTCGCCGTCATTATCAGCGGAAACTATAAGTTTATATTCTTCCTCAGACAACACCTTTTTCAAGTCCTTCTTTACAGAATCGGGAACTGTGCCATGTGTTGCATCAATAAAGCATAACGGGGGGAACAATACGCACCACCAGTTGGCACCTGCTCCGGCACCTATTACGATTCTCAGCGCCTGGTAGCTTCCCGCGGGAAGGGCTATATCCCCGTAAAGCTTGGTAGGAAACTGATATACTCCCAAAGAAGCCTTTACTTGATAATCTCTGCTGTTTTTTTGAATTTCTTCTCTGGCTATCGCTTCAATCTTACCGAGATTTCTGCTTATTATGAACTTCGTTTGTTCAATATCCCGGGAGTCCTTAAGCTGCGCTTTCATATACTCCACTACAGCATCCCTGACCTTCAGCTTAAGAGCCTGATCCTCGGGAGAATCACTGTTGGCTACCACATGCAGCCTGATTAGATTGTCCGCAAGCCTGGTGTTGATGTTTTGCGAATAAGTGACTGAATACAAGGCGGTAGTAACCATAGCTGCAGCGACCAGCAATACAGCCGTTTTAACAGCAGCTTCGTTTCTCGGTGAAAATTTGAAAGCCTTTATAAAATTTATAACCCGTGTCATATAAATCCCTCACATTTAAAATAATGTTTTTAAATCCATTATCTTTAAGTATTGTCAATTTACAAGGAATTTATACCGGGATACTGATGCTATTTCTTTTTCTGTTTCTCAAGCGACGCTTTAATGAAGCTTTTAAACAGAGGATGAGGCACATTGGGCCTTGACTTGAATTCAGGATGGAACTGCACGCCTATGTACCATGGATGATCAGGAAGCTCGATCATCTCAACAAGTCTTTCGCTTGGCGATACGCCGCATATTTTAAGGCCTTTACTGGTTAGCTCGTCCTTAAATTCATTATTAAACTCATATCTGTGCCTGTGTCTTTCGTATATGAGACCTTCGCCATATATTTCATGAACCCTTGAATTTTCCTTTATCTTGCAGGGATAAATACCCAGCCTCATTGTGCCGCCTTTTTCGTCAATATCCTTTTGCTCCGGCATCAGGTCAATTACAGGGTACTTGGTTGCCTTATCAAATTCTGAGCTGTTTGCCCCTTTCATTCCTGCGACATTTCTTGCAAATTCAATTACAGCCATCTGCATCCCAAGGCATATTCCGAAATAAGGAATCTTATTTTCTCTGGCAAATCCTGCTGCAAGTATTTTCCCTTCTATGCCCCTGTCGCCGAATCCTCCGGGAACAAGTATGCCGTCTGCCTTCAGCAGATAGTTCTTGATATTTTCACTGTTTAAATGCTCAGAATTGACCCACTTGATTTTAACATCTGAATTGTTCGCGATCCCGCCGTGTTTTAGAGCCTCCACCACGCTCAGGTAGGCGTCATGAAGCTCGACATATTTCCCGACAAGTGCAATCGTTACGCTTTCCTCAAGGTTCTTCTGCTTTTCCACCATCTGCTGCCACTCAGTCAAATCAGGCTCCTTGCAGGACAGGCCCAAGCGCTGGCAGACTATTTCCGCAAGGCCTTCTTTTTCAAGCATCAGCGGCACTTCATAGAGCACTTCAGCATCAACGTTCTGTATTACCCAGTTTCCGGGTATATTGCAGAACAAGCCTATCTTGTCTTTCAGTTCTTTGGAAAGGTGTTTTTCAGTTCTGCATACAATTACATCCGGCTGTATGCCTATGCTTCTAAGTTCCTTTACGCTGTGCTGTGTCGGCTTTGTTTTAAGCTCCCCTGATTTCCCAAGATACGGGACGAGCGTGACGTGTATATACATCACATTTTCTCTGCCTATATCCGTAGACACCTGTCTGATGGCTTCCAGGAAGGGTAGGCTTTCTATGTCGCCGACAGTTCCCCCTATTTCCGTGATAACCACATCAGTGTGATTGGATTTTCCGACTCTGTATATTCTTTCCTTAATTTCATTTGTAACATGTGGTATTACCTGAACCGTTCCGCCAAGAAAATCTCCTTTTCTTTCCTTGCTGATTATAGACCAGTAGATTTTTCCCGTGGTAACGTTGCTGTTCTTGCTGAGGTTCTCATCTATAAATCTCTCATAATGGCCCAAATCAAGGTCTGTTTCAGCACCGTCATCCGTCACGAATACCTCTCCATGCTGATACGGGCTCATTGTACCAGGATCAACGTTTATATAAGGGTCAAACTTCTGGATGGTTACATGAAGGCCTCTGGCTTTCAGCAGCCTGCCCAGCGACGCGGCTGTTATTCCTTTTCCCAGGCCCGAAACAACTCCGCCCGTTACAAATATGTATTTTACTGACATGGTCTGATCCTCCCGCAAAATAGATTCAGCCATTTTCTGGCTTATACGCAGCTAACGGCTGAATATGTAAAAAATAAGTTAACTTTAAAGAGCAATAATACTTAATATATTTTATATTCAGGGTTTTTTAGTGTCAATAGTTAAAATTCCATTAAGTCGAATTTCGTCAGTTTAACAATTTAATCCCCTTAAGGCCGTAATCAGTCTGGCTTACACTGACATCTCCGCTGCAAATGGTTTTGATAAACCTTCCGGTTATTTGTGTGTGACCTCCGCTGGATTCCACATTCTCAAGGAAGAAGGATGCAAAGCCCTCTATCCTTACTGAGCTTCTCCCGTTCACATCCAGTGAATCTACTATTACAACCGTTATTATTCTTGAACAATCAGGAATAAAGCTGCTAAAGGTGCATTTTGGAAAATGCCGGCAGTTATTGATTAAGGTTTGCACGCCTGATTCAGTCGGTCCCTTCATATTGCCAGGCTCGGTATTAACATAATCCCCTACCTTGAGAGAACCGCTGTACCCATATATGATATTGTCCTTAAATTTGCTGGCGCCACTTCCACCCAAGGCAAGCGCCCCATAGTTCCCGCTTTTGCCTCCGCCGGCGCCTTCTTTCAGTATGTATTGCTGTCCGAAATTCAAAGTCTGCTGCTCAATAGCAAAGGGTCTTACTCCCGAGCCGACTGCAGAAACGGGAAAAGCACCCGCTGAAGCATTTGCCCTGACAACGGTGCTATTTATGCCCAGAATTCTCGCAAATGCATAGTTGACCTGCCTTCGGTTTCTGACAGTTATAATATTTCCACCGTCATTTATTGTTATCTCGGCATCAACCGGTTTCATGCCGTTTTTTTCAAGATATGCTCTGGCAACACTTAAAGCAGCGGTTCCGTTTCCGCTTGCCAGCTCCTGGGCTCCAGCCAGTGCTGCTGCGTCTGCGGCATTTGCAATGGCGGCTTTTTCGTTTATTGCAAACCCGATGTCAACCGCCAGGGATGCGGCCCCCATTATCACAATCAAAGCAGCGGCATATATGACCATTGAGCTTCCCTTTTTCCCTCTGATAAATGTTTTTATTGTCATGGAACACACCTCCCGGAATTATAATCCTTCTCACTATAATTCTAACTCCGGGCAAAAAAAAAGTAATGATGCAATCCTCCTATTTAGATATAGTAACATCTGCCCATTTAAAAAGACAGCTGCATCGGGTTTGCGCTGTCTTTTTAATATTGCCGGCCAATTATTTAAGTATCTCAACTGCTTTGGCATATTGCTTGTCGATTTCCAGGATCAGCTTGTCGAGCATTTCATTCAGCTTGCTCTGGGTCGTAAAATCAAGAACCCCGTATGGATATCCGCCATTGTCCTTCTGGAACTTCTTTATTGCTTCAAAGGTCTTTGAGTCAAGCTTTGTGTCAGGCTTGTCAACATCATAGCCTGCAAGCTTAAGTATTTTTTCAGCGTTATACACGTCCGGACTGTCACTGTTCAAAGCCGGCTTTGATGCCTTGGCAAGCTTTTGAATGCTGTTGACGTCTATATCCATTGCAGGCTTGTAGTTTTCAACCTTAATATCCGGTTCTATGCCTGTTTTATCAATCATTCTTCCCTTTGGAGTAATATACTCTCCGACGGTAATTTTGGTCCAGCCGATAATCTCTGAGTTTTCGGGCATAATGCCATGGAGGTTTATAAGGTCATATGCATTAAGCACCTTGATTCCAAGCTGTTTCTCATACTTTTCATACGCTTCCGGGGTCAAAAGCGGGATTAAAACCTGGACCCTTGCTTTCCCAAAGGTTTTTGTTCCTATAAGAGTACCCGCCTTGGTATCTTGAATGGCACCTGCCACAATTTCAGATGCGCTGGCACTCATTTCGTTAACCAGAACCGCCAGCTTGTATTTTGGGCTTTTCAGCGTTGAGAAGTAGCTTTCATCAGCATATTTTTCGGACTTGAAGTTAAGCTTTGTAATCAGGCCTTCAGGCACAAACCTTTTTGCAACCTCAACAGCCTGGCTTACTTCTCCTCCCGGATTGTTTCTCAAGTCAAGCACCAGCTTGTCAACGCCGTTATTATCCATAACATTTAATGCTTCATTTATATATTCCCTCGTGTTGGAATTAAAAGAAGCTATTTTAATATATCCGATTCCATTTCTAATCTCAAAATGTATTGGATTTATTTTGATTTCCGCTCTTGTCACTTTTATCACTGTAATATCTGACCGGCCAGCTTTTATAACTCCAAGGCTTACTTCCGTTCCCGCCGTGCCTCTTATCCAGGTTACAACCTGATCTAACGAGGCACTGGCGACTCCTCTGCCATCAACGCTTACAATCCTGTCCCCTGCAATAATGCCCGCCTTCTCGGCAGGTGAGCCGGAAAATACATTGCTGATTAAAATTGAATTGTCATCGCTCTTGTTCATCATAACGCCTATTCCTTCATATTTGCCCTCAACTTCCCCCAGGAATTCCTTGGCTTCCTTGGGACTATAGTATACGGTGTAGGCATCCATGGTATTGAACATTCCTTTTAAAGCCCCTTCAATAAGCTCCTTGTCTGATACTTCATCCTTATATTTCTCCTTGATCATTTCCATTACACTTTTTAAATACTCCAGATCCTTGTCGGAAGTTCCCGCAGCCAGAGCCGTCTGAGAGAGTATGAGCATTATTGTGAGACATAGCGCTGACACTCTCATTAATAGATTCTTTTTCATAAAAAATTCCCCTTTACAGTAAAATTTTATGTATATATATGCGTCAATTATAAAGTAATATGTTTTCTCTGTAATCCTTCTGCAGGTCTTTTTGCAGAAATTCCAGAAACCTCACCAGCAGAGCGGATGCCTCCGCACGGGTTAACACAGCCTCGGAATTAAATCTATTGCTGCTGTCCCCTTGTACCAGGCCTAGCTCTCTTGCAACGTAAACGCAATCCTTCGCCCATCCAGGTATATGTGAATCATCCGCAAAGGAAGTGGCAAACCCTGGGGTTGGTGCTTTATTTTCAAACCCCAGCGCTCTTATAAGAATCGTTATGGCTTGGCCTCTCTTTAAAGGATCATTGGGCTTGAATAATTCCGGGGTCATGCCGGATATTATTCCCTTCTCAACAGCATCCTTTATATACGCATAGTTTGGGTCTGTTGTTTTCAAATCCTTGAAAACCGGTGTCTCTGCCGTCTTCTTTTTTGATGTGCTGACCGTCTTCTTCTGATCAATATTGGGCCTGATGTTGCAAGCCTGCATAACACCCTTGATAAACTCCGATCTGGTCATCGCCACATCCGGCTGGAAAAACTCCTTTGTATCTGCGAACACCTCAAGAGAATACAGCTTGCTTATATAATCCTCTGCCCAGTGTCCACCGATATCCCTGAATTTCGGAACGACCAAGCGTTCCAGCTTTGGCAGCATGCTCTGCGACAGCTCTACGCTGCCCTGCTTGCGCTTGTTTGCGTCAGGCTTGCCTCCTTTTATTTCAGGCAAATCATATCTATAGGTTGAAACCATTTCCCTGTTTATAATTTTCATGTACCCGCCATCAAAGCTGGAGTATCCGGCTTCATTCCGAGAATATCTCAGCTGCTTCGTTCCGCTGTCGGAAACCTGCACCTTCACCGTACCCTGCCATGACTCATTTGAAGCATTTGCTCCAGAGCCTTTTTTATTCACTGTAATTACATAATCTATCAACTGGGTGTCCGTATTTCCCCAAAAATTCTCATAGCCCACATCTCCGCCGCTTATATCGATGGTTGCGGTTCCTTCGTCCGTATTTATCGAGTACTGCTTTTTGCCTTTGATATTTCCGTTGTAATAATCCGCCACAGGTCTGTTATCAATGACATTTGATTTGTAAAACTGGTAATTTTTAAGCTCGTACCGGTTAGCTCCAACAGCTATGGTTTCCTTCACAGTACCCACGGTGGTCTGCGATGTAGTCTGTCCCTTTTCGCTGTACTTTGTATATGTAGTAATATAGGACATGTTCCTGTCAAGCTTTCCTTCAAGCTTTTTGTCTTCAGGCGAAAGAATTATCCTGTAGCTTACAGTCTTTTTATCTTTTGAGACAGTTTCAGTTATCTTGCATGTTCCTGTGAATTTGACAGGCTCGCCGGTTAAAAAAACGTACTCAGAATATTCAAACTCATTGTTGACGCCTCCGGAAAATTCCGTAGGTATAGCGTAGACCAGAGCTGACTGGCTTAAGATTAAAAATACCATGAATGCAATCAGCACCCGCTTCATCCTTGTCCTCCTTTTTGAGCAAGCATTTTTTAGCGTCCAGCCTCTTACTTCTTCAGGCAGGCTTGCCCCTGACCTATTTTACAACCACAACCTTGGCGTTGTAGTCATCCCTCACAATGTAAAGCCTGTCCCCCGGTTTCAAGGTGTCCCGGGATACCATCCTGCCGTCACGTATCAGCATTGCTTTATCAATATTTATCGGTGTTGAAACCGATCTTTCCATCCATTTTTCTTTAAGGCTGCTCCAGTCACATGAGTTCATAAGCTTTAACTTCCAGCCAACCAGCGGATCATTTTCTATAGCTTCAATCTGTCCTGTTGATACTCTTTGCCTTAACATTGAATCAAGGTTCTTCTGAACCATTATTGACGATATCCTGTCACCGTCAGAAAATATATATCCGTACCAGTCCTTCAGGCCCCTGCTCTTTGCATAACCCGAGCTTTCCTCTACCGCATAGTCCATGGTGTAAAATTCCTTGGCTGAAACCTTCTTTCCCTCATCCACGTCGTAAATATCCGTATCATTGTCATAGAACAGCTCCTTTTGGTCATTGAAGGATTCCCATTGATTCTTGTTCATGAGATAGAACTCCTTCATCAGAAGCTTGTCCGGAATTATCTGGTCCAATCTGCCCGCATACAGATTGTTCTGACCGATATTTGAGTTGTTAAGGTCTTCGTTCAAAATATATACCACACCTGCTGCCTGCTCCCGGCCTCTTCCGTCTGTTGCAACAAAAGCGTCCGAAAGCGGATTGAGAGCGTATTGATCTACAAGCCTTCCGTTGCGCACAATTATACTGCTTTCGTTAAACGCAATATTTTTACGGCCCGCCAGCTCGAATGCACCTGTAAACCAGTTAATTTCGCTGATTTTATCAATATAAACCGATTCATATTGGTTAGCCAGAACCATCTTTTCCACTCTGCTTTTGCCGAAGAAATTCTTTACGGCCATATAGAAGGTCTTTCCTGCATATTGCTTCAAATTCCCCAAAGGCACCTTCCTGCCTGCAATATATATCGCCGCTTCATCACTGCAGCTGATTCTCAGGGAGCTCTGCAGGGGCTGCCATTTGGCATTTTTGAATATTTCCACTCCGGTTATTGTCACTGCATTATCATATTGGTCTACTACACCAAGCCTTCCCTTATACAGGTCTTTTATAAGAATTGAATCGCCTTGTATTTCCATCCGGCTTATCATGAAGCTGTTTGCTTCATCAAAATACAGCCTGACGCCGTCGCCTTCATATAAAGCATTTAATGATGCATTCACTCCTTTTTTTGTAACAATTGTAGCGGATGATGAGAAATATGTTTCCTGATCACCTGTCGGAAGTGAAACAATAATCTGATCTCTGTCAATTTTCTTAACCGTGCCGGTTCTTATTCTGCTTCCGGGCTGTATATATCCCATATTGCTGGTGGAATAGCCCTCAAGGCTGGATAGAGTCCTGCCCGTCAATCGGCCGTAAACCTCAAGTCCCGGCTTGAACACCGATAATTTGACCTCCCTTTGGTCAATAAGGTAAGCTGTATTTGTATTAACATCCAAAGTATGCACAATCCCGTCATAGTCCTCTATCTGCACTTTGCTTTGGCCTGCAGCCCCCTTGAAAAAGCCCTCCACATAGCCGGTCAGGTATGGATTGCTGCCTGCAGCCACGCTGCCGATGGATATTATCATTACAGTTATAAGAAAAAATGCTGCCGTTCTTTTCACTGGTTTTACCATTCCTTCCCTTGTAGCTGTACTCTTTATACATCAAATTCAATAAATATATTTCATGGAAAAGTTATTGGGCAAAGGCCATTTCACCTACCCTCAAGGAATGCCTCCGAGGAAAGTGAATTCATGCTGCAGCCCTGGAGACATTTCCCCCGAATTCATCTTTCCGATGCTATTGAAATGCCTTTGAGCAATCACTTTTCTCAAGCTGTAATATTTTTTGCTGTTACCTTCTTCTGCCTATTACCATATATCTGCCGAGCTTGTTGACATATGCGCGTACAAAGCCGCTTGATGAAGCTGCCTGCCCCGTCTGCATCCATCCATCGCCGTAGCCCTCATATCTGCTTAAGCTAGCGGTCTGGTAACCCCGCATGCCGGCCTTGTAAGTATCAAAATCCATTACCATTTCGATATTGGAATTCAAGTGCTCCATTTTTGAGTTATCCTTGCCGACAAACATGGTCAATTCCAGATTGTACTGCGTTGAAAGCGGAACCTCGCCGGCTTTTGTATCTGTACCCTCATTATATGGAGCTACCTTGAACCTTACGCCGGCATCCCTCCGGTTCCTGTTTTCCTCCATCTTTGAGGATTTGAAGGCAAACGGGTTGAATTTAATGGTAAAGTCGCTGCCGATAATGGTAATATTTCTGGCGCTTGCGCTTGCAATAACATATGCAGGTATGCTTACCGTTACCTCCTTGCTGCCTGAAAGCATTCCCGAAGTCAAATCTATTGTAATTTCTTTATCGGAAAAATCCTTGCGTCCGATAACAACAATCGCCGAATATCCTGATTTTACCATGGTGGTCTTGTCATTCAAGCCGCCGTCATCATCAGGCATGCCTGCGTTTGCGCCTGTTGTGACGGTGTTGCTTTCTGCGGAAGGGTTTGACGGACCGTAATCCGCAATGGCTTTTATTATAAACCTGTAGCTTGTTCTCGGCTCAATGCCGGTAAACATGTAGCTGTTCAGCTCTGTCGAGCCTATAAGCTCCATGCCGCTGCCGTTTATGATTGCATATATTTCATATTCCTTTGCTCCGCCAACAGCATTCCAGCTTATCTTTATATACCTGTCATAAACAAGCTCTGCTCTTACTCCTGTAGGTGCGGCAAGCTCAGGCAGGCCATAAGCTATATCTCCGTACACCTCACTGGCTCCCGTGTCAGGATTTATGACTATAATTCCCCTTGTTCCGACCTTGCCCTTTGGCGCAATAATAGTCACTGTTTCATTGTCAATGAATTTGAAGCCGGTGCCGTCAGTCCCGCTTTCCAATAAATAAGCTGCGCCGTTTATGTTTATAATTGTACCCTTGGCATTAGGATCCGCTCTCTTGATGACGGGATTGAAAACCACTCTTGCTCCAGCCATAAAGCCGCTTCCCTTAAGCTTTAACTCCTGTCCTCCCTCAACGGAAACCGATGAAATTCTTGTATTCTCCGATGGATCCGCAGGGTCGACAACAGTCAGGATTTTCGGGCAGCTAAGATAAGTAAACTCAACCGCAGAGGCTGAAACCTCTCCATCAGGGTTCTCCACTCTTATTTTCACCTTTCCGGGAACATTTGAAGGAGCATTTGCAAATATAGTCTTATAGTCGACGACAGTTACCTCCGAATCCGGAACCTTGTAGGCGCCAAAATACACAGAAAGCCTTCCTCTGTAGCCTTCCATTCTTTCACGGAAATCCGCGCCCTCTATCTTGACTCTTGTCCCTCCTGTAGCCGGTCCTGTGTTTGGTGTAAGCTTTTTAACGGACGGAGCAGTATCGCCTTTTGTGAATATTATATAAATCGGTGGTGTCAGTTCGTCTGATGCGGCAGAACCTCCATCCTCATTCAGCACTACTACCCGGTGCAGCTTCCCAAGAGCGCTGTCAGGGACGGCAGGCATTTCGAAGGTGAGCTTGTTCGGCAGGCTGTAGGTTATCTTGTCGGCACGAAGGTCAACAACGTCAGAGACCTGTATCCTCGCTCTTTCACGGAAGTCCTCACCGACAATGCTTACGATGCTTCCCCCCCTAATGCTCATCCTCAGGACTTTTATGTCATTAGCCCCATCCTTGCCATCCGCAGGAGGCTGGTTCTCCTTGGTTATATTTATTATCTTGGGGTCGCTGGCCGGGTTCTTGTAGGTGAAAGAACCCGTGGCAGTTCCGCCGTCCGGATTAACTGCCGTCACAGATACAGTTCCTATGGTGTAATAAGATGCGGAATGCACCGAAAGCTGATTCGGGTTGATTAATTGTGCTTGAGGTGAATATCCCCTGTCTACAATCAGCCTCCTGTCGGCTACCTCTACACGGACAAGCTCATACCCCGAATACTGGCTGTTCTCGTCTCTAAGCAATGCCAAATCGATGTATTTTACAGAATCGTCGTATTGATTTATGGTTGCCTGATAAGTACCTTTGTCTTCAACTGTTATTCTTAAGCTTTTGCTTGCTCCTGATGCATCGTACTCCACCTTAAGGCCGCCCTCCAATACAACTGTTGCCCTGCCGTTGTCTATTCTGCCCGAATTCTCCTGGTCTCTTGGAATTTGTCTGTTTGATATTGTTCCGAAACGCACCAGAGGCATTGTCTTAGGAGTTACAATTCCGTTTCCGCTCCCGTCAATGGACTGGTAAACTTCAACTTTACTTTGCTCAAAGTTAGTTCCAAGTATGTCCAATTTATCCTTGCCCTGTTTCTTTCCTTCGTTTGGGAGAATCTTTGAAATAGTTGGCTTTGATGCCACATAGGTGTAGTTTACCCTATTTGATACACCTGCATCATTATTCACCACAAAGACCTGAACTGGTCCGGCTTTGCCCTGCGGGGTCAGAACCTTGAGATACCCCTTTGAGAACTCAATAATCTTAGCCCTGGCTGAGCCAAAGTACACCTTTGGCATTGCCGGCGAAGCATAATAGCTGTAAGTTTGCCCATTTACATCAACAGTGGCTTTAACTCCTGTGATATCAGGATCGTATTCAAATGCAGGCAGATTAGGCCCGTCCCATTCGTTATTGCCGTTAATATCCGTATAGGGTTCTCCGCTGTCCCATTTACCATTCCTGTTTGTATCCGCATAGGGCTCGTAGAACCTGAAGTCGCTTCCGGTTATCTCCACTATTTTCCCGCCCGAAGCAGAACCTGTGGCCGGGACAATCTTGGATATCTTAGGATAGCTCCCGGGCACTACATAAGTAAATCCGTCCAATTTGCTGGCACTTGCTCCGTCGGGGTTTACGACAACCACCGGTACTGTATGCCTGTTCCCACCTGTCGTCTGAACAAGATCACCTGGATACTTCGGCACCTTCACTTCAATGCTTTTTCCGTTTGTGCTTACAGCCACATCCTGAGGAGCTGCTTCAATTCCGTTAATATATACCTTGGTCTTGCTTGTGCCATTATCCTCAAAATCATTTCCATTAAGCGTTATGGTATACCCTCCGTCAACTGAACCTTCCGGAGGCTCTATACTGGTTATTTGGGGATTGGTCTGGGGCTGTGTATAGTAGTAGAAGCCCTGCTGGTCCAGCTTGCTGTCCTTCTTTGTATCCGGATTCATCACTGTCACGTCATAGTATCCGTCAGCGTCCAGAATAGGAACCTCAAAGTACAGGCGGGTTCTGTCAATTACCTTGACACGCTTGCCCAGGACAGTATGGCCGTCCTTATTCTGAACATCCGCATAAAAAGTCCTTACCTTGAGAGTAATAGACGGTGTTTCCCCGATTGTAATTGTATCGTTGACTGCATCTGCAGTCAGACTGAATACGCTTCCGCCTTCCTTGCTCGCCTGTATGGCGTTGCCCGCTCCATTCAGCTGCAGAACATATGTGCTGCCTGCTCCGTTTGACAGCACATACTGCCCTTTTCCATTCAGCTCAAGGGTATAATACCTTTGGCTGCTCTGATTCTCAAGAACCAGCGCATCAATTTGACTGAAAGCAGTTATTGCGCCACCTGTTATATATACTAATTCCCTGTTTCCCGGAATATCATAATCCCTGAGCTCCACCCTTTTCGTAACCGCATTGAGGTTATACTGGTTTACGTCCTTTCCTTCCAGCAGAACCCTAGTGCCTATGAGCCTGTATACATCCTTAGGGCTTGCAGTCGGGTCTGGCTTTAAAAAGTTGTCACCTGTTGCCACAACCAACGTCCCCGTGTTTCCCCTTTTGGGCAAGAAATCCGTAAGCTTTGGGTTGGTGAAAGCCTTGACAAAAGTGAAAGGCCATGTGTCCATACCGCCTTCGGGGTTCATGACCAGCAGCTGGGTATCCCCTTCTCTTCCTTTCGGACATACAAAGGTGAGCTTTTTCCCGTCGCCCTGCCTTGTCACTCCCGCAACCGGCTCGCCATCCAAAAACACCTTTATTCCGTCAGCGAAATTGCTGCCTTCAATTATAATGGTCTCTCCTCCGTCAATCGTTGTAACATTGGGAGTAACCGAAGTTATTACGGGTTTTTTATTATCTTCGGGAAGAACGAGCTCTATATAATCAGCCTTGAGTGCGTATATTCCTGTATTTTCCGAGTTCCTTACAGGGTTGCTTACCTTAAGGTTCACTTTTGCTTTTCCGTTTGTAAGACTTGTAAGTCCAGGGATAACCGTACCCTTTGGTATTGTTACAAGTATCCTCGTTCCTATTTCATTGCCGGAAGTACCGTCCAATTCCTTGCCTGCTGCATTAAAAACTTTTATGCTTATAGCAGAGCTTGATACGGGATCCCCCGGGTTTACAGTTTCATTTACATTAAGTCCCAATGTTCCTATTTCGACAATAGGATATCTTGTAATCTCTTTTCCGGAAGAGTTTACAAACTTATGCACCATCAGGTTTGTGCCGTGAATGGCAATCATCATGTCCTGAGGTAAAACAAAACCTCCGTTGCCGTCGGGTTCAATCTGTATTTTGTCAGGTGTGGCATCGGTTATGGTGGGAGTAATTTTGCTTGGTATATAGGTATAGCCCTGGCCAAGCACCGCTCTCTCTTTAATTATAATTTTGCTGTTGTCCGCCTTTGTAAAGGTGGTTTCTATTTCTATAACAACGTCCTTTTTAGGATTTGCTTCCGCATCAGTAACCTGAGGTGTCTGCACTGTAAATCTGTCAAGATCCTTGCTGGGCAAAACATCGTAATTGGTTCCTGCCGGATTTGTAAGGAAGGTAGCTTCTCCCCCTATTAAAACTTTAACGGTTCTTTCGGCTGAAGTTACCGGCACGCCGTCATAGCTTCCCGGTGAGTAAGATATTTTCAGCTCTCTTGGGTTAGGATCCGTCAAAGGCGATTCAATGTTTATAATATTTGGATTTGAGGGCAAAAACTCAGGCATATTTATTGAAGCCAGCAGCTGCCCCAGAATGGTAACCTTTGAGCCGCTATCGGGGCCTGTCCCGGGCTCGACTGCTAATATCTTCGGCTTTCTGCTCCCGTCAACCACAATAAACTTCTCATAGAAGGGGGCTGTACCTACCACCAGCTCCTGGAACACCTGGGTCATTGGGTTCTGCCCCTCAGGTATTGGGTTTGTAAGAACAACATAATATTCTCCCACAGTAAGATTGGGAACCCTAACGGCCAGCACGTCCTTGCCTCCGAAGTTCTGCTGGAAGGTCTTGTTTGTGCCTTTGTTTGCGTTTGTATACGGATCTGTTCCGTCAATCTTTTTTATAAAGAAAACATCATAGCTGTCAAGAGTATTGGCAGCGGCCTCGAAGAACACGGTGTCGCCTTTTTCCCCGGTATTTGGATGCATTTGAAGGTTTGTCGCAGTTATATCCTTTACCAGACGGAACTGCTCAAGATATGTGTATTTAACGGATACCGAAACAGTAACATCAGGGTTGGCCGGATTAAAGCTAATGCCTGTCAGGTTCAGATTTTTCTCAAAAACAATATCCTGAAAGCCCGGTTCGCCTGAAGGCGTATTCAAGGTTGCAGTTTTGCCGTTTGGCGCTATGCTAAGCGGAGGATTGCCTAATTGTCCGAACTCTATTTCCCCAAGTTTATTTACATATTTCGCTTTAATATCTGCATCATCGATTCTTGTAAGGTTTTCACCGTACAAGGTAAGATTATCCGTGCCAAGGCGCACTTTTCCGCTTACTCCTGTAAGCTTGGGCATGTCTCCCGCATTTATGGGTATAACGGTTCCTCCAATCAAAAGGCTGTTACCCAGCATATCCTGGCTCACAGAGAACTGGAGCACAAGGTCGGTATTTACATCCCTGTTGGTGAGCTCCTTGTATCCGGATGCTGTTTCCATGTAGACCTTTGCGCCGTCAAGGCTGGTGCCCCTTAAAGATATTTTACATTCTTTAAAGCTCCTGCCGCTGTCATAAACCGCAAATACCTTTACCTCCGTTACCTTATATGTGTCAGGATTATATCCTCGTACTTCACTCCAAGGCATAAGGCATGTCAGCATTATAAATGCAAGAAGTGCTGCCATAACCCTTTTCATTGTCAATTTCTCCATGCAAAATATCCCCCTTTATTCCAAGACAACAAATATTCCAGGATTTGCCGACAGTATCTCTGCGCGCATATCAACAAGGTTTGTGCTGAACCATTCATTACTCCAGCTTCTCGTGCCCTCGTCGTATCTCATGACTTTCAAATCTCTGCCGCTGCTGTTCTTTATAGGAATACTCAGCGACAACCCTGTAAGCCTGAAGTTCTTTCCGGTTACCTGGATAAAATCAGACTTCACCGCACTGCCGCGCAGCTTTTGTTCAAGTGCTTTGGCTTTTACAGGCTCCACTCTTCCAAGACTCAGCTCTATTTCGGCATCTGATGAGTAATAATCAACAGTAAGGCCATACAGGGCTATGTTTGCCCATTTTGATCTTACATCAAGCTTGCCTATGGAACGCCCCCATGCACCGTTTATTTTCACCTTTCTTATAAGGACATCTTGCCCCATGAGCTTGTCCAAATCCAATTCAACGAGAGAATTATTATTTAAGCTTGATTTAAGCTCAATAGTATCAAGGCTGACTTTCAGGTCCGACTTAACCCAACCCATGCTGCTCCTGTCCCTTATGCTGTAATCTTCATTAGGTATATGCCTGCCTGCTGAAACAACACTGAAAGAACCATAGGATACTCTCTCATGATTTGAATCGTTTCTTACAGTAATATTGTACACCCCTGGCTTCAACCTGCTGGCTCCCCTTGGCAGGTAAGCTTCAAGATACTTTTTGCCGTCAGCTCCCGTTTTCACAGCAACCCTGTATGCCTCAGCCGCATTGAAAAAGACTCTGACAGTATCAGAATAGAACCCCTCGCCCGTAATTACTATAGGCGTGCTCTCGTCATAGTTTTCCGGAACGCTTCCGGTTGATATCGTGCTTATTGACGGATTGGACATGGTGGTGAAGCTCCATGTGAAATTCGCATTGCCGCCTGTAGAAGGTGTCATGTCCGAGAAATAGACTATTTCAGGCGATATCGATACTTTATATGTAGTCTGTGGCCTTAAAAGCTTTACAGGAATGTACAAATAGGCTTCCTTAAGACTTGCACTCCTGTTGAACAGATAGCTGTCTATATATGACTGGCGTTTTGCAGACTCCATGTTCATAATTCCCGTTAAAAAATCTGCATCTATCAGCGATTCATCGCTTCCCAAGGCATTGACAATGCAATTGTCTCTGATGGCAGAAAGCCCTGATGCGTTGTTAAATATCAGAGTGCCGTCATTATCCCTTAATGTAGCCCTTAAGAAATATCTTGTTACACCGTCAATGGTCCTAGGCAAAATAGACTTTTCATCATGCCATGTGCTTCCTCCGGAGGAATCAGGGTATCCTTTAAGAAATTGGGGAGCTCCCTTTGATCTTATGTCCAGGCGCGCCGTCTCCTGATTTATGCTTTGCGCTGCAGTTCCATCGCCAAAATGGACAGTAATATTGTACTGACCCGTGCTTGAATCTTTGGCAAGCTTCTCCAAAGGACTGTCCCCTATAATATGAGAAGTAGGATCAATAAGCTTGACCTTAATTGATGCAGGACTCTCAAATATTAAAAACTCCCTTGGTATTTCCACAGGGTCATTGATTACCGCCTTTCCGGAATACGGCTGAAGCACTATTTTTTCAATATTGCTTTTAAAGTTATAGCCCTTTATTGTAAAATATCTTTTGCTTGCATCGGAAAGAAGGTCCAATATACTCAAAGGACTGTTTTCAACAGACAGGATGGTGCTTGACTTAAGCGGATCCGGAACTGTTAAAAGCTTAACCGTCAGCCTGTTAAGGCTTAAGCCTGCTCTTGATTTAATTGTTCCCTGAGGTATATCAAGCTCATACTCCCTTCCCGCTTCAAGCTCTCTGTCAGGATATAGGCAAAGCTTGGTTTTTTTTGCCCCGTCCTGGATATAGTAGCGGAATTCAAATTTAGAAATCTTAGGTCTTAAGCTGATATCCCTGTCAGGGTATTTCTGAGAAAGAGTAATGCCTTTCAGAGCATTAAAGCTAATCCTTCTGACTATGCTGGGCATATTCTGAATCAAGCCGTCATCAGTCACTGCCGGAATAACTTCACAGTTTATATCAAGCTTTATCGGTGTTGTACTGTTGTATTCAGGTGCATTGATAACATCAAAAACAGTTATATTTGCAGCAGATGCACTGGTAATCGACTGAACCAGGCTTTCATCCATGCCGGTCCACAGAGGCATGATTCCGGCGGAGGATGGTTTTGTCCACACCGCAAACTCAATAGGCCTTTCAGCATTAATTCCAGCTGAGCTTTCCAAAGCCCTGTTGTCAATAATAACACGGTATTTATTCAAATTCTGGAGATTCTCCGCAGGAGCAATTGACAGAATGGTTGTCTGCCGGTTTATATCCTCAATGAGCCTTGCTTCAGCAACAGACAGCTCTTCAAGATATTCGGCATTCTCCAGAGCGTTTGCTCCTGCTTGTGGAGGAACCGTCACCGGCAGAATAACTTGATTTTTAATTGAGTTTTGTACATATTCGTGCAAATAATAGCCTGTGCTTTCATAGGGGGGAAGAGGATTCGACGGATTTGCCTTGGGAATCCTGTACAGCTTTACGCAGGATGAAGGCAGAACAGGCAGAGGATTGCCTTCTGCGTCAAGCTGAACAAAAGCCGGATCAACTTTTATCGCCTTGTTGAAATGTATATATATTTTCCCGTTAAAGTCAAGGTTTGTTGTTTCCATATATCTTATATCGTCCCAAGAGGCTGTGCCTGAAGTGAATCGAACAGCCTCCGGCCCCTCTCTGTCTGTAGCCCGGGCAGAGTATGACATTTGAAAAAAAGCTGTTGATAATAGTATTGCAATTAAAAGTATTTTACTGGTTGCTTTCCTGTTCCGTTTATCCATAAACCTAGCCAATCGACCGTCCTCCTCCATGAAGCTTAGCAGGCAACTGCATCCGGGACATTATATCCTCTTTTTAAAAACTCAATTAAGCAAAATATGCCTTTTCATATATTTCGGCTGATTTCAGCATTTTGTTAACCATGTAATATTAATTATTGGTAAAAATAATGTTACAGAAATATTTCAGGAAATATTGCCTGTATCGTGCAGTTATACTAAAATCAAAATTATGATTCTACTGCAAAAACAGCTTTTCTTGAAGCAAGATGCATAAATCACTCACCGAAGTTGCAGTAATTCCTCACCCGCATCACGTGACAGGATGTCACATTGATGCGGGTGAGGAATTGCAAGACAAGGTGTTAGTGATTTCATCGAAGTTTCCGAAAATGGGTTTTTGCAGCAGAATCAAATTATAAATACTTTGAGGAGGATTTACAATGAAGAAGGTACTTGTTCAAATGGCAGACGGCTTTGAAGAAATCGAAGCCATCGCCGTTATAGACATACTGCGCAGGGCAGGGGTGGATACCAAGCTGGTTTCAATATCAGATAACAAAACGGTTGTTGGAGCCCATGACATTGCAGTCAATGCAGATCTTACTTTCAGTGAGGCTGATTTTGAAGATTGCGATATGATATTCCTTCCCGGAGGTGGTCCGGGAACTAAAAATCTTAAGGCTCATAAAGGTCTTGCCGAAAAGCTTCTCCAGTTTGACAGCAGCAGAAAGTGGATCGCAGCCATATGTGCAGCGCCCACGGTATTAGGCGTTCTCGGTCTTCTGGAAGGCAGACGCGCCGTTTGCTACCCGGGCTGCGAAGAAGAGCTGCTTGGGGCAAAGCCTGGCACATCCAATGTTGAAGTGGATGGCCACGTCATCACCTCAAAGGGTGCCGGCACAGCATTGGAGCTGGGTCTTAAGCTGGCTGAAATCTTGGCAGGCCCGGAAAAAGCAAACGCCCTTAAAAAGGGCATGCTTATAAGCTTTTGATCCCAATATAAATCCATACTTGTTCCAATTTGTTCTACATCCTGTCTGGAGCTGATATCTTAAGGAGTGCCAGGACATTTTTCATGACAGTCCTCGTGCTGTCTACCAAAATGATTCTGGCTTTTCTTAGCTCATCCTCCGAATCCTTTACATTGCAGGCATTATAGAAGCTGTGGAACAGTCCCGCAACCTCCATAACATACCTTGTGAGCCTGCTCGGCTCAAGAGTCTCCGCCGAAATCCTGATTTCCTCCGGATACTCGGCAAGTCTTGCAATCAGCTCAAGCTCTTCCTTTTGCACAAGAAGGCTCAAATTTACTTCAGTCATTTCAGGCACCTTTATGCCCTCCTGCTCCAGTCTGTTTATAATCTGATTTATCCTTGCATGGGCATATTGAACATAAAACACAGGGTTCTCATTTGACTGCTGAACAGCAAGGTCAAGGTCAAAGTCAAGATGGCTTCCGGAAGCCTTCATATTGAATATGAACCTTGCCGCATCCCTGCCTACCTCTTCCAGAAGATCTGTAAGGGATATGGTTCTTCCCGTACGCTTTGACATCCTGGCAATTTCTCCGTTCCTGTAAAGACGCACAAGCTGGAACAATACGACATCCAGCTTGCAGGGGTCTATGCCTATGGCTGCCAGGGCTCCCTTCATTCTTGCAACATGCCCGTGGTGGTCAGCCCCCCAGAGGTTTATAACCCAGTCAAAGCCCCTCTTTAAGAACTTGTTCCTGTGGTATGCAATGTCTGCCGCAAAGTAGGTTGGCAGTCCGTTATTCCTTATTAAAACTTCATCCTTTTCGACACCCATAACAGAGCCTTTTATCCAGAGAGCCCCGTCCTTCTCCACAGTACAGCCCTTTTCCTTTAACAATTGTATCGTCTCGTCCAGCTCACCGCTGTCGTATATGGATTGCTCCGAAAACCATACGTCATGCTTTACGCCATATGTTTCAAGCGCAGCCTTTATCCTGCTTATATTGCGAGGGAGGGCGAATTCCACAAGCTTTTTGCGCCTGGACTCAGGCTCTTCGTCAAGAAGCTTGTCCCCGTACTCCGCTATGAAATCCTTCATATGGTCAATAATATCTTCCCCATGATACCCGTCCTCCGGAAAGGCTATTGCATCCTCACCCTTAAGCAGCTGTATGTACCTTGCCTCAAGGGATATCCCAAACTTCTCTATCTGATTGCCTGCATCATTAACATAGAATTCTCGGGTAACATCATAGCCCGCAGCCTCAAGAACACTCGCTATGCAGTCACCCAGCGCACCGCCCCGGGCATTCCCCATATGCAGGGGTCCGGTTGGATTTGCGCTGACGTACTCCACCATAACCTTCCGGCCCCCACCGATGTTTATCCTTCCGTACCCTTCCCTTTCAGACTGAATCAGTGCAAGCGCATCATAGAGCCAGTCATTCTTCAGGTGGAAATTGATAAAGCCGGGTCCTGCGCATTCAACCTTTTCAATATATGTACCTGCCAAATCCATTTTATTTATTATTACTTCAGCAATCTGTCTCGGAGCTCTCCCCAACTGCTTTGTCAGCTGCATTGCGATATTTGCGGAAAAATTGCCGTGACCTTTTTCCCTTGGTACTTCAATATTTATAACAGGCATTTCAAGCTGTGCAAATTCTCCGCTTTCCACCGCCCTGCCCACAGCCTCCGCCGTTATTTTTTTTATTTCCTGCCTTAAGTTCTCAACAATATTTAACATGCGATTGTCCTGCCTCTCTTATTGACATATAAAAATCATTTTCTCCAGAACTATTATTATCTATTTCGAGCTGATAATCAACCCAAATTTCACCGCCTTCATCATTTACATCTATGTCAACCTTGCTGGCCCTGACTCCTATGGTGAAAGCTCCATATGCAGTATCATAATAGGATATGTGCTTCTGGCCCTCTTCAAATATAAACTGTGTATTGACTGTTCCGAATCTCAGGAGGGTGACAGTTCCTCTCTCAACCTTGAGAGTAGTGGTTGTGCCCTCCATTCCCGTCACTTCACTTTCTTTATATGTTACGTAATATGTTTCACCTTTTTTATAATATTTCCCTTCAGTGACCAGTTCAAGGCGGTTTGCTTCCTGGTTATCAGCTGTCTGAGTACCCTTGACATAAATAATCACATTTTTATTCACACTAACACTCCTCTCTCTGTAAACAACAAAGCATCTATATTTCTCTCCTGCTTTCCTCAAACCTCTCGATCGCAAGCTCAATGAGCCTTTCAATGAGTTTGCCGTATGGTATGCCCGACACTTCCCAAAGCTTGGGATACATACTTATTTGAGTAAAGCCCGGGAAGGTGTTTATTTCGTTTATATATACCGCTCCTGTGACCTTGTCGACAAAAAAATCCACTCTTGAAAGCCCGGAGCAGTCCAGTGCCTTGAATGCCTTAACGGCATAATTTCTAACCAGCTCAACCGTAGCCGAAGGCAGATCCGCCGGAATAATCACTTTTGAGCTGTCTTTGGAGTTGTACTTTGCCTCATAGTCATAGAACTCATTGCATGGCACCACCTCTCCCACCGTAGATGCCATTGGCTCATCATTGCCAAGTACCGCACACTCAACCTCCCTGCCGTTCATGAATTCTTCAACAAGAATCCTCCTGTCATACCTGGCAGCAAAATGCAGGGCTGCCACGAGCTCCTCCCTGTTATGGGCCTTGCTGACTCCAACCGACGATCCTGCATTGGAAGGCTTGACAAAGCAAGGATATGTAAGCATACTCTCAACCTTGGCAGCAAGAGAATCGGCGCTCTGCTCCACCTGCTTCCTGCTGAATACAAGATACTTGCCTTGGGGAATACCTTCCTTCTCAAATATTATCTTAGCGTATGCCTTATCCATCCCAAGCGCAGATCCAAGAACTCCGCACCCTACATATGGTATCCCCGCCAGCTCCAGCAGACCCTGGATTGTTCCATCCTCCCCGTTTATGCCATGCAGGACAGGTATTGCCACATCTATTGTCTTGCAATCATCCTCGGCTCCTGCAGCTTTAAATATATATCTGGGGGAAACAAAACCCGAGGCTTGGCTTAACGCAGAACAACCCGGCATCAATTCCTTCTTGCCCATTCCGGCTTCAGCTATTGACTGCCATTCCCCAGTTGCCAGCTTTTCAACCGGCCCGTAATAATGCAGCCATCTGCCGTCTTTTGTTATTCCAATCATCACTACGTCAAATTTATTCCTATCAATATTATTAATAATCGACTGTGCTGAAACCCTTGATACTTCGTGTTCCGAGGACTGTCCCCCGAAAATTACGGCAACCCTTCTCTTATTTTCCATACTCTACTCTCCCTGAAGCTATAATAATTATATTATATTTTTAATTTTACTATTTAAGTACGCTGTCAGCAAGCTTTTTGGAAACAGGATGTCTTAAGCTGCTTTTGTTACCAATCATTTTATCAATTGAGTATAGAATAAAACATCCCAAATTACAATTAGAAAATTTATTCTGCCGGAAAAACAGCTTTTCTTGGAACAGGGCAAAATCATGAAGCAAAATAATTCCATATAGACAGACAAAATGGCTGAAAAAGCACTAAAAATTTAGCTTTTCAGTCATTTTTTATTGCAGTATAAAGTTAAATATAGTATATTATGTATTAATAAAACATAAATGGGGTATAATACTAATGATGAATTCAAGTTTTGTGAGTTACTTTTCAATGATCCATGATTTGCGGCAGCAGGGAAAAGTCCTGCATAAACTAATCGATATCCTATTTATTGCTGTCGCTGCATTTATTGCTGGTGCAGATGATTGGGAAATAGTTATCCTCTTTGCGCAGCAGCACGAGCAGTGGTTGAG
>JAOACY010000047.1 GCA_026417615.1 Clostridia bacterium
TTCTATAAAAAAGAGATACAGAGAATTGCAGCTATCATGGCTGCTTTTCTCTTTTTGGAGAACAAAAGCGATAAATCCCAGGGTTTGGGACAGAGTCCCAAGGTTCTAATTGGAAATTTACAATGCAGTTTAATTCGAGATTGTAATTGCAGAAAAGCATTGGAAACAATATCAAAAAACTCTGAACTTCTTGCAAATAGCATACTTCAATATAAACCAAGTGTAATTTACTTTACACTAACTGTTCAAGCGAGGGGGAATGAGCACTTTTAGATATAATTTTGTCAAGGTGCTTTTATAAAATTTATTGTTTTTTTATACAGTATAAAAAAAACACTCGTGGCAATAATGATACTGACTTAATATTATTGCCGGGAGGTTTTTTCTATGCTTGTCAACAAGGTTGAAATCTGTGGAGTTAACACATCAAAATTGCCGGTATTATCAAACGAGCAAAAAAAAGCGCTTTTTGAGAGAATGCATAAAGGAGATTCTACGGCGAGAGAGGAATTTATCAAAGGTAACCTTAGGCTTGTTCTTAGCGTAATACAGAGATTCAACAACAGAGGCGAGTATGTGGATGATTTGTTCCAGGTAGGTTGTATAGGGCTTATAAAGGCTATTGACAACTTTGATGTAAACCAGAATGTAAAGTTTTCCACCTATGCGGTGCCAATGATCATCGGAGAAATACGAAGATATCTGCGTGACAACAACTCCATACGTGTAAGCAGATCTCTGCGTGATATTGCATACAAGGCGCTTCAGGCAAAAGAAAGGCTGACAAACAAGAACTCCAAGGAGCCCACAATAAACGAGATTGCAGAAGAACTTAAAATGCCCAAGGAAGATATTGTTTTTGCCCTTGATGCCATTCAGGATCCCATATCACTTTTCGAATCCGTCTATCATGACGGAGGAGACGCTATTTTTGTAATGGATCAGGTAAGCGATGATAAGAATATCGATGAAAACTGGCTTGAAACAATAGCTCTGAAAGAGGCAATGAGAAAGCTGAACGACAGGGAAAAGCTGATTTTAAACCTGCGGTTCTTTGAAGGCCGAACGCAGATGGAGGTGGCTGAGGAAATAGGAATATCACAGGCTCAGGTCTCAAGGCTTGAAAAAACAGCGCTCTTGCATATGAAAAAGCATATTTAACGATAAACAAGACCCTTGTGGTCTTTTTTCATATACACATTTTTTTTATCATATAATTTATTAATTAAGGGGTGGTGTATATGACTCGTTCTTCCGAGATGAGAGACAAGGAAGTCATAAATATGTCCGACGGCAGACGCCTTGGATTTGTCTGCGATGTAGAGATAAGCCTTGAGGATGGCAGGATTGAATCAATTATAATACCTGGAGGCGGAAGGCTTTTTGGACTTCTTGGCAAGGACACGGAATTTGTAATTCCGTGGGAAAAGGTGAAAAAAATAGGTGAGGACATCATCCTGGTTGATATGGATGAAAGATTTATAAGGAAATACTTTGAATAATGATATTAAGATTCATCCGCTTTATCCGATATTATGATTATATCCCAAAAAGTCACTCTTTGATTTATTGATGAAAGCTATGCATACATGACTTTCACAACATCCTCGAAGGATGTTTTCAATAATCATTGGATTGAGGAAGATAGCTGCAAAAAGCAGCTGCTTTCTGGGAACCAATCATATTATGAAGGAATGCTAAAGAAGAAGCTGGGGGTTTTGAGATGAAGTGTCCATATTGCGGGTTTATCGAAGACAAGGTTATCGATTCCAGGCCTACTGATGAGGGTTCCGCCATAAGAAGGCGCAGGGAATGCTCCAAGTGCACCAGGAGGTTCACAACCTATGAAAAGGTTGAAAGCCTTCCTCTGATGGTTATTAAGAAGGACAAGACCAGACAGCCCTTTGACAGGGAAAAGCTGCTGAACGGCTTGCTGAGAGCATGCGAAAAAAGGCCGGTTTCCATAGACGACCTGGAAAAGCTGGTATCGGATATTGAAAGCCAGATATACAACTCCCTGCAAAGAGAGGTAACCACCCAGACTATCGGCGAGATGGTTATGAGCCGGTTGAAGGCCCTTGATGAAGTGTCATATGTAAGGTTTGCCTCTGTCTATAGGCAGTTCAAGGATATAAACACATTCATGGATGAGCTGAGAAAGCTTCTTAATGAAAAATAAATCGCAAAGTATAAAAAATATTACACTATACAAATAATGTAAATTATAGTATTATATTGTATAAAGCTGGGAATTGATTCTCGGGGGGTACATGTAATGCTATCAAAGATTAACTGCTGCAGCTTGGCTGGAATAGATGGGTATATAGTTGAGGTTGAGACAGATATAAGCAACGGTCTTCCTGCATTTGAAATTGTAGGCTTGGGTGATACGGCGGTAAGAGAATCAAAAGAACGTGTCAAGTCAGCAATAAAAAATTCAGATTTTGAATTTCCGATTAAAAGAATAACTATAAACCTTGCACCTGCCAGTGTGAAAAAGGAAGGCTCGGCCTTTGATCTGGCTATAGCTTTGGGAATACTGACTGCAATGGGGCAGGTAAACAATTGTAAGCTGGACGAATATATGTTTATTGGAGAGCTTTCTTTGGACGGAAGGCTTAAACCTGTTAACGGAGTTCTTCCAATGGCGGTTTCAGCCTTCCATGAAGGCGTAAAAAGATTGATTCTTCCTTTGGAAAATGCTGATGAAGCCGCAGTGGTTCAAGGATTATGCGTATTGCCTGCCTCGGCCTTGCAGGAGGTTGTAAGGCATTTAAATGGCGAAAATGAAATTAATGCTTATACTGTTGATATAAACAGCTTATTTAACAATTACAATGAAGACGATGTGGATTTTTCAGATGTAAAAGGGCAGGATAGTGTTAAGCGCGCACTGGAGGTAGCTGCCTCCGGCGGGCACAACTGTATGATGATAGGTTCTCCCGGAGCGGGCAAGACCATGATAGCAAGGAGGCTTCCGACTATCCTTCCTCCCCTTACCTTTGAGGAGGCGCTTGAGGTTACGAAAATTCACAGCGTGGCCGGAATGCTTCCGCTCAAAACATCTCTAATTACTGCCAGACCCTTCAGGTCTCCTCATCATACAATATCTGCCGTAAGTCTTGTCGGAGGGGGCAAGTACCCAAAACCGGGGGAAATAAGCTTGTCGCATTTTGGAGTATTGTTTCTGGATGAACTGCCCGAGTTCAGCAAAACTGCATTGGAAGTTTTGAGGCAGCCTCTGGAGGATGGGGTTGTGACTATTTCCAGAATAAATGCAAGTCTTTCATATCCTTCCAGAACTACTTTAATATGTGCGGCAAATCCATGTAAATGCGGAAATTACCTGGAGGAAAACAAAGAATGCAGGTGCAGCCCAAACCAGATACAGCAGTACCTTGGCAAGCTTTCCGGACCCTTGCTGGACAGGCTTGATATACACCTTGAGGTATCATCCGTATCCTTTAAGGACCTGGAGGGCTCGCCGTCCGGGGAAAGCTCAAAGGTTATAAGGCAAAGGGTGATTAAAGCCAGAAATATACAACTTGAACGTTATAAGGGGCTGAAGATATATTCAAACTCGCAGCTGCAGCCAGCCATGATAAGCAAATACTGCAGGCTTGATGACAAAGGCAAAGCTTTGCTAAAGAGCGCATTTGACAAATTAGGCTTAAGCGCAAGGGCCCACAGCAGGATACTCAAGGTGGCGAGAACCATAGCGGATATGGAGGAAAGCGAAAGCATCAAGGCTAACCATGTGGCAGAAGCAATCCAGTACAGAAGCCTTGACAGATGTTTTAAATAGGCTGGGTTTTCAACAAGCAGAATCAGAATAATAAAAGCTCAAATTATTTCAGTCAAGGTTGATGCTTGATGATATGTAATATTTAAACCCAAGCTCATTATAACGCTTAGCTATTTCAAGGTTTAACTTCTTATTCTTTGAATACTCTATTACATATATGCTAAGGCCATTTTTTTGAAGTATTTTAAGGTATTCTATCGCATTATTCCTATTCTCGACAGAGTTTTTCAAAAAACTGTTTGATTTAAAATCAATGGTGGTTATTACGCTTTCGGTGTTTACTCCATATGCGAGGCCGCATAAGTTGATTTTTTCAGCCATGGCTTTCGTGAAGAAATCATAGCCTCCGTTTACTATGACAGGCTTTTTGTATGTTGAATTCAGCTTTTCAAGGATTGAAACAATAGAGTAAAAAATATTATCCTTTTTGCAAAACGAGTAAACATCCACATTGTCAATGAAAAAACCGTCAACGCCTTTATCGATTAAATTTTTCGCAGCAGTATTCACAATATAGTCCTGCCAGCTTAAATCAGATACATCTATCCATTTTTCTCCGGGCCAGTTTTCATAATTTCCCAATGCTATATGCTCAAATTTCAAAAAGCACTCACGGAAATCTTCTATTGAACCGATATTTAAATAACTGAATACTTTAATGCCTTTATTTTTTATATCATTTATGTCGGAAGCGCTGAAGCAGGAAGCATCAATAACCACTTCCCTGTAAGAATAAAGCTTTGATTTTGAAGAGGGATCTAGCCCTACGAAAACACCGTAGGCAGTCTTGCCGGAGTCATAAGTGTTAGCGCTTGCAATAAAGGTTATCATGGTAAACAGCACCGCCATTAAAAAAATTCTTTTCATAGTAAAAACCTCCTTTTCTTATTTTACTATTTTTATTTAGTATAGTAAATGGGAACGGAGTACTAAAAATGTAAAACAGGGTAATATTTTTATGTTGAAAAAAGGGGTTAAACCTTATAAAATGGGTATAAATACATAGATTTCAATAATTAGTATTTTGCATTATTTTAAGCTTGATTTAGATTTATAAGGAGATAGTGTATGAATGTTCTCATTACAGGGGGATGCGGTTTTATTGGCTCCCATGTGGCTGAAAGATATTACAAGGAAGGCTTCGGCGTATATATAATTGACAATCTTTCAACCGGATGCAAGGCCAATATAAGTTTTTCAGCGGCAAAAATATTCAGACTTAATATCGAGGATGACCAATGTGAATATGTTTTTAAGGCGGCAAAGCCTGATATTGTAGTGCATCTTGCGGCACAAACCGATGTCATGGCTTCTGTTGGGGATCCTTTTTCGGATGCTTCATCGAATCTTCTCGGGCTTGTCAATATCTTAAACCTTTCGAAAAAATACGGAGCAAAGGCTTTTATTTTTGCATCATCTGCGGCGGTTTACGGAAATAATGAAAAATTGCCGTTGGATGAGGTACAGCCTGTAAATCCTTTGTCTCCATATGGCATAAGCAAAGCTGCAGGTGAGTTTTACTGCCGTAAATGGAATGAATTGTATGGTATGAGGACTGTTTGCTTCAGATTTTCAAATGTTTATGGTCCAAGACAGGGTATGAGCAAGGAAAGCGGAGTGATTTCAATTATCACCCAAAGATTTGCTGAAAATAAGGATTTTACGGTTTGGGGCGATGGTAATCAGACAAGGGATTTCATTTACGTTGAGGATATTGCTGATGCAATATTCAAAGCTTCCCGTAAGGAAGTAAACGGTGTTATGAATTTATCCTCCAATACGGAAATAAGCATAAATGAGCTTTTGGAAATATATAAGAAAAAAGGCTACGGCAAAAAAATAATACATGGGCCTGAGAGAAAAGGAGAAATAGCAAGATCCAGGCTTGACAATACTCTTGCAAAGGAGCTTTTGGGCTGGGCTCCGAAATATTCCTTCGAAGAAGGCCTTTCAAAAACGATTGATTGGTATTGCACTCAATCGGAAAACGCTCGAAAAGAAGCTGCAGCAACAAGCTTTTCTCGTAAAGGGCTGCTTGACAAGTATATTCCTTATTTTGAAAATATTTTGGCTTTTGGAATCGCAGCGGCCTTCACTTATATTGGGAAGCTTAAGAGCCAGGAATTCTCAGCTATACAAACAGACTATGCGTTTGTATATATAATTCTTATGAGCATAGTTTACGGTTCCGCCCAGGGAATCATTTCAATTATTCTGGCAGTATCACTGGTGGTGTCAATGCATTTAGGATTTAACGGAGATGTGCACTCTTTAATATATAATAAATATTCTATTATGACAATATTTGTATATATTCTTTCAGGACTGGTTGTTTCATATAATATTGATAACAAAAAAAGAAAAATATCCGAGCTTGAGGCTTCTAATGCAAAAATCAATGAACAGCTGGCCAATATAAAGGAATTGTATTCTTATGTGAGCTCTGCCAAGGATGAGCTGGCTGAGCAGGTTATCAGTGCCGGAGGCAGCCTTGGGAGGATATACAAGCTTACTTCTGAATTGGACAGCCTTGAGACGGAGGATATATATATAGGAGCTTTAAAAGTAGTGGAGGAGATAATGAAAGCCAGCATGGTATCAATATATGTCCTTAATGATACCGGAACATACTTAAGGCTTATATGCAAATCAAACAGCTTTGAGTTTAAACCCAGGAATTCTATAAAACTCGAGGAGGAAAAAAAACTTAAGCAAATTATTTACAGAAATGAAACGTTTATAAACAGAAGCCTTATAAAAGGACTTCCTCTCATGGCAGCTCCTGTTTATTATGACAACAATCCAAATTTGCTTATATGTGTGGACGGAGTAATGTTTGAAGAGCTCAGCTTGTATCATGAAAGCTTGTTTAAAATTGCTGTGGCCC
Organism: Clostridia bacterium; assembly: GCA_026417615.1. Taxonomy (GTDB): domain Bacteria; phylum Bacillota; class Clostridia; order Acetivibrionales; family JAFADI01; genus SKW22. Next base: position 6,693 of record JAOACY010000047.1, read on the forward strand.
TAATAACAAAGTCTTTTAACAAAGCCAAAGCATATGAAGATGCCATAGTGAACAAAAGGTACTTCAAAGGCTCCAAGCTGCTTAAGCCGAAGTATCTTGAGGAGCTTATAAAGAGTAAAAGCAGAGGTTATGAGCTCTTTGGCATTGAATACACAGTGCTTGACGTACAGTCAAAAAGCAATGATCATACATTAAAGCATAAAGAAGGATATGCATTGAGTATTGCCGGAGAGCTTTCCGCCTGCATAAGAGAGACGGATCATGTGGGAATTGACAGGGATGGCAATATAAAGCTTGTTTTATCAAACACAGGCAAGGAGATTTCCCAAGCTATTATTAAAAGGCTGGAAGCTGATTTTGCCATAAGGGGAATCGCATGATTTATATAATACTGCTGTATTTTGCCTCATTTGCCGCATGGCTTGCCAGATTAAAAAGCAAAAACAAAAGCGAGGCTTTTTACTTATTAGTAATAATTATACTGATTCCTGCATTTGGTCCGCTGTATATGATAGTACAGTATATACAAGAAGCATTGGTGAAATCTCATGGGAGGCCTGACGAAGCTTTTGAGGATTTATATTTCAGGGACAGTCAGGAAGCTTTTATCCGCGCCAATAAACAAAAAGAATCGGATATTGTGTCAATTACGGATGCCTTGATTCTTTTTGACAGCACTGTCAAAAAGAATATGCTTATAAACCTTTTAAAGAGCGATTCGATAAAGCATATTGAGGCGCTGAAAATAGCCCTTCTTGATGAGGATACGGAGGCAAGCCATTACGCTGCTGTCGCTTTGATGGATGTTAAGAGCTCATTTTCAAAGCTCTTGTACGAATATTCAAGGCTTGTTGAAAAAAATCCTGAGGATTACAATTTAAAAAGGCAATATGCATCTGTTCTGGAAAGCTATGTGCGATGCGCAATTGACAGTAAAAAAGCTGTGGAAAAGGCTTTAAACATTCTTTCTGCGCTGTACGGGGAATTGATTGAGGCTGAAAAATCAAGCAAAGAGCTATATTTAAGAAAAATAGAATGCGACATAAAGCGTAAGGATTATCAAAGAGCCGAGGAATATTGCAATCGTTTATCAGAGGCTTGCGGTGAGTCTGAGGAGCTTTATGCAAACATGGCAAAGCTTTATTACCTGAAACAAGACGGGGAGAAGCTTGCAGAAGTTATACAGTCAATGAAGGATTCTAAATTGAAATTTACAAACAAGGGTCTTGAAATAATTCGTTTCTGGTCGGGAGGTGCGGTGTGAACAATAAAAAATCAGCATTTGTTTTAATAATCATTACGGCCTTGTTGGGATTATTGCTGCTTGCCCAGAAGAATCCGCAGGTATCTTCAATGCAAGGATATTCAAACACCTATAAATATAAAATAAGCAATGAATTAGAGGATTCCTTTGATGAAAAGTATATTTCGGAAGCTGCTTTAAAAGAGAAATATTTAATTCTGCAAAATGGAAATGAAGAGCATAGCATAAGCTTAAGCAAAAATATCTGCAAGGTTTTGGAATACATGAAAAAAGCTTATGAAATACAGGACGCAAAAGACTTTAAAGCTGTTGGCCATTATAAGTCAATCATAATAACCTTTGAAAACATAGAACTGCTTTCATACCCTCAAGCGCTTGTTGAGCATGTAAGGAGCGGGGGAAGTGCTTTTTTTGCCTTCAGGCCTTTGAATTTCCAATCGTCGAATGCAATTTCCGGCCTGATTGGAGTGGTTGAGTCAAAAGGTGTAGCCAATACCAAAGGTATAATAATAAAAAAAAGCGTTATGGCAAGGTCAAAGGGATATGCATCAAAAGAATCGTTTTTTGCTAATTCCAGCTTAAATGCCAGGATAAGTGAAAACTGCGATATTTATGCGGAAACCTCTGAGGGAATTCCCCTTTTATGGGTTAATAAATATGGAAAAGGCAGGGCTGTCGTATTTAACGGCACAAACCTTTGGACGAAAATGAACAGGGGGCTTCTTGCCGGAGCTTTGTCCCTTACAGACGAACTATTTGTTTATCCGGTGTTAAATTCAAAAATAGTATTCATTGACGACTTTCCTGCTCCCTTTACATCGGGAAAAAATGAGGAAATATCAAAGGAATACGGAATGGACAACGAAACTTTTTTTTACAATATATGGTGGAGGGATGTATTAAAGGCAGCTGAAGAAAACAATGTTTTATATACCGGAGTAATTATAGAAACTTACAATAACAAGGTAAATCCCCCATTTTTTCCTGATGATCCCGCTGCAAGGAAGAATCTGGTGAGGTATGGCGAAGCTCTTTTAAAAACGGGAGGAGAGCTTGGCATTCACGGCTACAACCACCAGTCTCTTGCTCCGAAGGGCTTTATAAAAGCGGACCTGGGTTACAACCCTTGGCCTGACATTAATAATATGCGTGAAGCGTTGAAGGAAGTTCATCGTTTTTTCAAGGAGATATACCCAAACTATGAATTAAGGGTATATGTACCTCCTTCAAATATTTTATCTCCGCAGGGCCGTGCAGCCTTAAGGGAAGCAATCCCGAGCATAAAAATCATATCCTCCCTTTATATGAATGATTATGACCCCGATGCTTATTTGCAGGAATTTGAGGCAGCCGGTGACGGAATTCTTGAATATCCGAGGATAAGCTATGCTTACAGTGATTCGGATGAAACAATGTGGTATATTCTGAATGGGATAGGCCTTCATGGCTTGTTTTCGCATTTTATACATCCGGATGACCTTTTTGACATGAAAAGAAGCAGCGGGTTGTCCTGGAAGCAGCTAAGCGTTCAGTACGGAAACATTCTGAAAAGAATTAATGCTGATTTCGGATGGTTAAGGCCCATGACGGCTTCTGACGGTGGAGAGGTGCTTAGAAGCTATTTAAAGCTGAAAACCTATTTTACTGAAAAAAACGGTACTTTATACGGCTATTGCAACGGCTTTGCAGGTGAGGCGTATTTTATGCTGAAATCTGAAAAAAAACCGCTAAGCTCAAAAAATTGTATTGTCACGAATATTGATGAAAACTTATACCTTGTATTTGCAAAATACCCCAGCTTTTCAATAGAGCTTTCCTCCGGAGGTGAGCAATGAAAATATGTATTGTCTGTGAAGGAAGCTATCCTTATATAACAGGCGGTGTTTCCACATGGGTGAACACTCTGATTAATGGATTGCCGGAATTTGAGTTCATAATATATGCTATCGGGGCAAAAAGCACTGATAGGGGTAAATTTAAATATACCTTGCCGGATAATGTTTTGCATGTCCATGAAATTTTTATGGATGAGTGTCTTGACCAAAAAGCTAAAGCAATTAAAAAAAGCATTACTGACAAGAAGAACAGAGAGACGATAAAGCAGCTTATAACAGGTGCGTGTATTGATTGGCGAAGGCTTTTTGAATATATCCGTTCAATAAAGGTTGACAGGATAATTGATTTTTTTATGAGCCGGGATTTTTTTGAAATAATCAGGGAGGTTTATGAAGAAAGCTTCAGTCATTTGGCCTTTTCGGAATTTTTCTGGACATTGAGGTCAATGCTTCTTCCTCTTTTGTATGTTATAAGGCAGGAGGTTCCAAAGGCCGATATATATCATAGCGTAAGCGCAGGATACGGGGGTGTGTTGGGGGCTCTTGGAGGCTATTTATATAATAAGCCATATATATTGACGGAGCATGGTATATATGCAAGGGAAAGAGAAGAAGAGATAATAAAGTCAGAATGGATCATAAAAGGCTTTAAAAATGATTGGATCAATTTTTTCTATAATCTTTCAAGATGCTCATATGACAATGCTTGCAGGGTAATCACCTTATTCGGGAGAAATCGTGACATAGAAATTGAGCTTGGCTGTGAAAGAAATAAAATAACAATTATTCCCAATGGAGTTTCTTGCAATGCATTATTTGAAAAGCCAAAAAGAAACAAGGACGGCTATATAAATATAGGAGCGGTTGTAAGGGTTGTTCCCATAAAGGATATAAAGACAATGCTGCAAGCCTTTTCAACGGTTAAATCAAGCATTGACAAGGCAAGGCTGTATATAATGGGACCGGTGGATGAAGATATGGAATATTATGAGGAATGCAAAAAGCTTGTTGAGTATCTGGAAGCTTCAGATATTTATTTTACCGGCACGGTTAATGTCAATGATTACTTAGGAGATATGGATATACTGCTGCTTAGCAGCATAAGCGAAGGACAACCACTGGCGATATTGGAAGGAATGGCAGCCGGAAAGCCCTTTGTGGCAACAGATGTGGGCAGCTGCAGAGAGCTGCTTTACGGTGACAATGACAATTTCGGAAAGGCTGGCATTGTTGTTCCCGTTATGCAGCCTGATTTGATGGCTGAGGCAATAATCAAGCTGTGTTCAGATCCACAGCTTAGGGAAACCATGGGAAGCAACGGTAAAAAAAGAGTTTCTGAGCTGTATACCATGGAAAGGTTTATCAGCTCTTACAGGAAGATATATTTTGATGAGGCGGGAAGGGATGAATAGATGGCTGGTGTAGGTTTTGAGCTGAAAAAGCTCTTTAAATATAATGGTTTGTTTGCTTATTTAAAAGCCATGTCCTACTCGACGGCTGTAGCAATAGGGCCGATGGTTTTGTGCATATCTGTTTTGGTGCTTTTGCAGCTTGTGATGCAAAAACAGAAATTTGCGTATGACGACAGGCTGGTTGTATCGTCTACCATAGTGTATGCTTATTTTATTTCACAGGTTATTACATCCGGCTTTTGTATGGTGCTGTCCAGATTTACGTCAGACAAAATCTATTTAAATGATAAGAAAGGAGTATTGGAATCATATTACGGAGCTGCCGCCATATGCATTCCTATTTGCCTTGTAAGCGCTGCGCTGCTTTATTATAAATCGCCTCTAAGCCTCACGCTGAAAGCGGGAGCCTATGTTCTAATGGCTGAGCTTTCTCTTATATGGCTTTTGGGTGTTTATATCACGGCCATAAAGGAATACTCCAAAATATTTGCCGCATATTTCTATGGCTTTTTGGGAGTTTTCTTAAGCTATTATGTTATGCTTAAGCTATTCGGGGCGATGTCCTGCGGATATGTGATTATTTGTGTTGATATAGGCTTTTTTATTATAGCGGTAATACTAGCCTCATCTGTCAAGGATTACTTTAAAACTGATAATTTATCTGGAAAAATATTTGCGTTTCTAAAGTATCTGGATCTTTATCCGGGACTTTTTGCCACAGGACTCTTATACTGCGTAGGACTTTACGGGCATGTCTGGGTTCTCTGGCTGAGCAGCCATGGAACTTCTGTTGTCCAGACTTACAGGATTTGTCCTGCGTATGATGTTCCGGTTTTTTACTCCTTCTTTTCATTTCTTCCTTCAATGGTGTTTTTTGTAGTCAGAACTGAAACTTCATTTTTTGAAGCCTACAGAAGCTATTATAACAGTATAACCTGCGGAGGCAGCTACAAGGATATAAAAAATGCCAGGGAGAATATGGAGGACGCAACCTGGACTGAGCTTAAGAAGCTTGGTGAAATTCAGCTTTTCTGCAGTCTTATATTCATATGGGCAGGGATATTTATCTGGGGGCATTACCTTGAAACGGGTTTAATGAACGGAGTGTACTCAACCCTTGTAATCGGAGCCTTCGGATGCATAATGATGTTTGTATCCATGCTGCTTTTATTGTATTTTGACGACAGGCTGGGGGCTTTTTTAACAGCCTTTGTATTTTCGGCAGGAAGCGTGCTGCTTACACACATTTTTTTAACAAAAGGCATTGGCTTTATGGGTACCGGCTTTTTTGCCGCCTCATTCGTGGCATTGCTTGCAGCCTTGATAAGGCTGTCATACTACCTGAAAAATATTGACTATTATACCTTCTGCAGGCAGCCGATGATTAAGGTTGAGAGGAAAAGCATATTTACCTGGTTATCTGAAAGCTTGCTTAAGTATTAGTAAGTTAAAACACTGATTCATCGGCAAAAACAGCTTTTCTTGGAACAAGATGAATAAATTACTCGACGAAATTGCAGGACAAGTCGTTAGTTATTTCATCGAAGTTTCAGAAAATGGGTTTTTGCGGATGAATCAAATACTGCATTTTAAAAAGGAGAGGGCTGGCTTTGAAAAGATTACAAAAATATCTTCCGCTAACAGTATTATTAATTTGTTTTTTATTTGCAATGTATGACTTGCTGCAGCTTGGTCCTGCAATAATAAAAACGATTTCTGACAAGCCTTCTATTGACAGGCAAGAAATACCCGATGCGAAAAGCGTGGCTCCAAAGCCTTCCGTCCCAAAGCCTTCCATAAACGACGCAAAGGATGAAGCGGTTGAAAAGGTTTCCCTGTATAAAGGCATGAGGGCTGTTGAATGCTTTATTTTAATTGACGGAGACAGCAATGACTGGAATGCCGTTAAGCCTGTCGCTGAAAATCAGGACAGCAGTGAAATGGTTATAAAAGCCGTGCAGGATGAGCGGAATTTGTATATTATGGGAAAGCTTAAGCATCCTGAAGATAAATGGTCAATATATTTAGATACCGACAAAAACGAAGCAACCGGCTATAAAGGGCATCAGTGGCTTAAGTGCGGGGCTGATTATTTGATAGATAATGGCTTTATATATAAATATTCGGGAAAGAACGACGATTGGTCATGGAAAGCAGGTGGAAAAGCAGAGATAAAAGCCAAAGACAATGTTTTTGAATTTGGGGTCAAGCTTTCCGACTTGGGGATTGCATCGCCATCTGAAATAGGTATTGGGATAAGCGCAGGCAACAGCATGAATTTCCCTAAGGAAGGTGGATTAATAGGGACAGCATCAAACAGAATTGCCTTCAAATCCGCCTTGTTAAAGCCTCCCTCACGCATAAAGGCACAGACTGGCGCACAATCGGTTGAAATCTCCTGGGACACTGAATCTGGACCGTTTGAATATGAAATAGAATTTGACGGGAAAACATATGAATGCAAAGCTTCGGAAAGCTTCAGGCTTGAAGGGTTAAAGTCCTCTGCGGAATACAAATTCAGGATCAGGGCAAGACAGGACTTTTACATCGGGGATTGGAGCTCTTTGCAAACAATTTCCACCAAGGATTTTGAATTAATAAGGGAAAGGCTTTCGGTAGACGGAGAAAGGACAGACTGGATAAAAGCTCCTTCCGTTGAAGGGAATATTGAAAACGGCTTTTTTGCCGCCTTCCAGAAAAACAGGCTTTATTTCATGATCTGCGGAAATGCTTTTTTTGCCAAAAGGGATATTTTTATAGATATTGATGGAAAAGCTGAAACTGGCTTTAAAAATGATGCCTGGAATAAAGCGGGTGCCGAATACCTGGTTTCGTCAAACGCCTTGTACAAGTATGCAGGTAAGGGAGATGACTGGAAGTGGGAATATGTAAAGGAGCTGGAATATTTCTCGGAGAAAGACTTATATGAAGCGGCGCTTGATATTTCAATGCTTGGACTGAATGAAGCTAGGGAAATTTATATCGGTTATGAATATGGCTCAAATCTTTTCATTCCAAGTCAAGGCAAATACATGAAGGCTGTAAACACAGTTTTTAACGGGGTTAAACAAAAATTGACAATTCCGGATAACATTCAAATTTCATCTAACACAAAGAATATTTCATTAAAATGGGATAATGTTAACGGGGCGGAGTTTTACGAGGTTGAAATTAACGATAATACTTATTTGTGCAGGGAAAACAGCTATATATTTTCCGGCGCGGATTCGGAAAAAAAGCAGAGAATCAGGCTTAGAGCTGTAAATTCCGATGCAGTATCCGAATGGACTCATTTTTATGAAAAAAAGCTTCTAAATAAAGTTAACGCTTTTTCTATAGACGGGGATGACAAGGACTGGAAAGATATCGACCCTGTTGCGGTTGACAAGGAAAAAAACATGGCCTTGTATGCAGCGATGGATTCAGGAAGGCTTTACATAATGCTAAAAGCAAGCATGACGGCCGGTGAAAACACTATATGCATCGACAGTGACAATAACGGCGGCACCGGCTATATGGCTTCCGTATGGAAGGCTTCAGGGATTGATTATATTTTAAATGACCAGTGGCTCCACCGATATAAAGGAAAAGGAGATGACTGGAATTGGGAATTTATAACTGAAACTGCAATAGCAAAAAGCAGTTCAATGCTCGAAATATCCGTACCCCTGTATGCAATAGGAATTAACAGGCCTTCTGCCATAAAAATCGGAATTGTAAGAAGCAATGATTCATATTTGCCCGCTTTAAACACACCTATGGCAGAAGCTGATATAATATTTGAGCAATAAAAACACCGGGTAAGATTTTATTCTTGCCCGGTGTTTTTT
>JAOACY010000072.1 GCA_026417615.1 Clostridia bacterium
GCAAAAACCCATTTTCGGAAACTTCGATGAAATCACTAACATCTTGTCTTGCAATTCCTCGCCCGCATCAATGTGACATCCTGTCACGTGATGCTCAAAATGCCATCCGTGGCATTTTGGCATCGGAATTACTGCAACTTCAGTGAGTGATTTATGCATCTTGCTTCAAGAAAAGCTGTTTTTGCAGTAGAATCAAATTTAGTATACATGAAAAATAGCCATGATGTGCATTATGAAGAGATTGATAATATTGGTTCTTAAATTCCAAAGTATTGTTTTGCATTATTATAACATATATTGCTTATTATACGTCCAAGAAGCTCTGAATCCTCCGGAGCTTCTCCCTTCTCAACCCACTCGCCAAGAAGACTGCACAGGATCCTTCTGAAATATTCATGTCTTGTATATGACAGAAAGCTTCTAGAATCCGTAAGCATACCAACGAACCTTGAAAGCAGGCCAAGGTTAGCCAGAGCTGTCATCTGCCTTATCATACCGTCCTTGTGGTCATTGAACCACCATGCTGAGCCGAACTGTATCTTACCTGGAATGCCACCACCCTGAAAGCAGCCCATAATAGTGCCCAGCACCTCGTTGACTGAAGGATTCAAGCAGTAGAGGATGGTCTTTGGCAGCTCATCTGTGTCATCCAGGCTTTCCAGGAGCTTTGCCAGAGGTTGTGCAATGGGTTCGTCCCCTATTGCATCAAAGCCTGTATCAGGACCCAATGCCCTGAACATTCTGCTATTGTTGTTCCGTATTGTGCCGATATGCAGCTGCATAACCCATCCATACCTTGCGTACTGCCTCCCTAGGAAAAGCATTACCTGGGTCTTGTATTTTTTTAAATCAATATCACAAATCTGCTCACCCTTCAAGGCTCTCTTAAGGGTTTCAGATGCCTCATCCTCAGTGCCGTCCATAAAGACCACAGGGTCCAGAGCATGGTCGGATATCCTGCAGCCTGCCTGATGAAAGAATTCTATTCTTTTACCCAGGGCTGCCTTAAGCTCTTCAAAGCTTTGAATGTTGATACCGGTTAGATACGAAAGCTTTCCAATCCAGCTGACAAAGCCTTCCTTTTCTATGTTGAAGCTTTTATCGGGTCTAAATGCAGGCAGCACCTTCACGTCAAAGCTGCGATCCTGCAGTATTGCCTTATGATATTCCAATGAATCCAGAGGGTCGTCAGTGGTGCAAATAACCTTTACATTGGAGCGCTTTATAAGGCCTCTTGCACTAAAACCAGGTTCCTCCAGTCTTTTATTGCACTCTTGCCATATTTCATCAGCAGTATCGGGAGACAGCAGCTTATCAATACCAAAGAACCTCCTCAGCTCCAGATGAGTCCAGTGATGAAGGGGATTTCCTATGCATTGAGGCATAGTTTCAGCCCATTTGATGAATTTCTCCTTATCAGAGGCACCTCCAGTTATATATGTTTCCTCTATTCCATTGCTCCTCATTGCCCTCCACTTGTAATGGTCTCCTGCCAGCCACAGCTCCGTAATGTTTTTAAACTTTTTGTCCTCAGCGATTTCCTTTGGGCTTAAATGGCAATGGTAGTCATAAATAGGCATATGCTTTGCAAAGTCATGGTATAAGCGCTCTGCTGTAGCGTTACACAAAAGATAGCTGTCATCTAAATATTTTCTCATTTCACTTCTCTCCTTATTTTAATGGGTTTTTGCATTAAAATCAAAATCACAACGTGACGCCATGCTTGAATATAGCAATTTCTCTGTATCCATTTATTTCATTCTTTGTTTTGGCATTTCCCGATGCTACATCCAGGACATAGCTGAAGAAATCCTTCTTAACTATGTCTGAATTGCCACCCTCCAGCAGCAGTCCTGCATTAAAATCTATCCAGCTGCTTTTACGCTGGTAAAGCTCGGTATTAGAGGATATTTTAACTGTAGGAACGGGTGAACCCAGCGGTGTTCCCCTTCCGGTGGTAAACAGTATGATGTGGGCACCTGACGCAGCAAGTGCCGTAGCTGCAACCATATCATTACCGGGGCCGTTTAAAAGATTAACCCCGGGAATCCTTACTTTGTCCCCGTAAGCAAGTACATCCACAACTGCTCCCGTACCTGCTTTCTGGGTACAGCCAAGGGATTTCTCCTCCAGAGTGGAAATGCCTCCCTTCTTATTCCCCGGGGAAGGGTTTTCATATATCTCCTGATTGTGCTTTATGAAATAATCCTTGAAATCGTTGATAAGGCTAACAGTTCTACCAAAGACATCTTCATTGATACATCTGTTCATGAGAATTGTCTCCGCGCCGAACATTTCAGGCACCTCAGTCAGTATGCTGATCCCACCCTGTGCTGTAAGCATATCGGAGAACATTCCCACCAGGGGATTTGCCGTGATACCTGAAAAGGCATCGGAGCCTCCGCATTTAAGGCCTACAATAAGTTTTGAGGCCGGACACTGCTGCCTTTTGAAGGGGGCGGCATAATCTGCCAGTTGACCAATAAGTTCCAGCCCAGCCTCTATTTCATCTTCAACCTCCTGGGTGGAAAGAAACTTAACTCTGTCCTCACTATATTCCCCCAGTGCCTTTTTAAATTCTTTAATATTGTTGTTTTCACAGCCAAGACCAAGAACCAGTACGCCTGCAGCATTAGGATGCCTGACAAGCCCCGCAAGAATCTTCTGGGTGTTTGCATGGTCATCCCCAAGCTGAGAGCAGCCATATGGGTGTGTAAAAGCATAAACCCCGTCTGTTTTACCTGCAAACATACTGTTTGCTTCTTGTGCAAGCCTTTCTGCCGTCTTGTTTACACAGCCTACGGTATTTATAATCCAAATTTCATTTCTTATTCCAATATCACCATTTTCTCTTACATAACCCATAAACGAAGCAGTGCTTTCATAAGCTTCCTGTTTCGTCAGCGATGGACTGTATGAGTAATTCAAAACACCTTTAAGGTTTGTTTTGATATTGTTCGTATGTACATACTCTCCTGCCCGGATATCGGCTATGGCATGTCCTATAGGCCACCCGTACTTGATTATGTTTTCTCCCTGGCTGATATTCCTGCAGGCAATTTTGTGCCCCTTCTCAACATCCTCGGCTATGGTTATGAAGTTGCCTTGCATGTCAAAGCTTTCGCCGCTTTTTATATCTTCCAGCGCTACGGCCACATTGTCATCCACATTTATCTTCAACAACTTACCCGATTTAATCATATTACACCTCTGAATCCTTACTAAAGCACATTTTTTATGGCTGACTTAATGCCTTGTGAGGCTATGTTGAACAAATTCTCTTCTACAGCAGCCGTCAAGCCATGCAGATCATTTAAGTCCTCCCCCCAAAAATCCTGTCTTGCCAGCACATTAGCCACGATATCCTTCAATTCTTCCCTGCTGCCTTGGCAACCGCTCCACAGATCCTTGAAAAACTCCAGTATGTGAGCATCATCAATAATTCTGTATTCTGCTCCTTCTCTGCTTCCAATCAATGCATTTTCTTTTATCTCAGTTCCTCTGTAAAAAGCAATGAGCGCTGCCAGGGAAAAAGTAAGCACAGCTGGAAGTTTTCCCTTTCTCTTTGCATATTCTGTAATAGATGGGAGAACTCTCGTTTTAAACTTTGACACCGAGTTTAGGGATATACTTAGGAGATAGTGCTTTATAAAAGGGTTTTCAAACCTCTCGCATACTGAGTTCGCAAAGCTTTCTAGCTCGGAATAGGGCAGATCCAGAGTAGGAATTACCTCCTCAATGATCCCCTTTTTCATATATCTGCTGATGACTTCGTCGTCCATACACTCCTTTACAGTATCTTTTCCGTACAGATATGCTGCCGGAACAGTCATGGTATGGGCACCGTTCAATATCCTTACTTTTCTGGTTCTATACGGAGACATGTCATTGGTCCATATAACATTAATCCCAGCCTGTGTCAAAGGCAGCTCACGAGAGAATTTCTCATCCCCCTCAATAACCCATAGGTGGAATATTTCGGCTGTGTTCAGCAAATTATCCCTGTAGCCCAGCTCCTGCGTCAGAGCTGGAACCTCCTCTCTGGGATATCCGGTTACGATGCGGTCTACAAGGGTGTTAAGGAAAAAATTGCACTCCTTGACCCAACTAATAAAGCTTTCTTCATAACCCCACTCTTTAGAGAGCTGCAGCACAATTTTTTTAAGGTTATCACCATTGCGGTCAATAAGCTCGCAGGGAATAATAACAAAGCCTTTTGTGAAATCGCCCCCAAAGGCTTTATATCTTTTGTAAAGCAATACAGTCAATTTGCCTGGAAAAGATGAGGGAGGAGCATCATCAGGCCTGTCTGATGCATTATATGCTATACCTGCCTCCGTAGTATTTGAAATTATAAACCTCAGATCCGGATTTTCAGCGCACTTCAAGTATTGGTCAAAATTACTGTAGGGGTTTATACATCTGCTGATACTGGAAATGATGCTTTTTTCCTCAACAACCTTACCTTCGCTGATACCCCTGAGTAAAAGTGTATACAGCCCTTCCTGTGCGTTAACCATGTCTGCCAGTCCTTGTGCAATAGGCTGCACAACAACAGCCTTCCCGCCAAAGAGCCCTTTGCTGTTCATTTTCTCCAGCATCCAGTCAACGAAGCCTCTTAAAAAGTTTCCTTCTCCGAACTGCAGCACCTTCTCAGGCAAATTCTGAAGCTGAGGGAGAACCAACTCCTTAGGAAATGCAAAACATCTTTTTAGCAAATCATAACTTAAATTTTCCATAATAAAACTTATCCTTCTATTCTATTCTATTCTATTCTATTCTATTCTATTCTATTCTGTGTGATTTCTAGGTACTTTCTCTGATAATGAGTTCAGGTTTAATCAATAAAATTCTTTCAACATTTGAATGCTTATAAATAGCGGCTGTTAGAATCTTAACAGCCTCAAGCCCCATTTTGTCCATCTTGTTGTCTATTGAAGTGAGCTCAGGACTGCAGCACCTTGCAAAAACCGAATTATTAAAACCAATGACAGCAGCATCTTCCGGAATTCTTATGCCAAGCTGGCAAAGCCTTTTTACAGTTCCAAGAGCACATTCATCATCGCTGCACAATATGGCGGAGTACTCCGGGACTATGCTTGATATACTATCTACACCTTCGATTCCACCCTCTAAGCCTTTGGACACTTTTATCACTATTTCATCTGAAAACTCCAGCCTGTTTCTAATTAATCCATCCTTGAAGCCTTCCAGCTTTTTTCTTGCACTGAAAGTATCAGTATTCTGAAAATATACAATCCTCTGGTGACCTTTTTGCACCAAATAATCGATAGCCGAAGCTGTGCCTTCTGAGTCATCGCATACTACGCAATAGACATTATCCGCCTCAACAAGGCCATTAACCAGGACAACAGGAACCGACTCAGAAATTTCTGCAATGTAAGCCTCCAGTTTCTCATCCGTGAAAACAGATCCCACCAGGATAATGCCATCTATCTTTTTTTGCAGCAAAGTTTTCATGTACTTGGCTTTTTCATCCGTATCTCCGCCTGTATTGCACAGAATAACAGTATATCCCTGCTTGCTCAATTCACGCTCAATGGTGTAGGCTACATGGGCATAGTAGACATCCCTGATATCTATTGTCATTACTCCGATGGTTCTCATTGAGTTTACAACAAGACCCCTGGCGATTTCACTGGGTGAATAGCTATACCTTGCCAGCACTTTCTCCACTTTTTCCCTTGTCTTTGGACTAACTACATCCTTGCCGTTTATCACCCTGGATATGGTAGCTATTGAAACTCCAGCTTCCCTGGCAATATCATATATGTTCATTCTTACCTCCAATGCAGATGTAAGCGCTTACATTTATAGTAACACAAGTTCTTTTGTTTTGTCAATTGGAGAGTATTAATACAATCAAAGCGCCAGAAAATTTCTCAAGCTATATTTTGCTTGCTAATATAGTTAATTACACGCAAAAATTTATAAATGTTAATTTCTCTGCAAAAACAGCTTGTCATAAAACAAGATACCGGTGATTATATCGAGGTTTGCTAAAATGTTTTTTGCATTAGAATCATTTCTTAAAGGTTGATAATGTCTTAAATATATTAAACACGAATATTATTTTACACAGAGGATGAAATGTTCGCATTTTATCCTCTGTTTCATTGACAAAGCTTGCTTGCTTTGATATTCTAGTTACATAAAAGAAGAAAAAACCGAACAATTATACAAATCCTGCCGGCTGAATATGGTGGACAACAATTTGCTGGCAATTAATAAGTTTGCGTTAATCAAGGAGGAGAAAATATGAATATGTTAAACAACCCCAAGGTTGCAATAGTAATGGGAAGTGATTCGGATTTTCCTACTCTTAAGGGTTGTGTTAAGATTTTAAAGGATTTTGGCGTGGAAGTTGATGTAATGGTTTGTTCAGCCCACAGGACGCCTGATAGGGCTTCGGAATTTGCTAAAAATGCGGAAGCAAACGGTATAGGCGTGATAATAGCTGCTGCGGGCAAGGCGGCACACCTGCCGGGTGTGCTGGCAGCCTACACTCCGCTGCCCGTAATAGGTATACCCATTAAATCTTCAACAATGGACGGGCTTGATTCTCTGCTGTCAATTGTCCAGATGCCAAGCGGCATACCGGTTGCCACTGTTGCTATTGACGGAGCTGAAAATGCGGCACTGCTTGCTGTTCAGATTCTTTCCGTTGCAAACCAGGGCTTGAGGAGCAAAATGAAAGAATATAAGGCTCAATTGGCTAAAAAGGTTGAGGAAAAGAACAAGGCTCTGCAGGAAAAATTGCTGGAAATATAGAGGAGCTTTTATGTATAACGATATAAGACTGGATAAACTAAATGAGGAATGCGGAGTATTCGGGATTTTCAACAATGACCGTCATGATGTGGCGCACCTGACCTATTACGGCTTGTACTCCCTGCAGCACAGAGGCCAGGAAAGCGCTGGCATAGCAGTAAATGACAAAGGTACAATATTGTACCACAAGGATATGGGGCTTGTACCTGAGATTTTCAATAAAGTTGTTCTGGAGCACTTAAGAGGAAATATTGCTATCGGCCATGTGCGCTATTCTACTACAGGGGCGAGCCTTAGAGAGAATGCCCAGCCGATGGTTATCAAATACAGGAACGGACAGATGGCTCTGGCGCATAACGGGAACCTGGTGAATGCGGCGGAGCTTAGGGGTAAAATGGAGGAGACGGGAACTGTTTTCCAGTCCACCATAGACTCTGAAGTAATACTTAACCTCATATCAAGGTACAGGATATCAAGCGGCAGCACAGTTGAAGCCATTACTAAAACCATGAAGGACATCAAGGGCTCCTATGCACTGGTTCTCCTTACTTCAAGCAAGCTTATCGGAATTCGGGACCCTCTGGGCATCAGGCCTTTATGCATAGGCCTGCTGGACAACTCCTTCGTGCTGGCTTCGGAAACCTGTGCCCTTGATGCCGTCGGTGCTGAATATATTAGAGATGTAAACCCGGGAGAAATAGTAGTGATAGATGAAGATGGCCTTAAGTCTTACCAGACTGAGGTGAAAGAGAAATCCCAGGTTTGCATATTCGAGTTTGTATATTTTGCAAGGCCTGACAGCTTTATTGACGGAGCAAGCGTACACACTGCAAGAATGGAGGCGGGAAGGCTGCTCTCCAGGGAGCATCCTGTTGATGCGGATATTGTGATAGGCGTTCCGGACTCCGGTTTAACTGCTGCGCTGGGCTATTCTTTAGAATCCGGAATACCTTATGGTCAGGGGCTAATAAAGAACCGTTATGTTGGAAGGACTTTTATACAGCCCGATCAGTCCCAGCGTGAAACAGGTGTAAGGATCAAGCTTAATGCGATTAAAAGCGAAATTGAAGGCAAACGGGTAATAATGGTCGATGACTCAATTGTAAGGGGTACAACCACCAAGCGTATTGTACAGATACTTAAAAACGCAGGGGCAAAGGAGGTGCACATGAGGGTAAGCTCTCCTCCCATTAAATACCCATGTTACTTTGGAATAGACACACCCTCAAGAAAGCAGCTGGTTGCATCTACACATTCACTGGAAGACATCCGGCAAATGATAGGTGCGGACAGTCTTGGCTATTTAAGCCTTGAAGGCCTTCTTAAAACTCCAGTAGGGGCAAAGCACAGCTTCTGTACGGCATGCTTTCATGGGCAATATCCCATGGAGGTGCCCTTTGAAATGGATAAATTTTCGTGCGGCTGCTAGAAGTTAGAAGTTTTAGGTTAGAGGTTGCAATACACTAGACTGAGCGGGAGTATCTCCTGATAGATTACGTGGAGGGAATTATGACTACTTATAAAGATGCAGGTGTTGATGTAGAAGCGGGCTATGAAGCCGTGAGACTGATGAAAACCCATGTTAAGAAGACCTTCAGGCCTGAAGTGGTTGCCGATATCGGAGGGTTTGGAGGGTTGTTCGCCCTTGATAAGGATAAATATAAGGAGCCGGTACTTGTATCAGGTACGGATGGTGTAGGGACGAAGCTTAAGATAGCATTTCTGATGGACAGGCATGATACAATCGGTATAGACTGCGTTGCCATGTGTGTAAACGATATAGCTTGCAGCGGCGCAGAGCCTTTGTTTTTCCTTGACTATATAGCTTTGGGAAAAAACAGGCCGGAAAAGGTGGCGGAAATCGTAAAGGGGATTGCAGAAGGCTGCGTTATGTCAGGCTGTGCGCTGATAGGGGGAGAAACTGCCGAAATGCCCGGATTTTACCCTGAAGATGAATATGACGTTGCAGGTTTTGCCGTGGGTATAGTAGATAAGGATAAGATTATAAACGGAAACAGTATAAAAGAGGGTGACAAGCTTATCGGACTTCCATCCTCAGGGCTGCACAGCAATGGATATTCTCTGGTAAGAAAGCTTTTGAACCCAAAAGCCGAAAGGCTTATGGAGCATGTGGAGACGCTTGGCGGTAAGCTGGGCGAAGAGCTTTTAAAGCCAACCAGGATTTATGTCAAGACTATTCTGGACCTGAAGGAAAAGTATGAGCTTAAGGGAATAGCTCATATAACAGGAGGAGGCTTTATAGAGAATATTCCAAGGATGGTTCCGGAAGGACTTCGCGTTAGGATTGATAAAGGCACATGGCCTGTATTGCCTATATTCAGCCTCCTTCAAAAAATAGGAGATATCAGTGAGCGGGATATATACAATACCTTCAATATGGGCATTGGATTGGTTATGGCAGTGGATGAAGCTATTGCTGAGGATGTGGTTAAATACTTGGATTCAAGGGATGAAAAGGCTTATTTGATAGGTGAGATCGTCAAAGGAGAGCCCGGGGTGGATATATGCTGAGGATAGGAATTCTGGTATCCGGAGGAGGAACAAACCTTCAGGCGATTATTGATAAAATTGAAAGCGGCTATATAAAAAACGCTTCAATTGTTACTGTTGTTTCAAGCAGGCCTGAGGCATATGCCCTTGAAAGGGCTTCAAGACACGGAATTCCCGGGATATGCATAGCAAGAAAGAGCTATGATGCAATAGATGAATATGATAACGCTCTTATAAAGCATTTTGAAGAATACAGTGTTGATCTGGTTGTAATGGCAGGCTTTCTTTCCATACTCGGAGAGAATTTTATCAAAAGATATAAAAACCGCATAATAAATGTACACCCGGCATTGATACCGTCTTTTTGCGGTAAAGGCTTCTATGGCATAATTCCGCATCAGAAGGCCCTCGAATACGGCGTGAAGGTGACGGGCGCAACGGTCCATTTTGTCGAGCTTGAAGCGGACGCGGGGCCGATTATACTGCAGAAGGCTGTGAGCGTAAAAGAAGACGATACCCCTGAAACTCTTCAAAAGAGGGTAATGGAAGAAGCGGAACGGGATATTCTGCCGGAGGCTGTCAGGCTATTTGCAGAAGGCAGACTTTCAATTGAAGGCAGGAAGGTAAAAATCGAAAGGAGTTAAAATATGATTAAACGTGCATTGATAAGCGTTTCTGACAAAACAGGCATTGTAGAGCTGTCAAAGGAACTTGAAGCTCTGGGGGTTGAGATTGTTTCAACCGGCGGCACCGCTAAGACATTAAGTGATGCGGGTATAAAGGTTATTAATGTTTCAGACATAACCGGCTTTCCCGAATGTCTTGACGGAAGGGTGAAGACTCTGCACCCGAATGTCCATGGAGGACTTCTTGCCATGAGAGGGAATCCGGAGCATATGGAACAGATCAAGAAGCTGGGCATTGAGCCTATTGATATTGTCATTATCAATCTATACCCGTTCAAACAGACTATATTAAAAGGGCATGTTGAACTGGAGGAGGCAATCGAGAACATAGATATCGGCGGTCCGACAATGTTAAGGGCGGCAGCCAAGAACTACCAGGATGTTGTGGTTGTTGTCGATCCTTCTGACTATGGCATGATTCTGGATGAATTCAAGTCCTCAAAGCAAATCTCCGTAAAGACGAAATTCAAGCTGGCATACAAGGTGTTTGAGCATACAAGCCATTATGACACCCTTATCGCAAAGTACTTGAGAGACAAGCTTGGAGAAGATTTCTTCCCGGAGACCCTCTCCCTTACCTTTGAAAAGGTGCAGGAAATGAGATATGGCGAGAATCCACACCAGAAAGCGGTATTTTACAGGGAGGTCGGGGCAAATATCGGCTGCATAACCTCGGCAAAGCAGCTTCATGGAAAAGAGCTTTCATATAACAATATCAATGACACAAACGGTGCATTGGAGCTCCTTAAGGAGTTTGACGAGCCTACCGTTGTTGCTGTAAAGCATGCCAATCCATGCGGCGTGGCCAGCGCTCCTACTATTTATGAGGCATATTTGAAGACCTATGAAGCAGACCCCGTTTCAATCTTTGGAGGTATAATAGCCGCCAACAGGGAAATTGACGAAAAGACCGCTGAAGAAATAAACAAGATATTTGTAGAGATTGTAATTGCACCTTCCTTTACGGAAGAAGCCATGAGTGTTTTAACTCAGAAAAAGAACATCAGGCTTCTCAAGCTTGATAATATTTCTGCCAAGCTGCCTGCCGGAACATATGATATGAAGAAGGTTTCGGGAGGACTTCTGGTGCAGGAATACAACAACGAGCTTATAAATCATGAGGATTTGAAGTATGTAACTGAGATCAAGCCTACTTCGGAACAGATGGAGGACCTGGTTTTCGCAATGAAGGTTGTGAAGCATACGAAATCAAACGGAATAGCCATTGCAAAGGGTAAACAATCCCTTGGCGTAGGCCCTGGGCAGACAAACAGGATTATGGCAGCAAAGATAGCTATTGAGTATGGGGGCGAAAGAAATCAGGGAGCGGTGCTTGCCTCGGATGCCTTCTTCCCCTTCCCGGATTGCGTTGAAGCAGCTGCGAAGGCAGGAATCAAAGCAATAATCCAGCCAGGAGGTTCCATGAATGACCAGCAGTCAATAGATGCCTGCAATAAGCATGGAATTGCCATGGTGTTCACAGGCATGAGACACTTTAAGCATTGAAGGTTTTAACATAAGTTGCAGAACGTACCCATTTTAATGGAGGATGATGATTAGTGAGGATATTAGTTGTCGGCGGTGGAGGTCGTGAGCACGCAATAGTGTGGAAGCTTGCGCAAAGCCCGAAGGTTGAGAAAATATACTGCGCTCACGGTAACGGCGGCATTGCAGCACTGGCGGAATGCATACCAATTAAGGCAACCGATATTGAAGGTGTGGTTAGGTTTTCTAAAGAAAACAAGCTTGATATGGTAGTTGTCGCTCCCGATGATCCTCTGGCGGCGGGCATGGTGGATGCGCTTGAGGCTGAAGGGATCAGAGCCTTCGGCCCCAGAAAAAATGCTGCGGTAATTGAAGCCAGCAAGTCGTTCTCCAAAGATCTTATGAGAAAATATGGCATACCTACCGCTCAATATGAAGTCTTTGACAATAGCGAGCATGCAATAGAGTACCTGAGGCATCAGAAATACCCTATTGTTGTGAAAGCTGACGGACTTGCGCTCGGAAAGGGAGTTATAATTGCCCATGGCTTTGACCAGGCACATGAAGCGGTAAACAGCATAATGGAAGACAAGGTTTTCGGAGAAGCAGGAAGCAAGATTGTCATTGAAGAATTTATGGTCGGGCCTGAGGTCTCAGTGCTTGCTTTTACTGACGGGAAAACGGTTGTCCCAATGGTAAGCTCACAGGATCACAAGCGCGCCCTGGATAATGACGAGGGCTTGAACACAGGCGGAATGGGCACATTTTCCCCAAGCAGGGTTTACACTCCGGAAGTAGCAGATTACTGCATGGAGAAGATATTTAAGCCAACCATTTACGCAATGAACAAAGAAAACAGAAAGTTCAAGGGAGTGCTTTACTTCGGGCTGATGATTACAGCCGATGGGCCGAAGGTTCTAGAGTATAATGCGAGGTTCGGGGATCCGGAAACCCAGGTAGTGCTGCCAAGACTTCAAACAGACCTCTTGGAGATATTTGATGCCGTTATTGATGAAAGGCTCGGAGAAATTGAAATAAAGTGGAACGACGGCGCTGCGGTATGTGTGATCATGGCGTCGGGAGGCTACCCGGGCAAGTACCGGACAGGCTATGAGATTTCAGGCATTGCTGATGCCGAGCATGATCCGGGTATAGTGGTTTTTCATGCGGGAACAAGCTGTGAAAACGGCAAATATTACACCGCAGGCGGTCGTGTGCTGGGTGTAACCGCAATGGAGGAGAACCTTGAGAAAGCCATAAAGAAGGCTTATGAAGGAGTAAATAAAATCTCATTTGCTGATATGCATTTCAGGAAGGACATTGGCAGGAAATAAAAAATCTTCTTGATTTCCAATTTCAGATGTTATAAAATATGAATGTAATGGATTACATTCATATTTTTTTGGAGGATAAATGGCTACAATTCAGGATGTTGCAAAAGCTGCAGGTGTTTCAGTTGCAACAGTCTCAAGAGTGTTAAATAACAGCGGCTTGGTTCAGGAGGAGACCCGCGAGACTGTTATGGAGGCAATAAGGGCCTTGAATTACCAGCCAAACCTTCTGGGCAGAAATTTAAGACGTATGGAAACACGCATGATACTGGTGCTTCTGCCTAACATTTCAAACCCGTTTTACTCCAGAATTGTAAAAGGTATTGAGGATGTTGCTCATAAAAACGGGTATAATATTATGCTTTGCAACACTGATTCAGATAAGATGAGGGAAAGGATATATTTGGAACTGCTTAAAAAAAGGCTTTCGGACGGAATTATTTTAATGGCTTCTGAGTTGAGCAGAGAAGAGCTTTTAGAGCTTGGAAAAAATTATCCTGTGGTTCAGTGCTGCGAATACAGGGAAGATGTAGAAATTACCCATGTCTCTATAGACAATTATTCTGCAGCGAAGAAAGCTGTAAATCATTTAATCGGACAGGGACACAAAAGAATCGCAATGATAAGCTGCAAAAACAACTTTCTTTCTACTGTCCAAAGGGAGGCAGGATATAAAAAAGTACTAGAGGAAAGCGGAATAGAATTTGATCCTGATTTGCTTGCATACGGGGATTATGGGTATAAAAGCGGCCTTAGGACAGCAAAACAGTTCCTTTCGATGCAAGATAAACCAACGGCGATATTTGCTATTTCCGACATGATGGCTATCGGGGCAATAAAGGCTGTAAGGCAAGCAGGTTTAAAAATACCGGAGGATATTGCGGTGGTCGGGTTTGACAATATTAATTTTGCTTCAATGTGTGAGCCTGAATTAACCACGGTTTCGCAGCCCAAATATGACATAGGCTGTTATACGATGGAATTCCTTATAAGGCAGATTAAAGGCGAGTCTAAGTCCAGCCAGGCAATCTTTCTAGAGCACGAGCTCATCATACGAGCCTCGACTGTTAAGTAAAAGCTATAAGGATAAGATATTTTTGCAATGTAATGGATTACAAAAAAATAATAAATAAAAACAAGGGGGATGAATTATCATGGTAAAGGTTGGTATTATAGGCTGCGGATCAATAAGCAAGCACAGGCACGCACCTGAATACGCTTTAAATCCGCAATGCAAAATTTTGGGCTATTACGATCTGATACCAAAAAGAGCTCAGGAATTGGCTGAAAAGTTCGGGGGGAAGGTGTATGAGAGTCTTGAAGAGCTTTTGGCCGACAAAGAAATTGATGCTGTAAGCGTATGCACTTCAAATGCTTATCACGCACCAATTTCAATAAGCGCTTTAAAATCAGGCAAGCATGTGCTTTGTGAAAAGCCTATGGCTACAACTGCTGAGGATGCAAAAAAAATGATAGAAACAGCCAAGGCTGCGGGCAAGTACCTGATGATAGGACACAACCAGAGACTTGCACCTGCTCATATAAGGGCCAAGGAGATATTAAAAAGCGGCGAGGCAGGCACGATACTTACCTTCAGAACCACCTTCGGGCACGGAGGACCGGAATGGTGGAGCGCTGACAAAGGTCTTCATACCTGGTTCTTTAAAAAGAAGGAAGCTGTGGTGGGAGCAATGGGAGATCTGGGAGTTCACAAGGCGGATCTGATAAGATGGCTTATCGATGACGAAATATCAGAGGTAAAGGCATATGTCTCATCTCTTGACAAAAAAAATGATGCTGGAGAAATAATTGAGGTTGATGATAATGCCGTATGCGTTTTAAAATCTAAAAAAGGCATTATAGGTACATTGTGCGCAAGCTGGACATATTACGGCGAAGAGGACAACAGTACCGTGCTTTATTGCTCCAATGGGGTAATGAGGATATATGACAATCCTGAGTTCCCGATTGTCTTTACAAAAAGGAACAGGGAAAAGATATTTTACCAGGTTGGAAAAATACAGACAAACGAAGAGCAATCAAAGTCAGGGGTTATAGATTTGTTCATAGACAGCATTGTAAGAAATACTCCGCCTGAAATATCCGGAGAGGAAGGATTTGCTGCTCTGAAAATTATTTTGGGCTGCATTGAATCTGCTGAAAAGGGCACCTCAATCAAGCTGCAGGAGGAATGATTATTATGGTTAAGGTTTTGAGGTACGGATGTATTGGAGCCGGAGGGATAGCCGAATGGAAGCATCTGGAGGGATATTCGAAATTGCCGGGCATTGAGTTGACGGCTATTTGCGATCCCAATTTGAAGTCGGCGCAAAGGCTTGCTGAAAAATACAATATTCCCAATGTATTTTCCGACTATAATGAAATGCTTGAAAAATTAGAGCTCGATGTTGTAAGCGTATGCACGCCAAACGCCTTTCATGCGCCTGCATCCATTAAAGCAATGAGGATGGGCGCGAACGTCCACTGTGAAAAGCCTGTTTCCTTAAACCACAAGGAGGCCATGGAGATGCTTGCGGTGAGAAACGAAACCGGCAAGAAATTTATGGTCGCTTTAAACAACAGGTTTACAAATGAAGCGTTTTTTATAAAAAAATATGCCGAAGAAGGTCATTTTGGTGAAATATACCATGCCTCATGCGGTTGGAGAAGAAGAAGGGGAATACCGGGAAAGGGCGGATGGTTCACGAACAAAAGCCTTTCGGGAGGGGGGCCTTTGATAGATCTCGGAGTGCACTTTTTGGATCTGACGCTTTTCTTCATGGGTTATCCAAAGCCCTATTCTGTGTCAGGAACGACTTATTCCAAGTTCTCAGACAACAAGTCCAGAAATGGTGGTTCCTATGGAGGAAGCTTCGAGGGCATTTATGATGTTGAAGACCTGGCTGCCGGCTTTCTTAAGCTTTCAGACAACTCGAGCGTTAGCTTTGAGTTCAGCTGGGCCTCAAACATAGAAAAGGATTATTTTTATTACGAGCTTCTCGGGACAATGGGCGGAGCATCCTTCATCGACGGCAAGCTTAAAATATATTCTGAAATACTCGATACCTGTGTCAAGATCGAGCCTGACACAAACTATACCAAGCAGGCTCTAAATGAATTTGAGCATTTTATAAACTGCGTGAGAAATGATGAAGAGCCTATGGCGTCACTGGAACAGGCGGCAGAATTGATGAAAGTAATTGATGGTGTATATAAATCCTCAGAACTTAAAAAAGAAATAATATTTGAATGACAAGGGGGCATAGCTATGCGGATGAATGTGGGAGTACAATTATACACGTTAAGAAATGAGACGGAAAAAGATTTTTTAGGCACCTTGGAAAAAATAGCGGACATTGGATACGAGGGAGTTGAATTTGCAGGCTGTTATGGAGGGTTAAAAGCCCACCAGATCAAGGATTGTCTTGACAGGCTTGGATTAAAGCCGGCAGGCAGCCATGTGGGAATTGATTTGTTAAGGTCAGATCTGGATGAGGTTATTGAATTCAGCCTTGAAATCGGCAACAAATACATAGTTTGCCCCTGGGACAGACATGATTCATGGGAAGGATGGCATGAGGCCGCAAAGCTTTACAAAGCCATTGGTGAAAAGTGCAATGAAAAAGGTCTTAAGTTTTGCTACCATAACCATAGCCATGAATTTAAAAAATACAACGACAAATATGCAATAGATATAATATTTAATGAGACAAATCCGGAATGCGTGCTTGCGGAAATTGACACTTATTGGGTGCAGTATGCAGGAATAAATCCAAAGGAATATCTGAGAAAATTTAAAGGCAGGATGCCTCTGCTGCACCAGAAGGACATGGGAGCGGGAGAAGAAAGGGCAACTGTTGAAGTCGGCGAGGGTATAATGGATATTTACGGCATCTCTGCTGTGGCCGAGGAGATCGGCGCAGAGTGGCTGATCGTGGAACAGGATGATTGTTCAAGGCCTCCTCTGGAAAGCATTAAAATAAGCTTTGAAAACCTTAAAAAAATGAAATTAATTTAGAAAGGGGTTTTAGAATGCATTTGGGATTTTTAACCGTATGTTTGGGAAGCCTGCCTCTGGAGGAGAAGGCAAAATGGGCTGCGGAAAACGGGTTTAAGGCCCTTGAGGTAGCCTGCTGGCCAAGAGAGAACAGCAGGGATTACTCAAGCTCGGATATTGATGTTGCTGCCCTTACGTCTCAAGAGGCAGAAAGGATAAAGAATTACATGAAAGACTGCGGTCTTTCCATTTCTTCGCTTGCATATTATGACAACAATCTGGACAGTGACCCTGTAAAAAGAGAAATGGTTAACAGCCATACAAGGAAATGCATTGATGCCGCGCAAATGTTAGGTGTGCCAATGGTTGGTGTTTTCGCAGGAAGAAACATCGACAAGAGCATTAAGGATAACTTTGATGATTTTGAAGTTGTATTCGGAGGGTTGGTGAAATATGCAGCCGAAAGAGGCATAAAGCTTATGATAGAGAACTGTCCAATGGAGGGCTGGCAGCTTCCCGGAGTTCCCGGAACAATATCCTTCACACCCGAGCTTTGGAAGGAAATGTTTAAAAGAGTGCCGGATGAAAATTTCGGGTTGAATTTCGACCCTTCACATCTCCTGTTCCAACTGATAGATTATATTGATCTTGTTCCTGAATTCAAGGACAGGATTTTCCATGTTCATGCAAAGGATGCGGAAGTATTCCAGGATAAGCTGAAATGGTATGGGGTGTTCAACAGCCAGCTGAAAGGGCATGGGGAAGGCTACTGGAGGTTCAGAATGCCGGGGCTGGGGCAGGTGGATTGGAGCAGATTTATAGCTGTTCTGAAGGAAAACGGTTATGACGGTGTTATTAGTATCGAGCATGAAGACCCGCTTTATGAAGGCACCCAGGAAAAGGTGAAGGAAGGACTTGTGCTTGGGAGGAAGCATTTGGAGCAGTTTGTATAAAGCATATTAAAGAAAAACCCATTTAGGAAACTTCCATGAAATCACTGGTATCTATAGTAAAAATGCAAGCTATTTATTTATCGTAACCTATATAGTCTAAACAAAAGCTGTTTATGCATTAGTATCATTATTTATTAAAAAGGATAACCGAAAAGGTTATCCTTTTTTAATAAATACAGATTGCTTTAACAAAATACTTTATTATGCTTTAGAGTTAAAAGTTAATTCCACAATAAACCAACCATAAATGACCGTGTCAACCCTGGAGAGTGCCTAAGCACTAGGTCTGTAGGGTACACGGTTTTCTGTTTTCAGATACTTGTGAATATTCGATAAAGTCGCATAACTACTGATTTTGTGAATAT
>JAOACY010000083.1 GCA_026417615.1 Clostridia bacterium
AACCGCACTTAAAAAACTTTTTCTCTGACTCATAAGATGGCTCTAAGGTATAAATGATTTCCAGTTAATTTATGGTAAATTTGTAGGGTTTGTAACTGGAAAAGATTCTTTAAAAACCTTACAATAAATATTATACGAGGAGTAATACATATGAAAAAGTTAGCAGCAGTTGTACTGGCTTTGATGTTATTGGCTGTAATCCAAGCTGGCTGTTCAAATTCTTTACGCGTGAAATCAGAAAATATGAATGAATTGAAGCAGATGCTGCCTGAAGAAGCAGGTATGCAGTGGATTTACAACGGCTTTGCGGAATATGGGCATACTATGAAATTGGATTCTATTAATGTTCAGCCTGATAAAAGGCTTGTGTACTCTGTTACAGGTGAAGTAGCGGATATGTCGGACGGTGAAGCAGAAGGTGATTTCAGCCTTTACCTGGAATATCACATATCAAATGACGGAATGAGAGAGATTGTCAAAAAGGGTGAAAAGCTTCCCCATAAAATAAAAGAGTTTTATGTGCTTAAAGCTCCTTTGGTAAAGGGGAACAAATGGTCCGAAAAGGTGAGCATCAATGGGAAGGATACCGAGCTTCAGGCAGAAATTATTGAAGATAGCAGGGAATCTGAAACAAACAGCAGGGTTATTAAGGTTCAATACACTGCAAAGGCTGACGGTATGCCGGACGGCACTTATATAGAGACAAGGGTGTTTAAAGAAAGGACCGGAATTATAAGCTTTGAGAATACTTTTGACAAGGATATCGAGTTCAACTACTCTCTTTTTGAAATCAGCAAAAAAGACACAAAAAAACAATGGTAGATGCTTTGACAAAAGCGGCTAAGTTAAGCACATGCTTTGACTTAGCCGCTTGTAACTGTCTTTGAAATCATAGACGTCCTAGCTCTTTCCTCAAGCGAGTCGTCAAGCTTTTGAAGGGATACAAAGTCTTTGTATTTTTGCTTTAGGGCAAGGGTGATCAAGTGATCGGTCAAGGCGGGATTTTTAGGAAGCAAGCTCCCATGAGAATATGAACAATATACATTTTTGTATATGGCACCTTCGTGCTTGTCTTCGCCATTGTTCCCATAGCCCTTGACCACCTTCCCAAGTGGAGTGACTTCAGGACCAAGGTAAGTTCTGCCGGAGTGGTTTTCGAAACCAACAACCAGCCCGTCAGAGTCAGGGGATTTGAGAAAATCGCATTCAAAAACAATATTTCCAATCATACGCTTCTTCCCCCCTATGGTCCAGAGGTTCAGAGCGCCGAGAAACTCAATTTCTTTTCCATCCCAGGTTTTATAGTAGTTGCCCAGAAGCTGGTAACCGCCGCAAATACAAAGAAAAACCTTGTCGTTTTTTATTGCGTTTTTTATTTCGGGGCCTTTTTGGTTAAGGACATCATCCTGAATGATTTCCTGTTCGTAGTCCTGTCCTCCTCCAAGAAAAACTATATCATAGGTTTCCGGCTCGAAAGTGTCTCCAAGAGTCAGGTTGAATACATTTGCTGATATTCCCCGCCACTCGCAGCGTTTTTTAATTGCTATAATATTGCCTCTGTCCCCATATAGGTTCAGCAAATCGGGGTAGAGGTGGCAAATGTTTAATTCATACATCGAGTAAATCCTCCGTCACGCTTCATTTCCAGAAATCCTTAAGGCTGAACATATCTTTTAGAAGTTTTCTTATATCCAGCATTGCTGTGTAAGTCGGAAGGATATAGAAGCTGTGGCCGATGGGTGTCCTGGACAGTCCTTGCTCAACCAGCTTCTTGTATTCCTTTACTATACTGATGCGGTCACTGTAAATACCCGCATATTTTAATCTTACTGCCATATCCTCACCTCTAAGACCTGAGGTATATATATTTTCCAGCTTGTCCTGTATGCCTTGAAGCTTTTCAAAATCAACATCCCATAACCAAGATATGTCCGTTCCGTCAGCATACCTGTCATTTATTATAAAAGCCAGCTGCATAGTCTTATCTTCGGTCAGCAGGTAGTTTAAAACCTGATTGAAGCCCGTAGGATTCTTCACAAGAATAAGCTTAATGGTTTTACCTTGGGTATCGATGGCTTCCATTCTCCCGAAGCCGCATTCAAAGCTCCCAAGAGCCTTGACGGTATTGTCTGGCGGAAAGCCAAGAAGTGTTCCGCAGGCAATAGCGGCTAAGGCGTTATATATATTGTAAAGTCCTGGAAGGTTAATTTTTGCACGATAGGATTCCTGCCCTGCAGAATAGGTTATTACAGAACTTGAGCTTGTCAGTTCTTCCACAGCTGTACAGGTGACATCTGTTTCCGGGCGGGAGTAACCGCAGCTTGTGCAGCGGAATCCTCCCAGGTGGCCATATACATGATTGCTGTATTCGTACTTCTGCTTGCAGTACAGGCAGAACATAGCATCTGAGTTGATGGATTCCTCCACACCCTTGTAAGCATCAAGGGCGAAGCCGAAATAAATGGTTTTCCTGTCTGTGCTCCTCCCAAGGGATGCGCAAAGCGAATCATCTGCATTCAGAATCAAATGTGTCTTATCTGACCTTACGATTCCTTCCTTAACGCCCTTGAGGGTGGTATAAAGCTCGCCATATCTGTCCAGCTGGTCTCTGAAAAAATTAGTGACAACCAGAATATCCGGCGAGAGGTAATTGCTCATGACCTTAAACGCCGCTTCATCTATTTCAATAAGGGCAGTGGAAACCTTGCATTTTCCATGGATGTCAACGGCATCAATAAACGTAGTTATTATACCACCTACAAGATTGGCTCCGGATTTGTTTGTTATGTACCCGATGCCGTTTTCATCAAGTATTTTCCCAATAATCCTGGTTGTGGTAGTTTTACCGTTTGTGCCTGTTACCATTATAGTCTTAAAATTTTTGGCAATTTGGTTTAAAATATCAGGGCAGAGAAATCTTGCAATCCTGCCGGGAAGTGTTGTACCACCCCGCCTTGCAATCCTGCAGGCCTTAATAATAATTTTTGAAACAACAATTGTTAATGTCAGTCTCAGGTTCATAGCTTCTCCTGTTTTTGTAAATCCATAAAGAAATTAAATAAATTATAGCATAAGGAGAATATATAATATACATCATTTTTGTTACAGGAATTATTTCCCGAGAAATCACAAAATAAGAAGCTGCAGATTTGTCCGCAGCTTCTTGAGTTTAATGTGCAGAGACAGAGTTAGCCCCTGATAAGATAATCAAGCAGAAGCTGTGTATCCTCAGGCTCGTATGCAATAATTTCTATTTCATCAATTTTTGCCTCCGAGAACATATTTGTAAGCATTATGTACTGGCACAGCTTTGATTTAAGGTTTAGCCTGTCACCCTCGGAAGTGACCATCTCAACCTTGCCTTTACATTTATTCAATACATCAAAAAACTTACCTACATCTGTTATGTTTTTAACTTTCATTAAGAAAACTCCTTTCATATTACATTATTCCATAAGATATTGATAAGAATATTATAATATATTTCATATGTTTAAGATATACGGAAGTTTATTTTTTAAAGTAAAAGCTTGAGTTTTTTGCAAAACTCAAGCTTGATTGAACTTTTTGAGTGTTAGCGGCGGTGTTGCACAAGGTCTATAGCTCCAAGAACTATATGTGCAAGACCGAAGCCTGCTATACCCCATCCTAAAGCAGGAGCTGCTCTTCTTACTGCGATACCTGTCGTTGTAACAACTGTTCCTAGAACTGTGGGGATTAAACCTTCGCGTGCCTTCATAAAACAACCTCCCTTGATTTGAATTCTATATTAGTTTGCGTAAGGGAAGTGCTTTTTACTAAACCTTATTTTGCTGCTTATTCTAAGTTTTTTTTATTTTTTTTAGTTCCAGGCATGCTTCCCTGTATTTCAATCCAGATTTTATCTTGTTTACAAGTATCAACCGGTTTATATGATCCAGAGGCTTAATGATATAATCAAATACATTGTAACTTAAAACCTTTTCTATTTCTTTGGTACCATCAAGACTGGAGGCAACAATTATAGGCACCTCGTGGTAGAATTGGGTTTTCGAAAATTCCTTGAGGAATTCAAAACCATCTAATACAGGCATTACCATATCAAGTATAATCAGGTCTATGTTACGGCTTTCAACCATTTCAAGAGCTTCTCTGCCATTTAACGCTGAAATGATGTTTACCCTTTCATTATAAAGGTAATTTCTTAAAATAGCGTTATCCAAGACATTATCATCTGTTACAAGTATGGTTCTAATCATATTGGCACTCCTTTTTGTGTCGAAATATTCAAATTTATTCGATTATTATTCTTATATTCTACAAGTAAAACCTGAAAACCTCTGGAAATTAAAGGATTTAACCTAAGAAATCCTATAGAATATTTATCCAAAAAACGAATAACAAAAACTGGGAATATTGACACTTATAACAATATAAATGTATAATTAATTTACAGAATTATCACTAAATAATACATATTTCTATGATTATAAAGAGTGGGGTTAAGATGCAAGGAATAAAAGATAACAGAATTGAGGATTTATTCTACGAGGCAGGTCTTATAAACGAGCTGCAGATGAAAAAGTTACAGGACCTAAATGGCGACATTGACAAGATAGAAGCATTGCTTATAGATGATGGCCTTTCAAATTACAAGGGTATGCTGGAATCTCTTGCCCAGAGAATGGGTGTTGATTTCGTTGATCTTGACAACACAAAGGTAAACAAGGCGGCAGTCTCAAAGCTCACTTCAGATATTGCAAAAAGCTATTTTGTATTTCCCTTTGAGTATAAGGATAACTATCTTTATCTTGCAATGAAAAATCCGGATGACATATTTGTTATTGATGAAATAAAAGTATTCGCGCAGACCGAGATAAAGCCTTTTTTAGCTGACAGCAGGCTGATTGAAAAAGCCTTGAAGTATTTCTATAAAATAGATTTCCAGGCCGGATATGCTCAAGACTCAAAACCAAGCCTTGCTGCCGGGGAAGCAAAAGGTTCAAGGCCGCTTGCCAGAAGATACAGCAGGGATGGGGGTGAGGATACAAACGCCAGTGATACTGAGAGCTTCATAAGAGCAGTTCTCCTGAAGGCTTTGAGATTGGGCGCTTCTGATATACATGCAGATACAGCTGATAATATGCTTAGAATCAGGTACAGAGTTGATGGAATGCTTATTTCTGAGGAGAAAGCTTACTTGTTTAATCCGGAGTCCTTTCTGACCAGAATAAAGGTTATGGCAGGTATTTTTACATGTGAAAAAAATATCCCTCAGAAAGGCCTAATTGAATATGACATAAACAAAAAGGAAAAGAT
Organism: Clostridia bacterium; assembly: GCA_026417615.1. Lineage (GTDB taxonomy): Bacteria > Bacillota > Clostridia > Acetivibrionales > JAFADI01 > SKW22. The sequence continues at coordinate 5,299 of JAOACY010000083.1, forward strand.
ACGGGTAGGCGTCCATACGCTTCCCACTGTAGACGGAGAGAAGCTTTTGCTGAGGCTTGAAAATATTAATTCATCCTACACAATTGACGAAATCGGATTAACGGATTACGAAAAAAACTCCATTGACACAATGTTGAGAAGGAAAGCCGGCATGATAATAGTTTCAGGCCTCCGTGCAAGCGGGAGGACAACAACTGCGTATGCTCTGATTAAAAAGATTCTGTCCAATGATGTAAACATTATGACAGTAGAGAAAAAAGTGCTGGAGAAGATACAAGGCGTTAATCAGGTTTATTATCAGGAAAAACAGGATGAATCAGCGCTAAGCTTAGTGAAGTCTGTAGTTGAACATGATCCCGATATTCTTATGGTGGATGTGGATACAGACTGTAACTTGATTAAATACCTCATGAGTATTGCTCTAGGAGGTAAACTGGTCATTGTCACAATGTCCTTTCCAGGCACCTGCGATGTAGTAACAGGCCTGATAAATATGGGAATTGAGCCATATCTTGCGGCTGCTGCCATTGAAGGAATAATATCCCAATATCTGGTGAGAAAGCTATGCACACGCTGCAAGAATAAGCTGGCGGCGCAGCAACAGGAAAAAAACAGCTGCGATGTTTGCAGCAATACGGGATATAAGGGAAAGACCGGTGTTTTTGAAGTTTTCAATATAAACAGGGAATACAGGAAGCTGATAGCCAAGCCTGACAATCTTAATATTATTGAGTCAAAAATTGAATCAGAGAAAAGTACATTTGAGAAAAACTGCATAAGACTGGTCAACGATGAAATCACCTCTATTGAAGAGGTGGTGAGGGTAGGTCTGGGCAAAGGTCTTTTTGAAAATTAAAAGAGGGGGGTAGACTCATGGAATTACCTTATTTCCTCAAGAGTTTAGCCGGCTCCTTTATGAAAAATGATATTTTGAGTGTTGATATAGGTTTTACAAATACTAAAGTTGTACATGCAAGGAAAAAAAGCCCCGGGTTGTTGAGGGTGATGAATTATGGAATTGAGCAGACTCCGCAAGGTTGCATTAAAAACGGAATAATATGTGACCTTGACGGTATAGCTGAAAACCTGAAAAAAGCTGTGGAAGGAAGCGGAATCAATGAAAAAAATGTAAAGATTGTTATATCTGCAGGCTCAAACATTGTGTCCAAGGTCTTATTCGTACCAACTGGAGATGGCAGGCATATAGAAGAGAAAATCAGGTCGGCAATAACCGGACAGATTCCTGTCGATATTTTTGCTCAGAAGTTGTTTTACAGGGTTATAGATGACCCGGATTGTGCCAGGGACGGCTTATCAAAGGTTCTTGTTACAATTGTACCTAATTCGGTTATTGATAACTATATGAAGCTCATGAGATTGCTGAATTTTAATCCTGTGGCAATAGAGATTCCTTTTAGCAGCGTGGCCCGTTTCTTTAACAAGGGAGCCATGATTGCCGGTCATTCCGGAAAGTACTATACCGGAAGCATGCTTAAAATAGACAGGGGAGCAACGGCGGTTATTGATTTGGGTTCAGAGACTACAAATCTTAGTGTTCTTAATAATGGGGCTCTTGAGTTTAACAGGATCGTGCTGGCAGGAGGGCGTAATCTGGATGATATCATTTCAAGAAAGCTGGATGTTAGAAGAGAGCTTGCCAGGATGTATAAAGAGATGCACGGAATACCTGAACAATGGCACACAGGGGATGAAATCGAAAGAGTGGTGGGAGAATCAGTAAGGGATTATCTTGGAGAAATACTCAGAAACGTGAAAAGGAGCCTCAGCTTCTATGTGGAACGCTGTGGAGGCCAAACAGTGGAAAGGGTGTTTTTTATTGGAGGGGGTTCAGGACTAAAGGGACTTTGTTCATTTGCACAGGAGGTATTGGGAGTAAAAGTATATACAGTGGATATGATAGAATTTAAAAACCTGGAGTTTGAGAGCAACCTGAACACTGATAAAATACGGTTTCTTATAAATGCTTTGGGAATAGCAATGTGAAATATATTAAATTTGAATAAAATATTAAAATATTCATTTAAAAAATATAAGAATAAATGTATAATTGACAGAGAACTGTGATGGTTAATACCATCACTTTTTTTGGGGAAATCAGTTCCGCAAATAGACCGCTTGAAGGGTGGTTTGGTGGTTATGAGCGACAGCGAAAGGCTGCTGCTGGAAAAAGCAAAAAACGGTGATGTCGAGGCTTTTGAAAAGCTTATTGAAGGAAGCCAGAAAAGGGTTTTTAACGTGGCCTTGCGTATGCTTGGAAACCATGATGATGCCAGTGAAATATCACAGGAGGTATTTATCAAGGTTTTTAAATCCATAGGCAGCTTTAAGGGCAATTCATCCTTTTCCACCTGGATATATAAAATAACGGTTAATCTATGCTTGGACGAGCTGAGAAAGAGGAAGAATTCCAGGGTAATATCCCTTGACGAGACAATAAAAATAAAGGATGAAGAAGTAAGGATGCAGATAGAGGATGACGGCCCTTCGCCCGATGTTGAAGTTGAAAAGCGTGCAATAAGGCAGGTTGTCACCCAGGCCATTGAGAAGCTTTCCGATGAACATAAGGTTGTGGTTATACTTAGGGATATTCAAGGTTTTAGTTATGATGAGATAGCCAAATTGATAAATTGCCCGGAGGGTACGGTTAAATCAAGAATCAACAGGGCAAGGCAGTCATTAAAGGAAATTCTCAGGGGAAAGAAGGAACTTTCCGAAGAAGCATACGTCAAATAAAACGGGAAGGAGGGTTGGAAATGAAAAACTGCAGCGAAATAAATGAATTAATGAATTTATATATCGATGATATGCTCTCCGTTACTGAACGCAAAATATTTGAAGAACATATAGGCAGATGTAAAGCTTGCGCATTGGAGCTTAATGAATTAACAAACATTGTGAATTATTGCAGGAGTATTTCCGACGAAGAACTTCCCGAGGGCTTCAGGGAAAGCCTGAATAAGAAGCTGGCAAATGCAAAAGCTGAAATGGAAAGCTATGAGAAAAAGATACTGGTATTTAAAAATAGATATTTAAGAATATTTTCATCTGTTGCTGCTGTACTGGTTGTTTTTGTTTTTATTAAGGGAATAACCGGAAATATAAATATGATTGGCCGAAATTCCAAGATGGCCGATATGCCGAAAATGGAAGCAAAAGCAGGCGGCAAAAATTCTGAGGCTGCCAAAAACGATGGAATCAATAACAAATCCGAGGGAATACAAGCATTTACTGCTAATAACGACGAACAAAATTTCAAATCTGACGCCTTTGAAGGTGTTAGGGAAGAAGATAATACTTCCGACGCTAAAATGAAAAGCAAGGAATCAGTAAGCATTGCTCCCGCAAAAGCATTGGAGGACAGCGTGAAGTCCGCTCCGTCAAGAGGAGTGAAAACGGAGCAAAGAGTTATTACAAAGCACTGTTTAAAGATTTGTATCAAGGCTGCAGCTCTTTGTGAAGAGATTGAAAGCATCAGAAGCATAGCCGAGGCCTTTGGCGGAATACCAAGGGAAGTGCCGGAAGCAGCAGTTACGGCCTACCTTGATCAAAGTGCCGCAAAGCTTGAGGTGATGATTCCTAATATGGAGTTTGAGCTGTTTAAGGAGAAGCTGAAGAAAAAATACAATAGCCAGGATATTTGCTTTGAGCCGCTTTTGGAAGAGGACTCAACCGCAAGCTTGAATGAAATCAGCAGAAAGCTTGGGGAGCTTGATGATAAGATCAAGGGAGCTCCAGAAAATTTGGAGGAATTAAAAAAGGAAAGAGAAAGCCTTCAGAAGGAAATGGACCAAATACTTTTCCAATCTGAATACACTAGTGTTTCAATCACAATAATAAAGGATGACAAGACAAGGTGACAAGCATGGTTATTAAAGCGGTAATTCACAGAATCGAAGGTGAAAATGCCATTCTCCTTGCTGATGAAGTAGGGGTTGAAATAAGCATACCTGCAAATATAATAAAGGGAAGCTGTATTGAGGGGGAAACGATAGCGCTGACCCTTGATTGCTGCACGGAATAAAAGAGTAATGATTAGAGAGGTGCTTATGTCAAGAAAGAAGTTAATGCTCATTGATGGGAACAGTATCCTTAACAGAGCTTACTTTGGCCTTTTGGACAAGGATGGAAATGTCTTTTTGTCAACATCTGACGGCTTGCCTACCAATGCTGTTTTTGGCTTTTTAAATATAATGTTCAAGTATTTTGAGGAAGAAGAACCCACTTATGTTTGCGTCGCTTTCGACCTTAAAGGCCAAACCTTCAGGCATACTGAATTCGACAGCTATAAAGCGAACAGAAAAGGAATGGATGACAAGCTTGCTGTCCAGGTGCCGGTCATTAAGGAAGTTCTGGATGCTATGAATATTAAGCGCTTTGAGCTGCAGGGCTATGAAGCTGATGACTTGATAGGCACTCTTTCGCTTTGTGCTGAACAACAAGGGCTGGAGGTTGTTATTGTCACAGGGGACAAGGATGCCCTCCAGCTTACAAGCCCACAGACCAGAATAAAGATGCCAATTACACGGGGCGGAAGAACTGAGACCGAGGAGTACGATATTGAAAGATTCCAGGAGAAATACGGCATACAGCCTGCGCAATTCATAGATGTGAAAGGGCTTATGGGAGACAAATCTGATAATATCCCCGGTGTTTTTGGAATAGGGGATAAAACGGCACTGGAGCTGGTTAAAAAGTTCGGCAGCATTGAAAACCTCTACGAAAATCTTGACGGCGTGGAAAAGAAAAGCATTAGGGAAAAGCTTGAAGCGGGCAGAGACACGGCATATCTGAGCAAAAGGCTTGCAACCATAGAACGTCATGCTCCTTTTGAATTTGATATTCTGCAGGCAGAACGAAAGGATTACGACAGAGAAAAGCTTCTTCAATTGTTTAGACGTCTCGAATTCAATAAATATATAGATAAATTTGGATTGGATAACGCTGAAAAAAAAGAAAACCCACAATTCAAATGTGCTGAAGGTATGTTAATAAAGAATGCAGAAGACTTAAAGACGCTTAAATCAGAAATCATTGAGGCAGGCCAGTTCTCCCTGTACTATTTGCTGGACAGCACAGGAGAATATGAAAAACAGCTCGTTGGGCTTGCTGTTACAATTAAAGAGAATAAAAGCTTCTATATCAACCTCAATGGCGGAATAGAACAGTCATTATTCTTAAACGAGATGAAAAACATATTTGAGAACGGGGAAATAAAAAAATCAGGGCATGATGTCAAGGGCCTTATGGTATTTTTAAAAAATAGAAATATAGATTTTAAAGGCCTTTTGTTTGATACAATGATAGCCGCATATCTGCTGAGTCCGACAAGCAAGACATATACCGTTTCAGAGCTTGCAAGCATGTATCTTGCCGAGTCGGTTGAGTCTATAGAGGAAATAGCGGGGAAGGGCAGAAACTTTACATCCTTCAGATCCATGGAATCCCAAAAGCTATGTTCAATTTGCGTAGCTTACTCGGAAGTCATACTAAGGCTCAAGCTTGCTTTTGAAGCTCAACTGAAAGAGAACAACCAAATTGAGCTGTATTTTAACATAGAGCTTCCACTTGTAGAGGTTCTGGCTGGAATGGAGTTTCATGGCTTTAAGGTGAACCCCCATGGCTTGGAAGCTTTCTCAAAGGAGCTTGAAGTAAGGATTGACAGCCTTGCATCGGATATATTCAAGCTTGCAGGTGAAGAGTTCAATATAAATTCACCCAAGCAATTGGGAGTTATCCTCTTTGAGAAGCTTGAGCTGCCGGTATTAAAAAAAACAAAGACTGGCTATTCAACTGACGCAGAGGTGCTTGAGCAGCTGGAATCCAAGCACGAAATAGTAAGCAAGATTCTTTTGTACCGTCAAATGGTGAAACTTAAATCAACATATGCGGACGGACTTTTAAGTGTTATTAATCCTGTTACGGGAAGAATTCATTCAAGCTTTAATCAGACAGTAACGGCAACAGGCCGAATAAGCAGCACCGAGCCAAACCTTCAGAATATACCTGTGAAGCTGGAAATGGGAAGAAATATAAGAAAGGTTTTCGTTCCTGAAAACGATGATTATATACTTCTTGATGCGGATTATTCGCAGATTGAGCTCAGAGTGCTTGCGCATATTACCGGTGATGAAAACATGATTTCTGCCTTTATAAACAATGAGGACATTCACACCACGACTGCGGCCAGAGTTTTTGGAATTGAAAAGGATGAAGTGACGCCATTGATGAGAGCGCGAGCTAAAGCTGTCAATTTTGGCATTGTTTATGGAATAGGAGACTTCAGCCTGTCAAAGGATATTGGAGTGACAAGGAAGGAAGCAAGGCGATACATAGATGAGTATCTTGACAAATATCCCAATATTAAGAAGTATATGCACACAATAGTGGAGCAGGGGAAAGAAGCCGGTTTTGTAACGACGCTTTTCAACAGGCGCAGATACATCCCGGAGCTTAAGTCTTCAAATTTCAATATGAGATCCTTTGGCGAGAGGGTTGCCATGAACACTCCAATACAGGGGACGGCAGCGGACATAATAAAAATTGCCATGGTGAAGGTGCATAGGGAACTGGAGCGGAGGAAGCTTAAGTCAAAACTTGTGCTTCAGGTGCATGACGAATTGATAATTGAAGCTCTTAAGACTGAAAGGGATGAAGTGGAAAAAATTCTGCGTGAAAGCATGGAAAATGCTGCGGCACTGCGTGTACCGCTTAAAGCAGATGTGAAGGCAGGCTCCAGTTGGTATGAAGCCAAGTAGCTATATTAAATACTAATAATATCAGCAATGGGAGTGTGTAATTTGAAAGTGGTAGGCATAACAGGAGGAATCGGCAGCGGGAAAAGTATGGCCTCAGGATTCCTTAAAGAGCTTGGGGCTTATGTCATAGATGCGGATTTGATAGCAAGACAGATTGTTGAAAAGGGTCAGAAAGCATATGATGAAATTGTCGAGTATTTCGGGCACAATGTTCTGAATGAAGATGGAAGCTTGGATAGAAAAAAGCTGGGGACTATAGTTTTTAAGAATTCAGCAAAGCTTAAGGCATTAAATGATATTACTCACAAATATATTATAGAAAAGGTAATTCTAGAGCTGAAGGAAGCAAGCAATAGATGTGAGAGAACTGTTGTTGTGGATGCCGCCATACCGTTTAACAAGATTTTTGCTGAAATGGCGGATGAGATTTGGGTGGTTGTGGCTGATAGGGAGAAAAGGATCAGCAGGGTTATGGAAAGGAACGGATTATCACGGGAAGATGCTGTGGACAGAATAGAAGCCCAAATGAAGGACGAAGAGTATCTTAAGCTTGCAGACAGGGTTATTGCCAACAATGGCAGCATAGAGGACTTGAGACTCAAAATTATGAGACTTTTTACCCAATTTCGACAAGGTGGTTTTATTGATTGTGATTCATAGAAACAGAATAAAAACTATAGCAGCAATATTAATATTTTTTATTGGTATTGCAGTTATCATGCAGTATTCAGGCAGGCTTATATATCCCATGAAATACAGGGATTATGTTTTTTTCTATTCCGAGAAGTATAATATTGATCCTTTCCTTGTTTTTGCTATTATAAAAGCTGAGAGCAACTTTAATTCTAAGGCTACATCAAAGAGAAATGCCAGGGGCTTGATGCAGATCACTGACCGTACGGGCAGGTGGGGGGCAGAAAAACTGGGAATTGGAGATTTTATGGCAGAGGATTTGTATGACCCTGAAACAAATATTTCAATAGGATGCTGGTATCTGGCACATCTGATGAAGCAGTTTGATGGAGATGTTGATTTGGTTATTGCCGCGTATAACGGTGGAAGCGGCAAGGTAAGCGAATGGCTGAAAAACAAAGAATACAGTGATACAGGTGAAAATCTTGACAGGATACCCTTTTCTGAAACTAGAATTTATCTGGACAGGGTAAGAAATAATTATACTATATATAAAGAGCTTTACGAAAAAGACTTTTAGTGTTATCTTAGTATTTAAAGATACTTTTTTTGTTTATACTTGGGAGGGTCACATATGAATAAGAGTGTAGTTTATGAAAGAGACTTGCTTTTTCCGACAGAAACCTTGTCTCAACCTGGAAGCATTCACGTTGAAATTCTAAATCCCGACAAAAAAGGCAAAATGCCAGTATTGATTGAAAGCAGGACAGAGCATTCTCCGTTAAACTATATAGGTTCTATTTTACGGATAATGCAATCTGATATATTTGATAGAATACACATAAATTTGAAAGTTAATACAGATGTTTATATAAAAGTAAATGATGAATTAAGTAAAAAGTTTGGTGCAAGCAAGTATGTAAAAGTAGTGTTCAAGGATGAAAATACCGAGTATTATGGGGTAGATGACATAGAAATATAAAAAATGCAAGGAGCCAAGCAGGAAACACTTTTGGCTCCTTGCAACGCTTAAAGAAGAATTCTTCCTACAGCTTTAGCTATTGTGTCAAGCTCCTTCATAAGCTGTGAGAATTTCAATGGCTTTAAAGATTGGGGCCCATCACATAGGGCTGCGGCAGGGTCAGGATGAACCTCGATTATCAAACCGTCTGCTCCCGTTGCGACAGCTCCTTTTGCCAAAGCGCTGACATATTTCCATGTGCCTGTTGCATGGCTTGGGTCTACAATTATGGGAAGGTGCGACTGTTCCTTTACAACCGGGATGGCACTCATGTCAACAGTATTTCTGGTGGCTGTCTCAAAGGTTCGAATGCCTCTTTCGCAAAGTATGACGTTAGGATTGCCTCCCGCAATAATGTATTCTGCTGCCATAAGCCACTCTTCGATTGTGGCTGACAGTCCTCTTTTAAGCAGCACAGGCTTGTTGTACATCCCGACCTCCTGAAGCAGCCTGAAGTTCTGCATATTCCTGGCACCTATCTGAAGAATGTCAGTATATGATGCGACCAGCTCCACGTCTCTGGTGTCAACAACCTCGGTGACCAGCTTCAATCCTGTTGCTTCTCTGGCGGCAGCCATAATTTTCAGGCCATCCTCCTCAAGTCCCTGAAAGGCATACGGAGATGTACGGGGTTTGAAGGCTCCGCCCCTTAATATTTTTGCTCCTGCCTCCTTAACCTTGATTGCTGTGTCGATAAAGCTTTGCTCATTTTCAATTGCGCAAGGACCTGCCATTACTGTGATTTCATCGCTGCCTATTCGAGCTTCCCCAACCTGGATTATAGTCGGAACCTGTTTTAGCTCACGCCCCGCAAGCTTGTAGGGCTTCATAATTGGTACCAGATTTTCTACTCCGGGCATGGATGTGATGACCTGGGGGTTAAACTGCCTTTTATCGCCAATAGCACCAATGACTGTTTTTACTTCACCAAAAATAGGATGTGTCTTAAAACCAAGCTCCGACAATTTCTTTTCAACGTTATCAATCTGTTCCCTTGAAGCGGTTGGACTCATTACAACAATCATAATCATTACCTCCTTGAATTAAAATAATAAACTCCTCTATCCCACTGAAGGGACGAGGAGTTAAATTTCCGCGCGGTACCACCCAAATTGGCCAAAAGCCCACTTATTATGTGCAAACACACATTACTCCTTTTAACGGCGGAGAACCGGCACAGCCTACTGGATTAATTTCAGCCTGCAGCTCAAAGGAGAACTTCAGATTTACTACCATACCAGGCTCCCACCAATCCTGATTCGCTTAAATGGATCATAAAACTTACTTTTCCTTATCATAGCTATTTTCACCTATTTAAATTAATGTTATCATGATCGGCTTGACTGTGTCAATACAGAATTTTCTGGCACCTGCTTTATTCAGACAAGTGCATCCTCCCCGGATTGACCTGTACGGATGCGGTAGGCGTTTTCTATGTCATAAATGAATATTTTTCCGTCACCAACATTGCCGGTTTTTGTGATTTCAATTATGGTTTCTATTACCTCGTTCACCCATGAGTCTTTAACAACAATTTCAAGCTTGGTCTTTGGATGAAGATTTGTTATGATTTCATTTCCTCTGTAGAAATGAGTCC
>JAOACY010000089.1 GCA_026417615.1 Clostridia bacterium
ACTGTCTTGTATGGCTGCTCAATAATATCAATAAACTGCCTGATATCGGTAAAAGAGTTTTTACCCTCCGCCTTGTTGTATGCTATGTCAATATTACTGTATTTACCAGCAATTTCATTTATATAATTCGATTCATCGGAAATGAATCCATCTCCAAGATGCTCTCTATACCCATCGAAAGGAACTGCGGAATATGCCTTTAGCCGCCTGCCTTCAGCTTCCATCTGCATGGCGGCTACGCTTGCAACAGAGCCTGAATCAAGACCGCCGCTAAGCATGATTCCCACATTCCCAATACTTCTTGTGCGGCATCTAACCGCTTCAAAGAATATCTCCCTGAAGGCTTCATCATATTCTTCATCTTTTTTAAATTTAATCTGAGGAAGCATCAGCGGATTCCAATAGATAGTCTTGGTAGTTTTTTCAGGCGTAACTGCAAGCGTTTCAGCAGGAAGCACTTCATATATATCCCTGTAAACCGTAAGGCTCGCATCAAGCTCATGAATAACCGTGGGAATTGCAAGAAAGTCTGCAATCCATTGATTGTTAAATGACTTTTTCAAGCCGGGTATGCTAAAAAACGGCTTGATTATACTAGAGAAGGCAAAGTACGATGAGCCTCCGGTATAGTAAAAACAAATTTTGCCGGTATGATCCCTGGAGCATACAACCTTTTTATCCCTTATATCGATAATAGCAAAGCAATAGTCTCCAATGATATGCTTTGAACAATCCTCTCCCCATTTTTTGTATGCCTTTAAAATCAGCTGACTGTCTGAAATCTCATTCAAATGGCTATCCTTAATTCCCAAAAGGTCAAGCAATTCTTTTCTGTTATCGACTATGGCACTTGCCGTGATGACCAGTCCAGAGTCTGCATCGTAGAATGGAAGAGTATCCTTGACTGACTCCGGTGTAATATGCTGATGGTGGCAATAAACATAGCACCAGTCGTTATGCCAGCAGTTAACTTTATCGCCTGGATATCCGCTGAAAGCTTCAACCATTTTATTTCCAGTCTCAACTACATTAATTGATTTTGAAAAGTCAACAATGCCGCAAATCAGATTCATTCAACGCTCCCTCTATCCTTTCACATCGATAAGCCCTTCATTTTTTAAGCTTTCAGCAAAGCTGATCACCTGGGTAAAACAGTTATCCTTGTCTATCTCATATTCTTCAAGCAGGATGGAAACTATGTCATTTATGGATTTTTCCGTTGCAATCAGCTCCCAGATACGGGCAGCAACATTCTCCAATGAGTAGTACTTGCCGTTATCAACATTCAGCATTCCCACCTCGCCGTCCATTTCCACAAATGGCAGGTTCGTCTTTCTTCCAATAACTGTTTCTTTCGTTATATTCCTATACATTTCTGCTCCCTCCTTAATTTCATTAGATATCAAGCTCTTTGCAGATAAGCTTCATCTGCTGATTGGAAGTAAACCCGTTACTTGGTCTTGTAAGCTTAAAGACCTGTACCAAAGCCGCCAGTTTGCCAACCTTCTTGAAATAGTGTTCCTGTGAATTGATAATATTAATAAAGCTACCTCTGTAAACATTGTTCATTAAAGCACAAAACCTCTCCATGCCTGAAAGCTTTTTTAAATCAGGAATTAATGTATCCGAGACGGAGAGCTCTATAACAGCCTCCAGCTCGGTAGGACTGTTAACAAAAACATGCTCAGAATTTACCAGGTATTTCTGATCTTCAATTTCAAGCTGTTCAAGCGTATCCTTATCAATACAAAACTTTTCTGCTGTGTCTGTTCGAAGCTTTCTTTGAGGGAATGCAGGCTGAACATGTACCCTGTCCTTATTGTCAAATTCAATGACAGCAATGTCATCAGTCAATAATTTATATCCGTTATTTAAAAACTCAGTTGTAAGCGTAGACTTTCCTGCACCTGAATCTCCGGCTATGACAATGCATTTGTCATTCTTAACAACTGCGCTGCCATGTATAGGCAGCATCATTCTTTGAAAAAAAATACAGCCGAATACTGATGTAAGGATGAATACCCTTAAGGTTGAATCTTTTATGCCCGGCGCAGGCGAAATGGTTACCTTCCTGCCAGCCTCAACAGAGCATGCCGCTATATCTGCTATTTTATAAATTATTTTACTTTTGCTTAGGCAGCAAATGCTTATGGAGCTTCCATTTTCCATAAAATCCGCCTCTATTTCACCTGACACTATTTCTACATCAGCTGCTCCATCTGCCTCTATTAGTTCAGGCAAGAGAAATTGTGAATTGATTGTTAACCCGAAGGCTTTATATTTATACATTTTGGGTCAGCTCCATATTTTTTGAATTAATGTGATTTTTATTTACATTGAACTGAATAATTCAGTATAATTCTTTATTGCAAGTTCCTTTTTGAGATATTTATCTAAGTAAAATCTTCCATTCATGCCTATTCTTTTTAATTCTGATAAATCTGTTTGAATCAAATTGTATATTTTATTTTTAAGAGCAATATAATCCTGAGGCTCTATTGTAAACCCGCATTTGCTTTCATTTATCAAATACCAAGGTTCACTTCCTTCCTCAACTATTCCAAGTACTGCTTTCCCAGCAGCCATAATACCATAAAGCTTGGAAGGGACTGAAACTCCTTTTATGCCTTTCTGGCTCGACACAATGTGAATATCTGCAGAATTTATTGTTATTGGCAGCAGACTCTTGGGTTGATGTGGAAAAAACCTAACATTAGTCATTTTTTTATAATTAACGTATTCTTCTAGTATTGGTTTCGTTGCCCCATTCCCAATAATCACAAATACTACCTTTGAATTATCCTTAAATTTTTCAATTACCTTTATAATATTCTCTAAATCATAATATAGTCCAAGATTACCAGAATACATAATGACCTTTTCAGCATTTCCTGCTATCTTGTATCTAAACCGTTGAACTTCTTCATTTTCAATAGGCTTTAATGTATCATCATCGGCCCAATTATTAATGAGAAGGCATTTCCCATCAACACAAATACCTCTTCTCTCAAGCGTATGAAACATATCTCTGCCAACTAGTATAATTTTGTCTGCAAATCTGCATGATAACGAATCTATGTTTCTAACCAGATTTATCAGATGTTTTGATTTCACAAAACCAACTGCTTCTGTTTGTTCAGGGTTAAAATCCTGAATATTATAAATAAATTTTCCTCTTTTAAAAATCTTATATAATAGTCCTAACAACCCACTAAGTACAGGCGGTTGAGTAGTTGAAAAAATAATATTATATTTTTCTGTATTAAGCATTACTATGAAAGCTTTAATAAAAAATTCAATAACATGGCGAATTCTTGATAACTTTTTCATCTTATCCACTTTCTTTGTTCGAATTCTATACACCTTAATACCGTCAAATTCCTCAACATCAAACAATCTGGTTATAATTCCATCTGAATTAGCCTTCATTGCAATAACAGCAACTTCAAAATGCGGGGTAAGTGCTATGCATAGCTCATGGAGAAGTTGACCGATTGCAGAAACTTCAGGTACGAAGTAATCGACAATAAATAGTACCCTCTTTTTATAAGTGTTTTTTATCATTTTTATATCCATTCCTTTCTCTTTGCTCAAGGCACAAAAAGTAATGAAAACGTGCTTTTGAATGTTATTTGTTTTATTAATCAATCTCATAGGACTTGCGGCAAAGTACAGTTCAAGTGGAGGCAAGCAGAATTTTTGATTATAAGCGATTTCTTGGTTACCTTGTTTCAACGGAAAGCTTTTAATATAAATGTGGAAATCTTTGGTTGTTTACTTAAGTCCCATCATCTTCATTAGATTAACCCTTTTTTTTGCTTCTTCTAAAATCTTATCATCTGTCAGCATTCGGAATCTTTGCAATATGTTAAACCCCTGGTGAAGAATACCATAAGCAAGTCTATGAAACCATGCTATAATTAGATGAATAATGCTTTTCCTCGCATAAGAATATTTGTACCGAAGCTTTTCTCTTGAGGGGAATAAATAAGAACGAAGCATTGACAATTTATATACAATATTATCACCATTAGCATTAGCATATTCTGACAGCCTATTAGCATTGAATCTCTCTTGGCTGCTAATATCTCCAAAAACGCCTCCAGATAGTATATCTTTAATAAGCATTTTTAAATAAATCTCATCATCTGAATTTTGGCTTAGCAACTCACAAGGTATTTTCAATCCAAACTCTATTGAACACAAAAGAAGAATCATTCTAGAAAAAGGCCATATTTCATAATAAACTAAATCAATATATATTCTTTTCCAATCCAATTGAGTCTCAAATTTTCTGCAAAATAGTACTAAGTCACTTATCTGGCGTAATCCAAAACCACCAGTCCTCATATGAGTCAACATATGCATTAGTAGATGAATAACCATTTCTTTTGGAGCTAAAACCAATGCATTTGTTGTACCGAAAGAGAATTCAAGCGCACTATCCCATACTTGTTTATTAAACTCAGCATATTTTTTAATGTATTTTTGTTCAACAATACAATGATGTAATTCAATGGGATATGAATTATCTTTGATAAACTGTAAGTCTTTATAGTCCTTTCTAACAATATTATAGCCAATCCTAATTAATGCTTTCTTAGCTAATTCAATGTCTGATTCTTTTACTAAAATATCAACATCTGCCATCGATCTTAATTCAGGATTAGGATAAATAAATCGCAGATATAAGCCTTTTAAAGCTATGCATCTTACTCCAGCTGATTCAAGTTCTTTAAGCACTAAACAAGCTTGTTCGTAGAAAATTTTATTATTTATGTACTTTAGCATTATTGTCTTTTTAAAATGATTATCAAAATATTTAGTTTCATTTGCTTTTTCAAATGTTACATATTTTGATACTGTTGAGTATAGCAAGGTTTGTATTTGATGAAGTTCAGCCTTTAATAGAACTTCATTCCAGTCAATTCCTGCATAGGTATTGTTTTCTTTATTGTTTAATAAAAAACTTTTAAAAATCGATAGTAATACTTGTTCTGTTGTACTCATTTCTTCATCCTTTTCAAATAGAATTGTTTAAAATAATAAACATAATTGCAAGTTCCTTCTAAAATACAATTTAAATAGTTTTTAAATATGTATTTTCAAACTCTGCTCTTAGCGCCTCAATGTGGCATGATATCAAGTATTTTGATTTTGCTTTTTCATAGTTGGTTTTGCCAATTCTAGTTAGTAATTCTCGTTGTGTATTTAACTCAATAATTTTGTTGCAATATTCTTCAACACAATCCTGTGGAATCAGATATCCATTAATACCACTTTTAATAATATCAGGAATCCCAGCATGCGGAGTACTTAATATGCAACAACCATTAGCCATTGCCTCCAATATACTTATAGGCTGTCCTTCAATGGGATATTGGGTAGGAAGAATAAATATATCTGATTCTGCAAATAATTTCTTTTTTGTACTGCCCTCAACAATGCCATGAAATAATATACTTTGAGAATTCATCTGTTTTAGCTTGTTGAAAAAGTATTCACGTTCACCCACATCTAAAAAAGCACCCGCAAAATTGAATTCTAATTGTATATAATATATTTTTGAAAGACGGTTTGCAATTTCGAGAACTATATCATATCCTTTTGACCGTATAAAGTTACTAAGGTATAGTATTTTTAATGATTTTTTATTTTTTTGAGAAACCTGTTTGTTTTTAAACGTAATATCATCCATTGTGCATTCACTATCAACAAAATTATTGACAACACTTATCTTTTTTATATCCATAACTGGTAATAGTATTTCTTTTAGTGAATCACTTAGAACAATGCCCTTACTAACTCTTGAGAATACAAATTGGTTTAAACGCTTTTGAAAATAATTCATTTTTTCATATGCTTTTTTAAAGCCGCCTCCATGTAGATGAACAATGATTGGTTTTTTTGAAATTGCCATAAGCATCATATAAACTAAATCTCTTAAATTTCCTCCTGCAGTTTGTGCAGGAGTAAAATACCAGCCGTCGGTTTTACTTTGAATAATTTTTGCACAATGGTTAACAAATTTTTTGTTATCCTTAATATCTAGCTTAATTAGCTTGAATTCTTGTGAAAGCTGTGAATTAATTAGTGTTTGTAATGCGTGCGACAAGCCATGTATTGGAGGTGGAAACTGTCCAATTACAATGATTCTTTTCATGTTTTATCACCATTTATTCTTATATTATTTGTTCTAAAACTAGTTGCCTCAAATATTTTTTTTATTATTTGAGGAACTACAACGATTGCAAGAAATGACCCTACACTATATGCAACTGCAGACATAAGAGCGCCACGGAAAATAAATATTAAATAATAAGAGAAAAATACTGATATAAAACTGCTATATGAACTAGTATTAAATAACTTGTTAAGTTTTGAGACAACTAAAGATATAAAAACAGCATAAATAATTATACCTATAACTCCAAAGTCGATATAGGCCTCACTTATAATAGGATTTGATAAATTTTCAAACCACATGGAATAATTTTCGGTTAGATAGCCTGCAATTAACTTCCCTGTATAATCAGGCTTACTTGGCCAAATATTTCTTGGAACCCAAAAAAACAAAGTAGCTGCTAATTGTTGCCCAAATAAATGTCCATTGTTTGCAACATAATGAACAGTAGCTGCAATGTTAGACCATGCATCAAAATCAAGCCCTTTCAACTCTCTTATAAAATCAAATGTACTCGCCTGTGTAAAATAGTCGCCATCCTGATTATGAGTAAATGCTTTCATAAAGGGGAAAGCAACAAACATTATTACCGTATTTAATAGAAGAAATCTGCTGTTCGACACAACCCAACCTGTCAATATGCACCCAAAAACTATTCCTAGGTATATGGGACCTAAAGCATTACGTTTTTCATTAAATGGGTTTTTGGCTATAAGCACAAGAACAAGTGAAACTATGAAGTATATATTATGCAATTTGCTTCTTGTACTCTTTTCTAAACTAAGTAAATAAGCTAATAGAGAAACAGGTATCATCGCTACGAAATGCTTTAAAATCAAACCCATGGCTTTACCATTTTCTGCTTGAAGGTACGCTGCTCTTGCCTGTGGAGAAAGTAAATAAAGCACAGATAGGCATGATAAAATAAACAGCCATGTTATCATTCCTGAGTTATTATAATCAACAGAAACCGAATGAACTTTTTTAATATAAGGCTCTGAGCTGGGCTTTCTTTTTTTAGCTTCAAAAAACATAATTACAATAACGAACATTAAAATCAACACGTTAGTTGTTAAAATTTCTGTTTTTCCAGGAGTAAATGTATTAGGAAATCTTCCATCTGCCATTTGAATTACTGGAGCAATATACATAAAAACAAAGAAAAATACCCATGTAATAACACTAGCTGGTTTAGGATAATTACTATTAGCAATTATATTGAAATAGACAGCTAATGCAGCAAGAATGGCAAAAAAGGAAAGAGATTCTATACCTAGAGGTAAGTAATAAGCTTGAAAAGCTCCTACTATAAAATAGACTGATGCGATCAATAGCCAATTCATATTTTTCTCCTGTTTTTCTTTATTAGTGTTCTATTGTGGCAAAATTGTCATTGAAAGAATACTGTTTTTATCATGGATTTGGAACCTCTGTATAGTTCCTATTGTCTCCTTGAATTAGTTGAATCTTAATTCTTACTTAATGCTCTAGTATTACCTAAGACTAGCCACATCTTTTTCATTCTTGTTATTACGTCAAAAGCTTCTTCTGCTTTGGTAACAAATAACATAAGACTATATACTGCAAAACCCAAAAAAGCAGGTATTAAAACTATGATTGACTTGTATATAAAGTTTTCACTAAAACCGAATGCTCCAATAATATACTGGCAAGCAAAATACATAATAAATCCCATTATTATTGAGGAAATAGAGTATTTTATCAAGCCTTCAGATATCCACTTAAATCTAATATCACCAATTTTTTTATTAATCTTTACAAACAATAAGCAACTTGAAAGTATAAACGCACTAGAACTTCCTAATGCTAAACCAAATAAACCAAATAATTTTGTCAAAATTATGTTTAATAAAATATTGATAAAAACGGCCTGAATTGAGTTCAGCATTGGTGTTTTAGTATCTTTCAAAGCATAAAACGCTTTGTTTAGAATTTCTCTATAAGCCATTCCAATAACTCCAAAAGTCAGGCCAGCAAAGGCAATTGCTGTTTTGTTTGTATTTTCAAGAGTAAATGCTCCTCGTTGGTAAACCAAAACAATTATTTCTTCTTTTAAAACAAACATCATTGTCACTATAGGGAAAACTAATATTGAAATAATGCGTATTGACTTTCCTAGCTTGTAAGTAAAATCAGGAAGATTGTCGTTCGATTTTGCCAACAAGGGATACACTATTTGAGATAAAGAGATAACAAAAATTGAATACACTAAATAACTTACTCTCGCCGCATAATCGATTGCACTTACACTGCCTTTCCCTAATCCACTTGCTAATATTCTGTTTATGATTAAATAAAGTTGATTAAACGATCCACTTATTATAACTGGTATAATAAGATTTTTAATGGCAATTATTCCTTCCTCTTTGAAATTT
Organism: Clostridia bacterium; assembly: GCA_026417615.1. Classification (GTDB taxonomy): domain Bacteria; phylum Bacillota; class Clostridia; order Acetivibrionales; family JAFADI01; genus SKW22. The sequence goes on from JAOACY010000089.1 coordinate 8,581, forward strand.
AAGTATGGCTTGTATACAAAACCCTGTAAAACTAGAGACGGAACTTGAATTAAGAACATTCCAAATATCCCGATGGCTGCTCCTAGACCTACAGCGTATATTCCATAACTATTGAAAAATAATATGCTTAAAATTATTGCTAGGTTATGAGGATACCAAACAAGAGAAGGTGTAATGTATCTTTTATTTGTCTGTAAGTATGCTGCAGCAAGGTCTGATAATACGAAGAATAATGAAGCAGGAATCAGAATTCTTGCTAATACAATAGTCTTATTGGTAGTTATCTGTTCAAATCCTGGAGCAATCATACTTACTAATGTAGGACTTAATATATAAGCAATGGTCAGCAATATCGCTACTGCAAAAGTTACAGAAGTAAACACATTGTTTAAAAAAACTTTTGTTTTGTTATTATCATTCTCTGTTAATATGTCACTATAAACAGGTATAAAGGTTTGTGCTATGGCAATGCTTATAATATATATAAACACTTCAGGTATACTATATGATATCTTAAATGCATCTGAATCTCCACTTGCCCCAAAGTATGCCGCCAATGCTGTTTCTCTTAACAACCCTAACAATTTGCCAAACATTGAAATTAGAATAACAATAATAGCTTGTGAAAAAATACTTTTCTTCATAACCATCCTTAAAGTTATATATTTTATTTTAAAAATTGATTCTTCCATATTTGTATATTGTTAACTGGTGTAATTATTTTTGTTACAATATCACGGTGGATTACTTCTGGTAATAAATCAACTTTTTCTCTCTCAAGAACATTAAGATTAAAATCCCTTTGTTTTTCCTTTGCTCTGTTATCTAATCCAATTATTAGCGTACGTCTCCCTTTTTGTAATGCCCGTATGCCACCATGTAATCTGGTGCCTATATAATCAAGTTGCATATCTGAATTTAAAACAGCATCGAAATTGTCCAGTCCTGGATTTATTATGTCAATTCCATTATGAAAATTTAGCTCAAATTTAAGGTATTCAAAATCCCCCGCTCCTTGAACCCAGAAAAATACACGTTTATAGTTTTGTAAGAGATATATTATGAGCTTTCTGTCTTCTGCAGGCTTTTTTTTATAATCAGTTAATGTAGTTATTACATTATCAGCCTTTTTTACTGGAATTTTAGAACAATGGCTCTCAGTTAAATCCCACATTGTTGGACAACTAGTATTAATAACATTTGTTATGCCAATTTTCTTGAGCTTGTGTTCAGTATAGCTATCTCTAACACTGTGTATGTACTCTTTTGATAGTAGTTTTCTATATAACAGTCTGGTATAAAGGTCAGGGTCACCCATGTATTGCCTCCAGCCCATCCCAATCAGTATTGCTGGACCCACATGCCAAGCGTTAAAAAGAGTAACATCCCATTGTCTAAATGGTTTAAGCATATATGAATCAAGCATATTTGTACCGCATGCAAATTTAAAATCGCAATGTTTTACTGTCCTTAAATGATATAAAAACGGCACTGGGGTGTGAGAAGAATACTGAATGCGAAATGAATCCGGAAAAATCTCTTTTATTACTTTAACACAGCTTTCATAAACAATTTCATCTCCAGTATCAGTTGTACCTATTGCTGGATTATATAGCAATACTTTTTTCACTTAATTTCCCTCACTATTCAAATTCAAAGCGATACTTTGTTTATTAAAGATTTTTAATATTTTATTTTTAAATCTTTTTGCTTTATTAAACATTATTTGTATTATCACATATTTATAGTATGCTTTTTCTATATTGCAGCTATGGGCTATATAGTCAATTAGTTTTTTGTTCTGTGTTTTGCAATAATTATTATTTTGATATGGCAATATTTCACTGACATTTTCTTCTTTAATTATGCATTTGTCCGATAAGCTATTAATTAATCTTTGCCCTTTTTCCGAAAAAACTAATACAACCGAAATGCCTTTATCTACATTTTTTTGTTTTGTGCCCCAAAAGTCACCGACTCTCAAATCTGCATAACTGCTTTGCCCCTTAAATCTACAGTTATAACAGGCTTTATTTAAACACCCATCAGACAAAAAAATCTTATGAAATAAATCTCTTGAACTTTGGTATATTCCTTTATTAGTATGCACTCTCATTGTATATGTCTTCCAACCATTTATTTTTGAGCGGAACTCTATTTTATGAATTCTATCCGACCTCATTTTTTTTTTAATATATTTCAATTCAGCATTAAACAAATGATATGATGGAACTCCATGACAGAAAAAGTCAATAAAATAAAAATTCTCCTCCAAACCTTTAAGTTGTGCAATTTTATTAATACCATAAATTTGGCAGGGAGTTCCAAATACAACGTATTTTTTGCCGTCTAGTAGTAGTTGAAATGCATTCTTGCAATAACTTTGAATATACTTTGATCCTTTTGAAGGGCTATATTCATTTATAGTCCAAGAAATAAAGTGCTCCGCAACATTAGTTATATAGTTATATTTAACACCACATGCTCCAAATCCATTTTTAATTAATTGATCAGCTATCTCGAAACATACTCCTCCTGAAGTACACGTTTCAAGAACTTCATTTGTTTTTGACACTACTGAATATGCACCCAAGCAATTAACAACTCTATTACTGGATAAAGCTGAACAAACTATTTTGCATTTTCCACAGTTAGAGCAATTTTCAGATACTCTTGCAGTAAAAAAACCATCTTGGTTCATTTTAATATCTATTGCAGCTTGTGGACAAATTATGGAGCATGCAGCACAACCAGTGCATTTTTCTGGAACAATGAATTTATCTCTCATTTGTTATATTCCTTATATGAAGAATATGTCATTTTTATGCCTGTTTTTAAATTAATACCTGCTTTCCATCCCAACCTTGTCAACTTAGTCATATCAAGCAACTTCCTTGGTGTCCCATCGGGCTTGCTCGTATCAAACCTCAGCTCGCCTTCATATCCAACAACACCTTTTATTATCTCTGCCAATTCCCTTATGCTTACTTCCTCGCCGCTGCCTATGTTCACATGTTCACTGTCTTCATAGTTCTTCATCAGAAATACACAAGCATCCGCCATGTCATCAACATGCAGGAACTCTCTTAATGGTGTTCCTGAACCCCATACCTCTACATAAGGCTTACCTTCAACCTTAGCTTCATGAAACTTCCTTAATAGTGCCGGCAGTACATGGCTGTTATTCAAGTCATAATTATCATTTGGTCCATACAGATTTGTAGGCATGCAACTGATGAATCTAGTACCATACTGCTCATTAAAGAACTTGCACATTTTAAGACCTGAAATCTTTGCCAGGGCATATGCATCATTTGTTGGCTCCAGAGACCCAGTCAACAGATATTCTTCTTTTATTGGCTGAGGACAGTTCTTTGGATAAATACATGAACTGCCAAGGAATAACAACTTATTCACCCCAGTTTTCCACGCTGCGCGAATTACATTACACTCTATGAGCAGGTTCTCCATCATAAAATCTGCCTTGTACTTGCTGTTAGCTCCGATTCCGCCAACCTTAGCTGCGGCCAGAAATACATATTCCGGCTTTTCTTTCTCGAAATAATCATCCACTGCCGCCTGATTTGTCAGATCCAGTTCTTTATGTGTTCTATATATTAAGTTTGTATATCCCAAACTATCAAGCTTTCTTACTAATGCAGATCCTACCAGTCCCCTATGGCCTGCTATGTAAATTTTAGACTGCTTATCCATGTATAACCCCCAGTTAATGTTAAATCCTTGTTGCTGCTACTTCCTTGAGAGTGTCCAGAATAACTCCTGCTTCCCTGCAGTCGGCTTCCACCATCATTTTTACAAGTCCCTGAAAGTCGACTTTCCTTACCCATCCCAGTTTTTTTTGAGCTTTTGTTGGATCACCAAGCAGAAGCTCAACCTCTGTCGGACGGAAATATCTTGGATTAACAACAACAAGGACTTTGCCTGTTTTAGCGTCAAAGCCTTCTTCATCTACACCTTTTCCACGCCAATTGATTTCTATGCCTGCTTCTTTGAATGCGAGTTCAGTGAATTCCCTTACTGTATGAGTCTCCCCTGTAGCAAGAACAAAATCCTCCGGGGTTTCTTGCTGGAGCATTAGCCACATTCCTTCCACATAGTCACCCGCAAATCCCCAGTCCCGCTTTGCATCAAGATTTCCCAGTGAAAGCTTGTCCAACTTTCCAGCAATAATGCTTGCCACAGCTCTAGTTATCTTCCTGGTAACAAAAGTCTCTCCTCTTCTAGGAGACTCATGATTAAAAAGAATTCCATTACAAGCATATAGATTGTAGGCTTCGCGGTAGTTTACAGTTATCCAGTATGCATAAAGCTTGGCTGCTGCATAAGGACTTTTAGGGTAAAATTGCGTCTTTTCACTTTGAGGTTCCGTACCAGGAATACCCCCAAATAATTCACTAGTTGAAGCCTGATAAAATCTTGTTTTTATCCCTGTATCCTTAATTGAATCCAATAATCTAATAGTTCCTATTGCATCAACTTCTGCAGTATATTCAGGCACTTCAAAAGAAACCTGTACATGACTCTGTGCTCCAAGGTTGTATATCTCGTCAGGCTGTATCTTCTCCAGCAATCTGTTCAAATTAGATGAATCTGTCAAATCTCCATGGTGAAGGAAGAACATCTTGTTTCCAATACCAGGATCTTCAAACAAATGGTCTATCCTCTTTGTATTGAAGGAACTTGACCTTCTTATTATTCCATGAACCTCATAGCCCTTTTCTAGCAAAAGCTCAGATAAATATGAACCATCTTGCCCTGTAACACCTGTGATTAATGCTCTTTTAGTCATTGAATCTACTCCTTATGATTATTTTATAATTTAGTTGTAATTTTAGCTTTTCCTGTCATCTTCATGTTTAAAAACTTCTCTGTATTAAAGAAATAATTATACGACTCGAAATACTCCTTATAGTCCCTCTTCCTTACCTTATTCAGCACGACACCAAGAGTATTGGCATTAACCTTTTCCAACTGCTGCTTTGCACGCCTCAAGGTCAGTAAATTTGTTGATCCTATCTCAACAACCAGCATAGTAGCATCTGACTTGGCTGCAACAAGGGAGCCATCCGCTACGGTAGCAAGGGCTGGTGTGTCAAATATAATGAAGTCATATACATTTCGAGCCTTGGCAATCATTTCATCAAAGCGAGCAGAGCACAACAGTCCTATTGGATTTGGATGGTTCTTGCCGCAGGAAAAATAGGTTAGATTCTTGACATTTGTCTTGCATAGCGCATCCTGCAGCTCTACATCTCCAGAAAGATACTCAGACAATCCATTTATTTCATCACTGTTCAGTCGCTTTGCTTCTGAGGGCTTCCTCATATCTGCATCTACCAGCAGAACCTTCCACCCTGATTGCGCCATTGTTATTCCAAGGCTTATGGCAAGGGTAGTTTTTCCTACACTGGGCTTACAGCTTGTCAGCACAACTGATTTTATTTTTCGTTCGCCATCTTTCAAGTGTATATTTGCCGCCAACATGGAGTAAGCATCCTGTACAGCTTGATTTTCATGGTTGTATACATTAAAGGTTTTTGTCTGCATTTTTATGTTTCCCCCTATCGGATATCATGTTCAGGAATTATTCCTATTACACAAAGTTTCAAGTTGTGTTCTATATCTTCTGCCGATCGAACAGTTGTATCAAAGAGTTCTAGTATGTATATGATTCCGAAGGAAATCGCAAGGCCAGCAAGAAATCCTATGAGTATTTTTTTTGTATTATCTGATGGAATTGGACTTTCAGGTATAGCTGCCTCGTCCAATATGCTAATTGTTTCACTGTTAACAAGCTCGCGTACTTTGCTGACATAGGCACGGCTTACTGCATTTGCAACTGCTGCAGCCATCTGTGGATCCTTTGCAATAGCTTTAACAGCTATGACATTTGAATCCTTTTTAAAGCTTATGCTTACCATTTTGTTGAGCTGCTGGGCTGACAAGCTATAATTTCTCAACTCCTTGATGGCTGTTGATGTAACCTTTGTGCTATTAATTATTTCACCATAGTTTTTAATAAACTGCTGACTCATCATAAAGTCCTGATAATTCAGTGCCTCTCCGGTTAAGGATGTTTTGTCACGGTTAATAGCCAAAACAGTTGATTCAGCTTCGTATTCTGGAATGTAAAATACTATGCTGAAAAATCCTGCCAGTATAGAACCGACAGCAGCCAGTGTGGCAACTAGCCACAATCTCCTTGAAAATCCTTTTAATAATCGTTTAGTCCCCATGCTTATACCCTCTCTGCTGCTTTTTGTGCAGCTATTATTTTATCAGAATTTCCGTTTCTTCATTAATTCCGCCCAGAACTTCCACTCTGCTATCATCTGCAAGTCCAGTAATAATTTCTACCGTTTCTGCGGTACCATTCTTCACGATATCTGTCACGCTTCTTCCGCCTTCCATTCTTACAGCAGATTTAGGCAACAGTAGTACTCCTTTTTTATTTACTTCCACGTTAACCTGCACTGGCACATTTATATCAATATTAGGCATTGAATTCTTGAATGAAAAGTACACCCTGTTTTTTATTTTCTGGTCTTTTTCCACCAGCTCCAGTTGATCTCCGGGCCTAGGAGTGTATAGCATGACTGGATGCTTTTCCCCTCCCAAGTTAATTACAGCCTCTATGTTTCCCTGGATATTCCTTGCTTCAGCTGTAACCATTTGGAATACAATATCAGATTTTTCCGCTATCCTTGCCAGAACCCTGCCCGAATTAATTCTCTCTGACTCATAGACCCTTTCGAGATATACTATCTTGCCATCTATAGGTGAGACAAGAGTGCCCTGCTTCAGCTTTTCCTGCAGTTTATCCAGTTCCGACTTGCTAAGCTCCAACTGAATAATACCCATCTCCTTGTTTGTAAAGGAATTCTTCAGTTCGCATCTTGCACGCTCTAGTTGAGTACGGACTTTATCAAGTGCATTTTGGGATATTAATGTAGGTTCTACGCTATGAGACTTTTTAGATAGCTCCAGATCCCTCTCAGCTTGACCCACAGCAGCTTTATTTATAGCTATACTCTGATCCAGCTGCTGAATTTTCAGCTCCAGCAGCTTAATCTCCAGCTCCTTGCGCTTTATTTCTTCCAATACTTCCTTTACATCAATTTCAAAAATAGCCTGTCCAAGCTTAACTTCATCTCCGAGCATTGCATGAACCTTTTTGAGAGGACCAGATAAATCATTATAATAAAGATTCACTGCTCTTGCTGGAACCAGGTATCCCGCTCCCTGCAAAGAAACACTTAAGTCACCCTTTGTCGCTTTCTCTGTAACAATAGTATCATTTATTACCGCCTTAATATTATTTTTGCCTGCTAAATTGCCTTCAAGGCTGCTACAGCTTGTCAAAAGCAGCGTCAATACCAGCAGTATAAATGCACCTATAGCTATAGCTGTTTTTACTAAAAGTATTCTCCTTAAATCCATGATAATATCTCCCCTAATTTACTTAAATTGTAATATTTTTATATTTTTGCGTATTAAAAAAAGGCATGGCTTCGCCACAAGAAGCTCTCTTGTATTGCTTCCTATAATCTGATTTATATGTCCTCCTCATCCTCCACAAGGCCGAAACACTTGTCTAGGAATTCAGATTCATGAATTCTCTCTTAACATGCAGCTGATTTTTTCGAAAATACAAGGCCTAACGTTTTAAGCATAATTCTAATATCCATTGCAACAGACCATCTATCAATGTACTCTGAATCAAGTTCAACGATTTTTTCAAAGTCTTTTATGGAACTTCTCCCGGATACCTGCCACATTCCAGTAATTCCTGGCTTTATGCTAATCCTGCGCCAGTGGTTTGGTTCATATTTTTCAACTTCGTCTACAGTAGGAGGACGAGTACCCACCAGACTCATATCTCCTACCAGTACATTGAAAAATTGAGGCAACTCATCGAGGCTTGTTTTACGCAATATTCTGCCCACTTTGGTTATGCGAGGGTCATTTTCTATCTTGAAAAACCTTCCGTCTGCATATTGGTTTTGAGCCATAAGGTTTTTCTTTTTTTGCTCGGCATCAGCTATCATTGTACGGAATTTATATATATAAAATTTTCGTCCGTTCAAGCCAACTCTGAGCTGTCTAAATAAAACCGGACCTGGAGAATCTAATATGATAGCAGGAACTATGAATAGTGATGCTATAAGTGTAATGAGTATGCCAACTAATGCCCCAATTATATCAATTAGCCTTTTAATGGATTTTTGCAGGTTATTTAGCGTAACTGTATGGTATGTAAGCACCGGTATAGTTCCAAGCATTGATATGTGTATTTTGGAAAGCTGAAGATTATAAAAGTTTGCTAGTACTCGTGCAGTCACACCCATCGTTTCACAAAGCTGAAGATAATACTCTAGGTCACCTATGAAATTCTTGGGAAGCGCAAACACTACTTCATCAACTACATGTTCCTTTAATATATTCTCAAGGTTCTCAAGCCTGCCCAACTCGTTTTTTCTCAATGTGGAAGAATTGTTGTCGACCTGGACATAACCTACAATCATGCATCTTAAGCTGGTTTTTTTGAGATATTGACGGTACTCGCTTGAATCTTGTTGATTACCTACAATAAGTATGCGTGTTGTACCAGGATGCTCAAGCTGTGTGTTTTTATAAACAAGTCTGAACACACACCTCTGAAAAAACATTACTATAACACAAACGATCAGAAATATTCCGATAAAAATTCGGCTTACGGAGCCTTCTTTTACAAAAAAGAACAAGGAAGCCAATAATACTCCGGAGTATATAGTTGAAATAATTACACTTCTAAAAACTCGGTCAAGATATTGGAAGGTCATCTTGTTATACATACCGAGAAAAGCCATTGACGACATCCAGAAGGGTATAAATAAAATCAAGATCCAAAGGTATGTTTTAATTTGATATAAGGTAGTCAATATTGAGGCTGAAAAGTATGCAATTAAATAAGAGAAACACAAAAATATAAAATCTGTTACAATCTGCAAAATGTTGGAATTAGCCATTTTATTAGTAATATGCATTTGACACCTCTAAATTGTATTCGCATTTGCATCTATATGTTTCCATTTGTAAATCTTTTCAAATTCTACCATAAAAGTCATTATGTTGCAAGATAAATATTTGTTAAATTTTGTAAATTACTTAATATTCATACTAAATTTATAGGATTTTTACATAATTTTAAGGTAAATATTAACTTGTGGGTTAAAAGTTCTTGCCAGGACTTACATGTATGATGTATATGATAGGCAAATATGAAAGACATAATTATAGTTATGAGTGTCGAAATTCGTCGATTGCTTTATATTGACTTTTTCCAGTAATTTTATGACTTTTTATGTTTTTTTAGTGATTAATGATAGCATTCCTATTGTCGCTTCCACACGCATCAATCCCATTCGGCACTTCATTAGCAAGGTCCATAGATGTTTTATGGTGTCTTTAGTATTTATTTATTTTATGCATTATTACATTTTTTTGAATTTTTTAAAAATTATTGTTGACGTTTATTGGAATTTATGGTACTATTGTTTTAAAGAAGTTTGTCGAATACTGTTGATTTAAGGAGGAAAACATATGAAATCTACTGGAATAGTAAGGAAAGTTGATGAGCTGGGAAGAGTAGTTCTGCCGATTGAGTTAAGGAGAACCCTTGATATTGCTGAAAAGGACGCTCTCGAAATTTATGTTGATGGAGCTACAATAATACTTAAGAAATATGAACCAGCATGTATTTTCTGCGGAAATGCAAAAGATGTAAGCATTTACAAAGGAAAGAACATTTGCCCCGATTGCATGAGAGAGCTTAAGAAATAACTTCTCATACTTTACCATGGAGTGTCGCAAGGCACTCCTTTTTATTGTGATTCTTCAGGCAAAAGACTGTTGTAGATATCCCTCTTGCTTAGCCCCCTGTCCCCGGCTACCCTTTTCATAGCTTCCTTCCTGCTCAGACCTTGATCCACATAGCTTTGCAGGTGCTCATCAAGGCTCGTCGCTTCCCAGCTTCTCTTTTTGTCAATAAGCAGCTTTTCCTCATCTTCTCCTTCAACCACAAGAACAAATTCACCTTTCGGAGACTCGTCTGCATACTTGTTAACTGCTTCTTCAAGGCTGCACCTGGTTATTTCCTCAAATTTCTTTGTAAGCTCTCTTGCCAGGGCTATTTTCCGGTTCCCCAGCGCGTCATAAAGGTCCTTTAGAGTATACTTAAGCTTGTGTGGAGCCTCATAGAAAACCATAGGCCTTGTCTCCTTTTTTAATGACAGAAGCCTTTCCTTTCTCGATCTTTTATTCATGGGCAGAAACCCTTCGAAGGCAAACCGCCCGGACGGAAGACCCGAAAGCACAAGAGCCATTACGGCTGCTACAGGACCGGGAGTCATAGTGACAGGGATGTTATTTTCAACAGCCAGCCTTACAAGATCCTCTCCAGGGTCTGAAATACCTGGGGTTCCAGCATCAGAAACCAATGCAATGTTTTTGCCCTCAAGCAGCAGATTTATCAGATAATTGCCCTTTTCAATTTTATTGTGCTCATAATAGCTTATAAGAGGCTTCTTTATTTCAAAATGGTTGAGAAGCTTAAGCGTCTGCCTTGTATCCTCTGCCGCAATAATATCTGCTTCCTTCAATATTCTAAGCGCCCTTAAGGTTATATCCTCCAAATTGCCGATGGGAGTGGCAACGAGATAAAGGATTCCCTTTCCCAATGCTTCTTCATCCCCCTGGAATTGTTTCATCGAACGCACATCCTTCTACAAATAAATGAATTAAAAGCGAAATATTTATTTTCTTTTTTTAATTGTGACTGCAGCTTGTTTATTCTTGTCCTCTGCAATATATACGGTTTATCTCATCTGAATAATTACCGTTTTCATCGTAAACATACAATGGCTCCATCATCTTAAGCTGAGGATTTCCTCCCTTTGAGCCTTTTATTAAAATGAGGTTGGCCTTTTTGTATGGGGAGGGGTGTACGAACCTGAGGTATTTTGGCTCTATTTTGTATGTTCGCATAAGAAATATAATATCCGCAAGTCTCTCAGGCCTGTGAACCATGCAAAATTTCCCGCCGGGCACCAAAAGCCTGCCGCCTGCCTTTATAACATCCTCCAGAGTGCATAGTATTTCATGTCTTGCAATTGCCTTTGCATCCGTTGGGTTGACAAGCCCTCCGCCTCTATTCATGTAAGGCGGATTTGTAACTACTGCATCAAAACTGGAAGGCCCAAAAAGTTTGTCGCATTCCTTGATATCACCGTTTACAATGCTCACTCTTCCAACTAATCCATTAAGCTCTACGCTTCTAGAAGCCATTTCAGCCATTTCACTTTGTATCTCAAGGCCTACTATGGATGCTGCTTCCGTTTTTGCGGAAAGGAGAAGCGGTATTATGGCTGTTCCGGTTCCCAGATCAATTACTCGGTCTCCTTTCCTTATATCGGCAAAATTTGCCAGCAGAACTGCGTCCACTCCAAAGCAAAAGCCCTCTTTTTTTTGTATAATTCTAAATCCCTTATACTGCAGGTCATCTATTCTCTCATTCTCATTAACAGTTACAGCCAAATTAACCTCCAATTCAAATGATTACACACCTTGATGAAAAACTAGTCCCGGTATATATAAGGGTGTGTGCCCTTGTTTAATACATAAAGAGGTTGAGGTTAAGGCTGGGGTTAAAAAATAATTCTCAACCTCAGCCTTAACCTCAACCTTTTTGTCAATAAAAATTTCTTTTGCCTGATAAATTACTTCTGCTGCGGAGCATCAACTGGACAAACGTTTGCACAAGCTCCGCAATCTATACATGCGTCAGCATCAATAACATATACACTGTCACCAGCAGATATACATGACACCGGGCACTCTGACTCGCAAGCTCCGCAGCTGATGCAAGAATCATTTATAAAGTATGCCATTTATAGCACCTCCAAAATATTATCTGTCAAATCGACAGTAATTATTTTATCATCAAATAAAGTAAAATGAAATACTTTTTTTATTTTTTCAGCAGTAGTGCCGCAGCGTAAAGAATTATTGTTTTTATTGCAAAAACCCATTTTCGGAAACTTCGATGAAAATCACTAATGACTTGTCTTGCAATTTCTCGCTCGCATCAATGTGACATAGTGTCACATGATGCTCAAAAATGCCGTCCGTGGCATTTTGGCTTCGAAATTGACTGTGCCTTCGTCAAGTGATTTTAGCATCTTGTCCCAAGAAAAGCTATTTTTGCAAAAAAACTATGTGGTTTGCGCTTTAGCATTAGTCCTCCAGCTGCTTAAGCGCTTCTAAATCAACGTCTCCTTCATCCACAGGAGACACATCCTTAATCACTCTTACCTCACTTATGTTGTAAATTTTAAGATCTGTCTCATTTCCTTTATCCAGCTTAACTTTTACAATCTCCTTCAAAAGGCTGATGCCCATAACTACACCCTGTCCTTCGGGAGTATCTACGATAGCTCCAGCCTTTGGCACACGGTGGATTATCTCCTCGTAAGCCTCCTGCTCATACTTGAGGCAGCACATGAGCCTCCCGCAGGTTCCGGAAATCTTTGTAGGATTAAGTGAAAGCCCTTGCTCCTTGGCCATCTTAATCGATACAGGCTGAAATTCCCCAAGGAAGGAATTGCAGCAAAGAACCCTTCCGCAAATTCCCAAGCCTCCAAGCATCTTCGATTCATCCCTGACGCCTATTTGCCGGAGTTCTATACGCGTCTTAAAAACAGCGGCAAGATCCTTGACAAGTTCCCTGAAGTCAACCCTTCCTTCCGCAGTGAAATAGAATAATACCTTGTTGTTGTCAAATGTATATTCAACATCAATAAGCTTCATATCAAGGTTATGGTTTTTTATCTTCTGAAGGCATATCTGGTAAGCCTCTTTTTCCTTTTTGGTGTTTTCTTCGGCATGCTTTTTGTCTTCGTCATCAGCCACCCTTATGACCTTTTTCAGCGGCGCTACAATATCTTCGTCAGGAACTTCTCTGTTTGATATGACTACCTGGCCAAACTCTATTCCTCTTGCAGTCTCAACTATAACATACTCATTCTGCTGTATAATCAATTCGCCCGGGTCGAAATAATATATCTTCCCGGCGCTTTTAAATCTAACCCCTACTACCTTTACCATCAAGCGTCTTCCTCCTGAAGCTTCATTAGCATTACCTCTATTGATAACTGAAAGTTAGCGTTATGCTTGATATTTCTTCGCGCTGCTTCCAACGCTTCTATGCTGTCCAGCAGCTTTCTGCGCGTGAACCTGGCTGCATTACCTATTATAATATCCTTTTTGTCGCAATTAATCAATATGTTTTCATCCCCAGTATCTTTCAGCGCAAGCAGATCACGGTATACCAGAAGCATAACATCCAGTATGTCATCTATGTCATTCTTGTTTTCATCAAAGAGCTGATACCCGGAAAATGCTTCTATAACCTTTGAACCCGGCAGCTTCAACGCCATCTCAACTGTTTTTTCCCTCAGCGAAGCAAACTCCCGTGAGGATGCCAGTTCAAGAGCTCTTCCTATGCTGCCGTCTGCATATGAAGCAAAAAACCCTGCATTTTCCGTGTTTTGCCCAAATCTTGCCCTGAGTGCGTCTTTAACCTCAGACAGAGTATTTTTTCTGAAGTTGTACCGGGCAGAGCGTGAGCGTATTGTTTCAAGGAGTGATGTGTAGTTACCTGTTGTCAGTATTATTACACTGTAGGAAGGGGGTTCTTCGAGGGTTTTCAGAAGGCAGTTCTGCGCCTGCGTTGTCATTCTTTCAGCATCGGCTATAAGGTATACCTTCCTGCCAGAGTATAGCGGCCTTATCATTATATCGCCGCAAATACTCCTAATCTCGTCTGCTCCGATACTTGCTTCCTGAGGATTAACCTCATGGTAATCAGGGTTCGTTCCTCCTGCCATCATGCCACAGGACGGGCAATGCCCGCAGCCACCTTGTTCTCCTGGCACAGCACACAGAAGCAATGAAGCAAAGGCCCTGGCTACTGTTTTTTTTCCAATGCCCTTGGGCCCGGTGAAAATAAATGCATGGCCAACGGTGTCTCTCCTGACTGAGTGCTTCAGGCTTTCTATCACTTCTCTCTGTCCAATTATATGACTAAAGTCCAAATTGCACCTCTCTACATGCTCAAATCAAGAATAAGCCCTCTGATGTCGTCCAGGCTTTTTAATATTTTTATGTTATCCTTTTCTGATTTCAGTATCTCATTGGTAAGATTACTTAGCTCTTCGTTTACCCGCTTTACGATTGCATAAACCTTGTGACGGCCTCTGCGATCAAGTAAATTCTTTTTGGAAAACTTATGAGAGTTGTTTACAGCCTCGTCAAGGAATTCGGAAATAAGATTTTTGTACGCCTTAAGCTCTCTTATGTCGGCTTTTTTACCCAGCTTTTCACCCTGTTCCATGATCTGTCTCACAAGGCTGCTTATTCTTTCATCAAGGCTGTTGCCTTCAGCCCGCTTTAAATGGCTCTGAAAGCTGACCCCTTTGTTTTCCGATACCCTTTTGTCGTCCTTTTCGGGCATTTCCGACAAGCTTGGGGATTTATTAAGGGATTCTCCTATTTTCATATTCAGCCTCTTTTCACACAGTTTATCCCGTCAGACCTTTTCAAATCGTTCGACATCAAGAACAAATATTGTTCCGCCGCCAACCATAACCTCTATAGGATATGGCGTGAACACTCCTCCCATACCGTTGGGAGACATGGAGGAATTAATCACCTGTTTCCTGCTTTTTGATTTTTTCTCTATAATGTCTATGACCTGGTCAACCTTGTCTTCCTCCACACCGACCAGCAGAGTTGTGTTTCCCGACTTAAGGAAGCCTCCCGTCGAGCAAAGCTTTGTGACGCTGAACCCGTTCTTGTTTAATTCATCCATCACCTTATGCCCATCCTCATCATGGACAATCCCAAAAACAAGCTTCATACAAATACCTCCCCAATTCCCGCCAGCAAGCCATCCAAAATGCCTCTGACTTCTTCAAATATAATATCAATTTCCCTGGAGCTGTCTATAGTCCTAATCCTTTCAGGATACATAGAAGCCAAAACTCTGTAGCCCTCATATACCTTCATGTGGAAGTCCATCTTCTCCTTCTCAATCCTGTCTGCACCCGTGGAAGCAATTCTTCTCTTTAAGGCATATTCCGGACTCAAATCAAAAAAGAATGTTATATCCGGCATCATTCCATCTACAGCAATCCTGTTGACACTCTCCACAATTTTTAAGTCTATGCCTCTTCCAAAGCTCTGGTATACGTAGCTTGAATCTACAAATCTGTCGCATATGACATGTCTTCCGCTTTCAACGGAAGGCTTTATCTTCTCTCTTATATGCTGGGCCCTTGACGCAGCATACAGCATCATCTCCGTAATATCTTCCATTTCGGAATTTGCCGGGTCGAGCACTAAATCTCGAATCTTTTCTGCAATACTTGTGCCGCCGGGCTCCCTTGTCAGCAGAACATCATGTCCCCTGCTCCTTAAGTATTGCTCCATCAGCTTTATCTGGGTGGTCTTCCCGCACCCATCAGTTCCTTCAACTGTAATAAACAATCCCCTTTTCATCAGTTCCCCCAGCCAGGATATTCCCTCATTGTAAAATTTCTCTCTTCACACCTGGAGTGTCCTATATGCTATTATAACATATTATACTGCCACTTGTATTTCCCCTTTTTCACCAAGCCCAAGAACATTGCCTCCCATAGCCCTGATACTCCTGATATACTCAACCGCATCACCTGATATCACCTCACCCGGGCAAAGAACAGGTATGCCCGGGGGATATGGCGTAACCATCTGCAGGCTTACTCTTCCCGTGGCCCTTTCAAGCATCACCAATTCAGCTTTTATATACGAAACATCCTTAAGTTCTATTTTCCGTGGAGGAATATCTGGCTCTCCAATATAAATATCGGTTAATTTTGATTGTTGCTTGAATTTTGAGGCTATTTCCCCTAATCCGTACAGCAGCCGGTCAAAACTTTCAGCGGAATCTGCGATGGTGGCTATACATACAATATTGCACAAGTCCGACATCTCCACCTGGGTGTTAAACTCCCTGCGCAGGAGCTTTTCCGCCTCAAAGCCTGTCAATCCTGTATTTGCAACATTTATGACAAGTCTTGTCCTGTCATGATGAAAAGCTCCAAGGAGGCTTTTGTTTAAAAGGAAATACCCTTCTATTCCGCTCAAGCTTTTCTCAAAACAATCCACAAGCCCAAGAAGCTTCTCCAAGAGCTTATCTCCTGCATTTTCCATTATTGCCCTTGCAATGTCAAGGCTGGACATAAGGATATATGAAGGGCTGGTGGTTTGAAGCAAGCTCAAATTCATTTTCAATCTATCTATGTCAATCTTACTTGACTTTACGTGCAGGTAAGCGCTCTGAGTAAAGGCAGGGAGCGTCTTGTGTGCGCTTTGAACGCATATGTCCGCCCCCGAGTCCATTGCGCATACAGGTAATTTTTTGTTAAATCTGAAATGGGCGCCATGAGCTTCATCCACCATTAAAATCTTCCCGCAGGAATGCACTAAATGCGCAATCCGTTGAATATCGGCACAGACACCATGGTAATTCGGCCTTGTAATCAAAACGCCTTTTGCATCAGGATTTTCTTTTAATACCCTCTCGATTTCGTCCTCTGTTACGGCTGTTGAAATATTAAATCTGCCGTCGAATTCAGGGCAGATGTATACTGGCTCAGCTCCTGCCAGCATCATGCCCCCGATGACAGACTTGTGGCAGTCACGGGCTACTATCAGCCTGTCTCCCGGCCCGCAGGCCGTCATAATCATGGCATGAATTCCACAGGTGGAGCCATTTACCAGGAAGAAGGTGTATTCAGCTCCAAAGGCCTTTGCTGCCAACTCCTGGGCCTCTTTGATTGCACCCTGCGGGAAGTGCAGGTTGTCAGTCCCGGGTATTTCCGTCACATCCAGAAGGTGTAAGCTCTCCAGAAACTCAGATGGCATGCCCTTTCCCAGCTTGTGCCCGGGCATATGAAAAATCAAAGGATTGGCGGCAGCGTATTTTGTTAAAGCATCATAAATGGGAATACTCCAATTCTTGATTTTTTATTCCTCCTGCCTTTGAGCTTTTTTATTATTATAACTGACTGCGAAATATTTGGCAAAAGTTTTTGATCACGGAATAATAAGTGATTTCTTTTCTTTCAGGTCGTTAAGCTGATTAGCTTTAATCATGCTGTTTGAAAGGGTATAAAGGTTATCCCCGATATATATGATGCGCTGTATGTTCTTGTTGCTGTCATACCATTGGCTTCCGGCCTTTGCATACTCCTCGTCCGAAATATGCGTTATCCTTCCCTTTAATGTAAAGCCTTTTTCCATGTCAATATTGTAGACATAGGCTCCCTGGAAGGTAAACTGGCCATATTGCGGGAAGCCTTCCTTCACCTTTTCTGAGGAATTCTTTATTTCCATAAGTGTAACGGGAAATGCCAGCAGATTCTTTTCTTTTGAAAACAGCAGAGCCTTGTGGTTGTGAAGCAGCTCCGATTCGGTTCCCCTGTCTCCTATTTTCTGCGTGAACTTCTCTTTTGGATTGGAAACATCCGATACATCAAATATGGCAAGCTTCATGCCCAAGTAATACGCGCTTCCTTTAATCTCAACAGTATCCTTGCCAAAGCCAATAATATGCCTGTCGTCATAAGGGTGCAGATAGTCGCTGTATCCAGGTATCTTAAGAGCCCCCAGCACCTTCGGGCTTGAAGGGTCCTTAAGGTCAATCGCAAACAGCGGGTCGACTGTTTTGAAGGTTACAACATATGCCCTGTCCCCCATGAATCTGACCGAGTATATTCTCTCGCCGGGTGCAAGGTTTTCAAGTTTTCCGGTTATATTAAGCATCTCATCAAGCACATAAACGTTGTTTTGGGAGGTGAACTCGTCATTTCTCCACGAATCGCCTTTAGTAGTGGCAATTCGGAAATATTTCCCGTTTTCATCCATTGAAAACTGGTTGAGAATCGTTCCAGGCACCTCGCCCTTGCACAGGTATGTGGCAGAGTCTGCTGTCAGGGAAAATTTATATACGAGTGTATTGGCAGCATTTCCTGCCCAGCCCGGAGCTATTTTTCTTTCTGCTGAGCCGGAGTGGTTTGTTACGGCAACATAGAGATTCTGGGCTGATGCATATATGTTCTGTCCCGCTCCCAGATATGTTGAAATATCCGCCTTCTGATCCATTTTATCCAGATTCACTGCAGCTATAGTCATATAATTTGCCTGAAAGGAATCAGGGAAGAAATAAATTTTTGAATAGTCCACCTGCGCATATTCGTCGCCTTGAGCCGTATCCCTGAAGGAAGGCAGCATAAGCATGTCGTTATACTTTTTTACTGCATCCTTGTCGAAGGCCTTAAGCTCGTTCTCCATCAACCGGTTGATGTACGCCTCGTCAAACCCTCTAAAGTACACCCAGTTCCATATGCTTTTGCTCGAAATCAAATACAATGAGGAACCAATCTTCCGCGAGGATACATATCCGCCTTCAAGCTCAACTTCCCTCAACTGGCGGATGTTTTTTTTGTCAGTTATATCAAATATAACAGCCTTGACAGACTGCATATTATAAGGCGGAGGACATTTTTCAGGCGCCATTGCTTTTTCAAGCCTGCATATTGGTACTTCTAAATAGGATGTGCCTATTACTATCAAGTGCTTTGCATCCACGTATATTTCCTGCGGATTGAAGTTCTTTCCTCCAAAGCTGACAGTGCTAATCAGTTCAAGGCTTTCCGCAGGGTAAGCTTTTGCTACAATAATCCGTTCCCTGTTTACCTGATATATGTACTCACCGTCAGTCTTTACCACATCAGCCTCATCCACGCCCTGAACCTGTATGTTTGTGGTGGAATAATCATTGGAACCGCCTGCGGCTTCAAATGATTTTGATTTTGCAGCTTGGAGAGTGCTTGCTTGAGCAGAATCTGCCTTCATAGACTCATCTCTCATGGAATTTCGCATCTGAGGTGCTATCCCCTCCACCATTATAACATCATTGCTTGAGTATGAATACGAACGCTCGAGCAGCTTCCTTAGAGCTTCATTCGAGCCGACTACCGGGGGCTTGTTCACCCTGGCTATTATAGCGTCCAGCTCAGTCTTGTCAGCCGATGCGCTGTAGATATTTTCTTTGTCGCTTATTATTATCAGACCTCTGTCATAGAAAACCTTTTTGCCCAGAGCTTCCGCCAGTGCCCTCAAGGGTATCAGCGTCCTTCCGTTTACGGCTTCGGCGGCCGCTTCAAGCTTGACCTCCGTATCCCCCACCGTCATAATGCTGCTTCCCAGCACAAGCTTAATAGTTTTCTGCCCATGGCTTATAGTAACAGTTTTTTTTGCAGAATTCCAATCCACTTTTGCCCCAAGTTTTTCCGAAATAAAACGTACGGGCAGCAATGTCCTGCTATTCTTGATTACGGGCATTACATCCGGATTTGTCTCATCAATTCTTGTCTCAATATTATCCACATATGCTACAGGGCTTCCAACATAAAGAACAACAGCCTTATCCAGCTTGCCGCCTGAGGTATTGTTCTGGCTTGATGCAGCAATAGGGTTAAACTGCCCAGCAGTCAGGATAACCGTTGCAGCAACAACAAATGACAGCAGCTTTGCAAGCAGCTTCATAATTATCATCTCCTCCAAAATTTTTCCTTTTTGAATTTGACGTGCCATCAGAAATTTGAGTTCCAGCAGAGCAACAAAAAAGCGAGGGATTTTTATTTCTCTCGCTTGCTATATGTCTTCAGCGGTTTCTTTCATAAATGATTCTAAGCCCCTCAAGCGTCAGCAGAGAGTTGATTTCATCTATTGTTTCCGATTCGCTGGCTATAAGCCTTGCCAGTCCCCCGGTGGCAATTACCTTGATATTTTCTTCATTCATTTCTTTTTTCATCCGCCGTACAATATAGTCAACCTTTCCAACATAACCGTAAACAAGCCCTGACTGCATACTGGCAACCGTATTCCTGCCTATTACGGTTTCGGGCTTCGCAAGCTCTATCCTCGGAAGCTTTGAGGCTCTCTGGAAAAGGGCGTCCGCCGATATCTTCACACCCGGGCAAATCACCCCTCCTATATATTCACCCCTTGAGGTAATTGAGCAGAAGGTGGTTGCTGTACCAAAATCCACTATGATCAAGGGGCCTCCGTAAATTTCAAAAGCGGCAACCGCATTTACAATTCTATCCGCTCCGACCTCTCTGGGATTTTCAATCTTGATGTTTATGCCTGTTTTTATTCCAGGCCCCACAATAACAGGCTCTACCTTGAAATATTTCCTTACGGCATGTTCGAGTGAGTACATTATGGGAGGAACCACGGATGCGATAATTACTCCTTCAACTGACTTTACTTCCAGTCCCTCGTGCTTAAAGAGGTTTACAAAAAACATTCCGAATTCGTCGGAGGTTTTTGCCGTATCTGTCGCCATGCGCCAGTGCTGCAGCAAGGTCCTCTCCTTATATACGCCAAGCACAATATTCGTATTTCCTACATCTATCACTATTACCATTTAGTGTTGCTCTCCATTCAAATATATTAAAAAACAATAAATGATTCTGCTGCAAAAACCCATTTTCGGAAACTTCGATGAAATCACTAACACCTTGTCTTGCAATTCCTCACCCGCATCAATGTGACATCCTGTCACGTGATGCTCAAAATGCCATCCGTGGCATTTTGGCATCGGAATTA
>JAOACY010000100.1 GCA_026417615.1 Clostridia bacterium
GCTTTAAAACCTACCTCGACTAAAACTGCAAGGCAGATTATCAGGGAGTATTTCTTCAATGACTTCTTTAAGGATCATTGTAAGATTTATAAAAAGAGACCGATTTACTGGCAGTTTGAGACGGGGCCTGCTGGTGCAATGAAGGCTCTTGTATATCTGCACCGCATGGATGAATTCACTCCTGCCCGTGTTAGAACCGACTACCTCCACCCTCTTATGAGAGCGTATGAAGGTGAAATTAAGAGAATAGACCAGATGTCGGAGGATTCCCTTACTGCTGCTGAAAAAGCTTCCTACCGCAAGCAAAAGGAGGATTTGCAGAAGAAAACGGCTGAAATAATGAAGTATGATCCTGTAATAGCCCATATAGCCAGCCGCCGCATTAAGCTCGACCTTGATGACGGAGTTGCCGTAAACTATCAAAAGTATCAAAATGTTGAGGTTGTTGAGGATGGAAAGCCTTCCGTCACTGCAAATCTGCTGACGAAGATTTAGTGGGTAGTGGTCAGTGGTCAGCAGACATTTTACTAATCACTATCCACTAAAAAAGGAGTTGAAACATATGAACCTGACTGAAGTACAAAATGTATTGAATACACTGCTTTCTGCTGAACCCAGTGACGGGCAGAAAAGGAATATTGTTTTCTGGTATGACGATGACGGGGAGTTCCAGGAAAGAATATCAGAAATAGAGCTGAAATCAGCGAAGCTCCTGATAATAAGCAATAATAGCTTCTATATAAAGTATTTGATTGAGGAGGAAGAGCCAGAAACAAATTTTCTGGTTTATGCCCCCTGCCCCAAACCGCAGCCGAGAGACAATTTTCTCATTGATGTGCTGAAATACTCAAAGGAATTTTCGGCAGATTCTACAACGGTCATCATGCGGGACTTGAAAATAGATGCCTCCCTTCGGAGTATAGTTAAGAAATATGCGGTCTTTTTCGGCAACAAGGAAAGATACAGGAAGTTTGCTTCTTATGGAATAACAAAGTACAGCGAGCAGATCATTGACACTGCTGTCCTTTCTGCTCTCCTGAAGCTACCAGCTCCAGACCTTGAAGGTGTTTTTAAAACAGTCCTCATTGACGGGTTATTAGGCAAAGGCAAATTAATAGCAGATATCGGCAAGTTTGGTGACATGGGAGCGTTCTGGAGGCTTGCAAGAGATATTTACGGCTATACCATAAAGGATAATGATCTGAAGTTATTGGCCATATCAATGTTCTTAAAGCATATGTCTGTAACCTATCGGGGTAGCATATCCGAGAATCTGAAAAAGTTTATAGGAGAAAACATCTCCAATGCCTTTGTCCTTGTTGAGAACTTTATGAATATGCCTGATTATATAAAGATAGCCGAAATGATTACTGACGATATTAAGCTCTCATCGTTAATTAAGGACAATGATACCGAGAGCTTTATAGAGACCGACACTTTCCCAGTTTTGGACAGGGAAATTATAGGACGGATTCTTGAAAACCTTACTCATAAAGCTGGCGAGTTTGATAAGTACATCAGGCAGATTAAAGAAAGACGGAAGAGCCATTTCTATAAAAATTATGAAAATGAGTATTCCGCCCTCTATTATGCTGCCAAACTGCTGGCTTTAGAACAGCATTGCGGCAAGGGAATCAAAGGTGGCACTGCGATTGATTTGTATGTGCTTTATCAGAAGGAGTATTACCTCTTTGACACCTATTACAGGAAATTTATTCTCCACTATGACCGCACCCAGAACCTTGAAGAGTTTATGCCCCTTTTTATGTTGATAGAGAATACTTATATAAACTTTTTTTTGTCGGAACTCTCGGTAAAATGGGAATCGGCGGCTTCAGACCTGCAAACTCAATGGTCTCTGCCTTCCGAAATACCGCAGCAGCATTTCTGCAAGAGAATGGTATCTTCCTATATCGATAAAGGAGAAAAGCTGTTTGTGGTAATAAGCGATGGGCTGCGGTATGAGGTGGCTAAAGAGCTGTGTGATGCACTAAATACAGAACACAAAGGTGTAGTGAGCCTGGATACCATGCTTGGGGTATTACCCTCCTATACCTCTTTGGGAATGGCTGCCCTACTTCCAGGTGAAGAACTCTCCTATTCCGATTCAGGCGAGGTCCTCATGGACGGAATGCCAACAAAAAGCACAGAGCAAAGGGCTGCTGTACTTAAAAAGAAGTATCCCAAATCCGCCTGTATCGGTTTTGATGATATAAAAACCATATCAAAAGAAGCATTGCGAGCCGTTACAGTCGGGCAGGATTTAATTTATGTGTATCACAACACCATAGATGGACGAGGCGATAATGCCTCAACGGAAAAGCAGGTATTTGAAGCTGTTGAAGACTGCATTTCAGAACTTACCTGGCTTGTAAGAAAGCTTAAAAATGACGGAAATGCTACAAATATACTTGTTACTGCCGACCACGGTTTTATATACCGCAAGACAGCACTAAATGAAAGTGACAAGACACCTAAAGAGCTTATTTCGCACCTTATTGCCAAAAGGCGGTTTATACTCACAGCCGATAGGAAAGAAATTGATGGAACAAACCGTTATGCCATGGATTACCTTATGAAAGATTCATCCCTTGAAGCGGTAATTCCTAAAGGAACAAATTGCTATAAGGTATCGGGTTCTGGCAGTAATTATGTGCATGGAGGTGCTTTCCTGCAGGAAATTGTTATTCCTGTTATCAGGTTTAAGAGTGACCGCAGCAGCAGTGATAAATTAAAGGTTAAAAAGGTTTCAGTATCATTGACATCACTTACAAGGAAGATAACCAGTATGATAACTTATCTTGAGTTCTTCCAGAACGAGGTTGTAGCGGAAAAATGGATACCAGTTCGTCTTAAGGCATACTTTGCTGATGAGGAAGGAAACCGCATTTCAAACGAGAATATAATCATTGCCGACAGCCGATCCAAAGAGTTTGCAGATCGCACCTTTAAAGAAAAATTTACTCTAAAGAGCGGTAAATATGATAAGGCAAAGCCCTACTATCTGATACTGGCTGATGAGGAA
This sequence comes from Clostridia bacterium, assembly GCA_026417615.1. Taxonomy (GTDB): domain Bacteria; phylum Bacillota; class Clostridia; order Acetivibrionales; family JAFADI01; genus SKW22. The sequence continues at coordinate 3,026 of JAOACY010000100.1, forward strand.
GAAAAAATAAACGAAGAAGTGCAGAAGATAAAATTTAGTATAGACCTTATTTTTAACAATGATTTGGGTCTGTAAAGGCGGTGATTTCGTGTCGGAACTTAATCAGAAACTCAATGAAGTCTTTGCTGGCAAGGTAGTCAGAAAAGATCTGACAAAAAAGATTAAAGAAGGGGCCAATGTTCCTGTTTATGTCCTGGAATATTTGCTTGGAATGTATTGTGCCACAGATGATGAAGCAAGCATTAATGATGGTGTGGAACGGGTAAAGGATATACTCTCCAGAAATTTTGTCCGCCCAGATGAGGCAGAAAAAATAAAGTCCAAAATCCGTGAGATGGGAATGTATACCGTCATTGACAAGGTTGAAGCCCGTCTCAATGAGAAAAAAGACATATACGAGGCTGTTTTCTCAAATTTAGGAATAAAGGAAGTTGTTATACATTCAGACTACATTAAAAGATACGAAAAGCTTCTTGCGGGCGGTATCTGGTGCATTGTCAAAATGTCCTATGAATTTAATGAGGAAACTCGTGGCGTAAGTCCTTTTGTTATTGACGAGCTTACACCCATCCAGCTTGCCAGTATGGATATGGAGGAACTCTATGAAGGCCGTCGCAAGTTTTCTAAAGACGAATGGATCAGCATCCTCCTTCGCTCTGTGGGTCTTGAACCCACAAAACTCGACAAAAGAGTAAAGTGGCATATGTTAGCCCGTATGGTGCCATTGGTAGAAAACAATTTCAATCTCTGTGAACTCGGTCCAAGAAGTACAGGTAAGTCCCATATTTATAAAGAAATCAGCCCGAACAGCATTCTGGTTTCAGGAGGCCAGACCACAGTTGCCAACCTTTTCTATAATATGAGCAGCAAGAAAGTCGGTTTGGTTGGATTGTGGGACTGCGTGGCCTTCGACGAGGTTGCAGGTATTACATTCAAAGACAAAGACGGTATTCAGATTATGAAAGACTATATGGCCTCTGGAAGCTTTGCAAGGGGGCGTGAAGAGAAGAACGCTAACGCATCAATGGTATTTGTGGGAAATATAAATCAATCGGTTGAAGTGCTTTTAAAGACATCTCACCTGTTTGATCCATTCCCAGAAGCCATGGCATATGATACTGCATTTTTTGATCGTATGCATTGTTATATTCCAGGCTGGGAAGTTCCAAAATTTAAACCTGAACATTTCACCAATGAATACGGATTTATAACAGATTATCTTGCTGAATTTTTGCGGGAATTGAGGAAAAAGACATTCGGTGATGCATTTGATAAATTCTTCCGACTGGGGAGCAATCTGAACCAGCGTGATACCATCGCAGTGCGTAGAACCGTATCTGGTCTTTTGAAGCTGGTATATCCCCATGGAGAGTTTGAAAAGGAAGATATCGTGGAGGTGCTTGAATACGCTCTTGAGTGCCGCCGACGTGTGAAGGAACAGTTGAAAAAGATAGGCGGAATGGAGTTTTACGATATCCATTTCTCATATATCGATAACGAGAGCTTTGAAGAGCACTTTGTTGCTGTACCAGAACAAGGCGGAGGGAAACTGATTCCAGAAGGTATCGGCAAGCCTGGGCATCTTTATACCGTAGGTAGAAGTGATACAGGTGTATTTGGAGTTTATAAAATAGAGAATGAAGCTGTGCCAGGGTCAGGGAAGTTTGAAAAGACTGGTATTGGCACTAACCGTGGTGCTCGGGAGAACCTGGGGACTGCATATAATTACTTCAAAGCGAATAAAAAAAGTATCAGCAGCGGTATTCATACAGATACAACGGACTTTTTGATGCATATACAGGATTTGCAGGGAGTCGGAATGACCGAGGAACTTGGCCTCGCAGCATTTGTTTCTCTTTGCAGCGGAGCACTGCGAAAGCCAGTCCAGAGTCAGTTGGTTATTCTTGGTTCAATGACTATAGGCGGTACAATAACCAAGGTCGAAGAGCTTGCCAGCGTTCTGCAGGTTTGTTTGGACTCTGGAGCCAAAAGAGTGCTTATTCCAATGGCATCGGCGGTAGATATTCCTACTGTCCCTGCGGATTTATTCTCGAGGTTCCAGATTTCGTTCTATAATTCACCAGAGGATTGTGTATTTAAAGCTCTGGGGGTTGATTGAAAAACAACTTAAAAAATAAAGAACCCTGTTGTTTCAAGGTTTTATGACTTTTTGATGACTGGGTTCTTTTGTTTTAGGAAAATATGCGATTATTGTTGAGTAAAATTAGACATACATGACATAAATGTCACCAACGGATAATGAAACAATGCTGATAAGTGGGTATATATACAGTAAGGGACAAGCGAGAGAACGAGACTTACTGGAGCTATAAAGCCCGTGAATTAGACGGTTCCGGGCAACT
>JAOACY010000010.1 GCA_026417615.1 Clostridia bacterium
TCCTGCAGTTCTTTGACCAGGTCGTCTCCTGGTGTATAATCTTTTGTCAGGACAACAGTTGCTTTTACGATTTGTCCTCTGTCAGGGTCTGGGACAGCGGTTATGGCGCATTCAAGGACTGCCGGGTGCTCCAAAAGAGCGCTTTCTACTTCAAAAGGACCAATTCTGTAGCCTGAGCTCTTAATTACATCATCAGCTCTTCCTACAAACCAGAAGTATCCGTCCTCATCGCGCCAAGCCAAGTCACCGGTAAGGTATACGCCATCATGCCATACTTTCTTTGTCAACTGCTCATCACGGTAATAGCCGTCAAACATGCCAACAGGCTTTCTCTTATCAGTATAAACAACTATCTGGCCTTCTTCTCCTACGTCGCAGGAATTGCCGTTTTCGTCAATAATGTCAATATCATATCCGGGAGATGGTTTGCCCATGGAACCTGGCTTTGGTTCCATCCATGGATAGGTTGCCAGAGTTACTGTAAGCTCAGTCTGACCATAACCCTCCATAAGCTTAAGCCCGGTCATGCTATAGAACTGGTTGTATACTTCAGGATTCAAAGGCTCACCAGCAACAGCACAGTACTTGAGCTTTGAAAAATCATACTTGGACAGGTCCTCCTTTATAAAGAACCTGTAAATGGTCGGAGGAGCACAGAAGCTTGTAACTCCATATTTAGTGACTACTTCAAGCATTTCCTTGGGAACGAACCTTGTATAGTCGTAAACGAACACAGCGCATTCTGAAAGCCATTGGCCGTAAATCTTGCCCCAGGCGGCTTTTGCCCAGCCGGTATCGGCAACGGTAAGGTGGAGTCCATCCTCTTGTAAGTTCTGCCAGAACTTTGCTGTAAGAATATGACCGAGAGGGTAAGTGTAATTATGACGCACCATTTTGGGCATTCCGGTAGTTCCGGAAGTGAAGTAAAGCAGAAGAATATCCTCGTTACAGGTTGCTTCTTCGCCTGAAGGCCTGTCAAAGTTATCAGATGCCTTTTCAAGCTCGGAATTAAAATCAAGCCAGCCTTCGTTTCCTCCTCCAAGACATGCTTTAACCTTGAGCGAAGGTGATTTTTCATGAGCTTCATCCACATGCTTTATTACTTCAGGCTCGTTAACGCTCAGGATCATCTTTATATCAGCAGCATTATTCCTATAAATTATATCCTTTGCAGTAAGAAGGTGAGTAGCGGGAATTGCGGCAGCTCCAATCTTATGCAGACCCAGTATTGCAAACCAGAATTCAAAGCGTCTTTTCAGGATCAGCATGACAGGGTCGCCTTTTTTTATTCCTGCCGCTTTGAAAAAGTTAGCTGCCTTATTGCTGTAATATTTAAGCTGAGCATAAGTAAAGGAAGCTTCAGCTCCGTTTTCGTCGCACCAGACCAGGGCTTTGTGATCAGGCTTTTTTATCGCCAGCTCGTCCATAACGTCAAATGCGAAATTGAAATTTTCAGGGACATTTATTTTGAAATTCTGAATAAAGTCCTCATAGGAATCAAACTTAACCTTTGATACATATTTTTCCAACAACATTTTTCTACCTCGCTTATAATATTATGGCAAGAAACCTGGCGGGCTTGCCGTTCATTGCCTTCATTCCGTGACTATAGCTTGAATCAAAGTAAAGGGAATCGCCTTCGTTTAAAATTAATTCATGATTGTTAATTATGATTTTAAGGGTCCCTTCGAGCACATAGTTGAATTCCTGGCCCGGATGGGAATTGAGATTGAAAGTGGAGTCACAGGACTCGGGCTCGACGGTAACAAGAAATGGCTCTGCTTTCTTATGTGAAAAATTATAGGCCAAACTCTGGTATATATATTGCTTTCTTCTTTCTACGCTTACTCCCTTCCCTTTTTTAACAAGGCAGTAGGTGCGAAGCTTCGGGTCCTCTCCGGTAAGAATTGCGGTGAGCTCTACGTTAAATTTATTTGCCAGCTCATATAGCAGGCTTACGGGAAAATCCACATTTCCGCTTTCATATTCCATATAAGCATCCTTCGAGATTTTCAGCTCCGCGGAAAGGTCTTCAACGGAAAGCCCGGATATTTCCCTTAAATCCTTAATTCTGGCTGCTATAGCCTTAATCTGCTCAGACATGACCAACACCCTTTCCATACAAAAATTTGAATGGGTTATTTAAAGTACAAAAATGATAGCACTTTATTAATAAGAAGTAAAGCATTGAGGCCAATTTAGGTAAAAATGCGTAAAAAATATTCAAATATATATTAGAAATGATCATAGTAAAAAATTGTAAGATTAAAAGAAATTGTGTAGAATATTTGTTAGGATTATGTTAATATATATGAGAATAATATTTGGCATGAAAAATAATTTATATTATAGGGGTTGAGAGGCTTGTCGATAACAAAGAAAATATCGTTGGCGATTTTGGTGTTGATTGTAATATCTTTAACTTCTACCGCAACTTTTATCTATTTCAGCACATCGGATATACTGTTTGGCCAGAGCAAACAGGAAATGCTGTCATTAAGCAGGAGTGAAGCAGATAAGATTTGGCAGGCTATACAAAATGAAAAGAAAACAGTAGCAATGCTTGCAAGCCAGAGCGACATAATCGAGTTGTGCAAGGCCGAGGGTGATTTAACCAAGAGTCAGAATACCGAAAGCCTTGTTAACAAGATTAATATTATGCTGACAGAACACGTTAAGAAGCTTGAAAACTCAGAACATATTTTTATTGTCAATGCAAGCGGAAAAATAATTGCAGACTCAGACAGCAGGCTTATTGGAAAAGACATGAATGACAGGGCTTATGTAAGAAGCACCCTTGACGGTTCGCCTACAATCAGTGAAACACTTGTTTCAAAATCAACCGGCGCTCAGGTTGTTGCTTTCACATGGCCTGTCAAGGATGGCGACAAGATTTTGGGCTTTGTGGCCAACGGGGTATATATAAAGAGTTATTCAAACTATCTGGAAGGCATAAAAGTATCAAATTCAATAAACAGCTATGCTTACTTGATGGATTCAAAGGGAATATTGCTATACCACCCTAATAAGGAAAAGTTAGGCAGGCCGGTTGATGAGGATAACAGGTTAATGAATGAATTAACTAAAAAAATCGGAAATGAAAGAATAGAACCCGCAGTAAATAATAATGTCTACGGAGGTAAAAATATTATAACCTCGTATTGTGTCGTACCGGGTGTAAACTGGATTTTAGCTGTAGATGCATACAGTGACGAGATTAAAAGTCCTGTCAGGAAGATGGTTGACAGGGTTGTTATGGGGTCGGTTATTGTTGCTCTTATTGCACTTGTGATTGGATTTTTGGCTGCCGGAAGGATCATCAGGCCGATTAAAAAGATTACGGAGATAGTAAACAGGACAGCTGAATATGATTTGACCCATGACGAATCGTACAACAGAATAAAGCAAAGCAAGGATGAAACGGGAGAAATAGCAAGATCGGTATCTGCAATGAGGAGATCCTTCCGGCAAATAATCCAGCTTTATGCGGAAGCATCTAAGGTTATTGTGAATAATGCCAACCTTATTGAAGAGCTTACTGAAAAGCTTAAGGCCAGAGCTGAGGAAAACCTTGACACTACCAAAAAGCTGTCATTTGGTATGGATCAGGCTGCGGCTACCACTGAAGAAATAAGCGCAACCACACTGGAAATTGAGACGGCTGTAAATTCGATTTCTAAAAGAGCCTCGGAAGGAGCTGTAGCAGCCGTAGATGTGGCATTGAGGGCGAACAAGCTTAAAGAGAATGCATTGCTTGCAAACGAAAATGCGATAAGCATTTACAATAATGTAAAGCACAGCTTGCAGGAAGCAATAGAGAATTCAAGGGCGGTGTCTCAAATAGAACTTCTTGCACAGGCTATTCTTCAGATCACGGAGCAAACAAATCTTCTTTCTCTAAATGCTGCAATTGAAGCGGCAAGAGCCGGAGAAGCAGGAAAGGGATTTGCTGTTGTGGCAGACGAAATAAGGAAATTAGCGGATCAATCCTCAAAGACCGCGGCAAGCATCAAAGCAATAGTAAAAGCTGTCAATACAGCTGTTGAGGGGTTGTCCTGCAATTCCGAAAAGATACTTGAATTTATCGACAAGTCTGTGATGACTGACTATAAAAAGCTGATAGAAACAGGAGAGCAATATCATAAGGATGCCGAGCTTTTCAATGGCATGATGACTGAATTCAGCGCCACAGCTCAGCAGCTTAACGCTTCAATAAGCGCAATGGTTACAGCGATTGAGGAGGTAAGCTCTTCCGTAATAGAAGGAGCAAAAGGGAGTGAGGATATAAATACCAAGATTGCAGTTATCAGCGAAGAAATCAACAAAGTAATGCTTTTGTCGGGTGAAAACCTGAACAGTATAGCCAAGCTGGAGCAGCTGATTTCAAAATTCAAGCTTTAGAATTAGGAGAATTATAAGATGAGCAATTTAAAGAGAATTTATGTTGAAAAAAGAAAAGGCTATGATATTGAGGCTTACGGATTATACCGTGACCTTAAGGATAATCTGGGAATATCAGGGCTTGAAGCAATAAGGATAATTAACAGATATGATGTTGAAGGAATATCTGATGAGGAATACAAAGCCTCAAGAAATATAATTTTTTCAGAGCCTCCTGTTGACCTGGTATATGATGAAGTTATCAATATTGAAAAAGACGCAAGAGTTATAGCTGTAGAGTATCTTCCCGGCCAGTATGACCAGAGGGCGGATTCGGCGGCTCAGTGCATACAGATACTTACCATGGGGGAAAGGCCCCGGGTAAGAGTTGCAAAGATTATAGTATTGAAAGGAAGTATTTCTGACGAGGATTATCAAAAAGTAAAAAATTATTGTATAAATCCTGTTGAGTGCCAGGAGGCATCATTGGAAAAACCTTCAACTCTGGAAATGGAAATAAGGCAGCCCGAGGATGTAAAGATTCTCGAAGGGTTTATAGACATGACCGAGAGCCAGCTGATGGAATTTATGAAAGAAATGGGTTTTGCCATGTCCATCGAGGATTTGAAATACTGCCAGGAGTATTTCAGGGATACTGAAAAAAGAAACCCTACAGTTACGGAAATAAGGCTTATTGACACCTATTGGTCCGATCACTGCAGGCATACGACATTTCTGACAAAAGTAACCGATGTGGAAATAGAAAAGGGTCAGTACTGCGGCCTTCTTGATTCTGCCTACAAGAGCTATATGGACTCAAGAAAATATGTCTATCAAGATAAAGATAAGGATATGTGCCTTATGGATATCGCAACAATTGCCATGAAGGAACTGCGTAAAAGGGGTGAACTGCCTGATTTGGATGTATCCGAAGAAATAAACGCCTGCAGCATCGTGGTGGATGTGGATATCGACGGAAGGAATGAAGAGTGGCTTGTGATGTTTAAAAATGAGACACATAACCATCCCACCGAAATTGAACCCTTTGGCGGAGCCGCAACCTGTCTTGGGGGAGCCATAAGAGATCCCCTGTCAGGAAGATCTTATGTCTATCAGGCAATGCGTGTCACAGGAAGCGGAGATCCAAGGACAAAGATAAAGGACACCATACCCGGCAAGCTGCCCCAGAGGAAAATAACAACAGGTGCGGCTGCCGGCTACAGCTCCTACGGAAATCAGATTGGGCTTGCAACCGGACAGGTAGCGGAAATTTACGATGAGGGTTATGTCGCAAAGAGAATGGAGATAGGCGCTGTTATAGGTGCGGCTCCAAGAAAGAATGTCGTAAGGAATTCACCAAAGCCTGGGGATGTTATTATACTGTTAGGAGGCAGAACCGGACGGGACGGCTGCGGCGGGGCAACAGGGTCGTCAAAGGAGCATACCGAGGAATCGCTGCTTAAATGTGGGGCGGAGGTACAAAAAGGCAATCCGCCTACGGAACGGAAAATTCAAAGACTCTTTAGGAAACCGGAGGTAAGCACTTTGATAAAGAAGTGCAATGACTTCGGAGCGGGAGGCGTATCTGTTGCAATAGGAGAACTGGCTGACGGCCTCGTTGTAAATCTGGATGCGGTGCCAAAAAAATACGAAGGCCTCGACGGTACTGAGCTTGCAATATCAGAATCACAGGAACGTATGGCGGTTGTTGTTGACAAACAGAATGCAAATGCATTTTTGGAGGCTGCCAAGGAGGAGAATCTGGAAGCTACTGAGGTCGCCGAAGTCACAGGCGATAACCGCTTAAAGATGATATGGAGAGAAAAGCTAATTGTTGATATAAGCAGGGAATTCCTTAACACAAACGGGGTTCGGCAGAGCATAAATGTTGTTGTAGAGCAGCCCGATGCGGCACAAGGCTATTTCGGGAAACTGGCGAGTGAGGTTGAGGAGAGCCTTGGAAATCTGGAGGCAGCATGGATAAGAAATCTGCAGGGTCTTAATGCTTGCAGCCAGAAGGGTCTTGTTGAAAGGTTTGACAGCTCAATAGGAGCCGGAACTGTTTTAATGCCCTTCGGAGGCAAATATCAAATCAGTCCGGCAGAGGGCATGGCAGCAAAAATACCTGTTCTTGATGGCGATACAAATACATGTACGCTTATGACATATGGGTACAATCCTGATATTGCCAAGTGGAGTCCTTTCCATGGAGCGGTTTTTGCAATAGTGGAATCGTTGGCTAAAATAGCAGCGATGGGTGGAAATTATAAAAAAGCAAGGCTCACTCTGCAGGAGTATTTTGAGAAGCTGGGAAGGGAACCCAGGAAGTGGGGCAAGCCCTTTAGCGCATTGTTGGGGGCTTATTATGCACAAATCAAGCTGGGTATTCCTGCCATAGGAGGCAAGGACAGCATGTCGGGCACCTTCAAGGACATGAATGTACCGCCCACCCTGGTTTCCTTTGCGGTTGATGTTGCAGATGCGAGAAATGTAATATCAACTGAGTTTAAAAGAGTTGGAAGCAATGTTGTTCTGGTGCCGCTGAAGAGGGATGAAAGCGAAATGCCAGACTTTAAGCAATTGGACAGGAACTATACGCGGATACATGAGCTTGCCGCAAAAGGGAAAATTCTGTCAGCTTATTCTGTGCGAGGAGGCGGGCTGGCTGAAGCTATCAGCAAGATGTGCTTCGGGAACAAAATCGGTTTTTCTTTCAATGGAACGCATAATGCAAGAGAGCTCTTTTCTCCTGATTACGGCTCAATTGTCATGGAGATCCCGGAAGGAGAAGAAATAGAAAAGCTCTTGGCGGGTTTGGAATACAAAATCTTGGGGCAAACTCAGAAAGAGCAGATAATTTCGGTTAATGGAGTACAGATTGGTTTAAACAGTGCCATTGAAAAATGGGAAGAGCCTTTGGAAAGGATTTTTCCCACCAGGGCGGAGCAACCGGCCGGAACTCCCAGACAATACTCATATGAAGCTGCAAAGCGGGGGAGGAATTCAGCTCATATCGCAAAACCACGAATATTTATTCCGGTATTCCCCGGAACAAACTGCGAGTATGATACAGCCAAGGTGTTTGAAAGAGCAGGAGGGGTTGCTGAGGTTTTTGTGCTGAAAAATCTCACACCGGTGCAGATAGAGCAGTCTATAGAAATTATGGCGGAAAAAATAAACAATTCTCAGATAATAATGATTCCAGGAGGATTCAGCGGCGGAGACGAGCCTGACGGTTCAGGCAAATTTATTGCAACGGCCTTCAGAAATCCATATATAAGAGAAGCCGTCATGAACCTGCTGAAGAACAGAGACGGCCTTATGCTGGGGATATGCAACGGTTTCCAGGCTTTAATCAAGCTGGGTCTTGTACCCTACGGTGAAATAAGGGATATTACTGCGGAATGCCCAACCCTGACCTTTAACACAATAGGACGCCATGCGTCCTGTATGGTTCAGACTAAAGTGGTCTCCAACCTTTCCCCATGGTTTGCCAATAATAAAACAGGAGATATTCACACAGTGGCAATATCTCATGGAGAAGGCAGATTTGTTGCTAGTGAGAGTGTCCTCATGGAAATGGAGAAAAACGGGCAAATTGCCACACAGTATGTAGATTTAAACGGTATTCCCACATATGATATAAGATTCAACCCAAATGGCTCTACCCAGGCGATAGAGGGCATCACAAGCCCCGATGGAAGAGTTTTGGGCAAAATGGGGCACTCCGAAAGAATAGGGTCAAATGTAGTGAAAAATGTACCCGGTGAAAAGGATCAAAAAATCTTTGAGGCAGGTGTCGGCTACTTCCTTTAATTAGAATGAATAAAGTGTTGGGGCAAATGGTTAATTCCCGCTAGCCCCAACATTATTTTTATTTGCCTGCCATTTGTGACTCTGCCATCTGTATAAGCTTCTTGGTGATGTTTCCGCCAACTTTTCCTGCTTCACGCGCCGGCAAGTCTCCGTTGTATCCCTGCTTGAGGTTTACTCCGACCTGGGAAGCTATTTCATGCTTCATTTTGTTCAAAGCGCTCTTTGCGCCTGGAACAAGATTTTTTTTGCTGTTAGCCATCTTATCTCACCTCCGGAATTTGAGTGTAAACTTATTATGTGACAAAATCATTCCAAAAAATACATGCATATACTGGAATTATAACTTGATTCTACTGCAAAAACAGCTTTTCTTGAAGCAAGATGCATAAATCACTCACCGAAGTTGCAGTAATTCCGATGCCAAAATGCCACGGATGGCATTTTGAGTATCACGTGACAGGATGTCACATTGATGCGAGCGAGGAATTGCAAGACAAGGTGTTAGTGATTTCAACGAAGTTTCCGAAAATGGGTTTTTGCAGCAGAATCAA
>JAOACY010000020.1 GCA_026417615.1 Clostridia bacterium
ATCCTCGCTAAGCACCTGCTTAATGCTTATACTGTTTAAAACCGCAAGGCTGTTTACTTTTTCAACGCTTATACCAATTATATCATTCAGGCTTTCTTCAGCATATTTATTGAAATCTTCCATTGTTTCAAGCTTGGACAGGAAGATTATGTCATCTACAATCCCCTTAAGTCTTGAGCTTTCCTCGGAAATAATCTTAAGCGCCTTGTCCTTATCCTCGAAAACACCGTCTCTTAAGCCTTCTGCATAGCCCTGTATCGACATCAACGGAGTTTTTAATTCATGGGAGGCATTCTGCAGGAAATTTCTCTGCGCACTGTCATATTCCTTTAATTCCACAGCCATTTTATCAATTGTAACAGCCAGCTCTTCCAATTCATCTCCCGTGTTTACAAATGCCTTTGAGTCAAAATCCCTCTTGGCAAGCTTTTCAGCCCTGTTTTTTAATATAATAACAGGTTTTGCAATGCTCCTTGCAAAGAACACGCCAATCAAAACAGCCGCAAGTCCGGTAAATAAAAGTGAAACCAGCAAAACCGGAAAAAGCGCCCCCACAATCCTGTGTACAGGCGCTACCGGCGTATAAAGCACTACCCAGCCTTTTACCACAGGCCTTATTTCGCCTGTGACGGGCATTAATACCGCCATATAAACGGTTTTATCAAGAGTGAATTTAATACTGCTTTGTTTGGCGTTAACAAGCTTATGACCAATTAAAGGAAGAATCTTGGCCTTGAAATACTCTGCTTCCTGGTTATTCCTAGGAAGCAAAACCTTTCCTTCCCTGCCTACAATAGCATACTTGCTTTCAATAGTGGCAAGGCTTGTCCTTAATGCAATCCTATCCTTTATAAGCTGGCGGATTTTCTTCTCTGTAAATTCATTGTGGTTAATATCGCCTTCGATCAGCTCTGAAATTGAGTGTGCATCCTTTAAAAGCCCTTTCCGGGCTTGTGCTTCCAAAAATCCTTTGGCTGTTATGTTGAATATGGCAGCCACACATATTAAGGTTATGAGTATAATCAAAAGATTTGACAATACTATTCTTTTAGTTATTGTAATTTTCATATTTAATACCTATTCGCTTATTTTGTAGCCATATCCCCATACTGTTGTAATTTCCAGTCCCGAACAGGCTTCCGACAGCTTTTTTCTTATTCTTTTGACCAAATCATCAACAGATCTTGTATCACCCATATAATCATATCCCCAAATGCCGCTAATGAGCTGTTCCCTTGTGAAGACCCTGTTTTTATTTCTTGCCAGGTACAGGAGGAAGTCATACTCCTTTGCAGTCAACTCAATCTCTCTTCCATCTTTTGCAACCTTTCTCTCTTCAGGAAATATGACCAAATCATGACATTTTATTTCATTTGCCGGTTTTTCTTGCTTTTCTGGCTTGTCCTTAATGCGCCTGAAAATTGTTTTAACCCTGACCACCAGCTCTTTTGGGCTAAAAGGCTTTGAAATGTAATCGTCGCTTCCAAGCTCAAGCCCCACAATCCTGTCGATTTCATCATCCTTGGCTGAAACCATTATAATAGGAATATCGCTTATTTTCCTGATCTCTTTGCATAAAGAATAGCCATCCATTCCCGGCATCATAATATCGGTTATGAGCATATCAGCAGGTCTTTCCCTAAAATGCTTCAATGCTGAATCGCCGTCTGCGAAGGTCTCTGCATCATATCCTTCCTTTAAAAGATAAGACCTGACAAGCTCCCTGATGTTTAATTCATCATCCACAACATATATTAATCTGCTTCCCATATTGCCACCTATGATATAACAGCTTGAAATACTCTAAATATATAATTCAACAAAAAAAGCTGTTTCCCTTTTTATCTGATAATTTTACACACTTTTTTCACAATTTTAATATTGTTATTCCGCATTGCCATTTTATAATAAAATCAAGGGACGGACATTGCACAACAAGCTCGAGCTCAGCTGGCAGCGATGTTTCCCTTTAAATTATTAATAATAGAAAAGAAAGGATGATTGAAATGAAAAAACTATTATCAATTGCTGTTGCAGTTGCATTGGCGCTCACGATGATGACTTCTGCATTTGCGGCAGAAGAGAAAGCCGGAGGCAAAGCGGTCAAAGAGCCTTTGCCCCAAGAACTCCAACAAAAAATTGAAACCTTAAAGGAGCTTCATGAAAAGGCAAAAGAAATGAGAGAGACTCTAAAGGGTACAAGAACTGAAATCAAAAATGAGATTTCGCAAAACTGGGGCAGCTTAAAGGAGAAGCTGAAAGAAAACCGTGACAGCTTAAAAGGTGCACGTGAATCATTGA
>JAOACY010000049.1 GCA_026417615.1 Clostridia bacterium
GCAAAAACCCATTTTCGGAAACTTCGATGAAATCACTAACATCTTGTCTTGCAATTCCTCGCCCGCATCAATGTGACATCCTGTCACGTGATGCTCAAAATGCCATCCGTGGCATTTTGGCATCGGAATTACTGCAACTTCGGTGAGTGATTTATGCATCTTGCTTCAAGAAAAGCTGTTTTTGCAGTAGAATCATGTTTTGGTTGAATTATATGGATAAGTTGTATAGAATATACTATATTGCAGTACAATTATTTAAAATATGTATCGGGGAGGATCATGTCATGATACTGGTAAACACGGACTTTATAACCGGCAAGGAACTTGAGACTCTGACAATTGTGAAGGGCTCCACAATTCAGTCAAAGCACATCGGAAAGGATATATTGAGCGGACTTAAAACAATAGTAGGCGGAGAGCTTACTGCATACACGGAAATGATAAACGAGGCCAGGGCCATAGCAACAAAAAGAATGGTTCAGGAGGCTGAAAGCCTTGAGGCTGATGCGATAATAAACATCAGATACTCTACCAGCAATGTAATGCAGGGGGCAGCGGAGGTACTGGTTTATGGTACTGCGGTAAAATTCAGATAAAGGGGAATTGAGTTTATATGGTGTCTTCATTGTCAATAGCAGCAATGGTTGTTACAATGCTGCTATGTTTTATGGTGCCCGTAATGCTTTTTATATTGGTGCGCAGAAAAAGCAAAAATATTACCGGAGCATTTTTTGCCGGTGCAGTTGCATTTTATGTTTCCCAGATGCTTATACGGATACCCTTAATCCAGACTGTATTACCCAGGTTTGAATGGTATAGGGAGTTCACTCAGGACATAATTCCTTATGCTTTGTTTCTTTCGCTTTCCGCTGCTTTGTTTGAAGAAACGGCCAGATACCTTGCATTCCGTCTGCTTCTTAAGGAACGTCAGGCTTGGAGCTGCGGGGTAGCCTTTGGAATTGGTCATGGCGGTATTGAAGCAATATTGCTCATAGGCCTTACATATGTAAACAATATAGTCCTCAGCATCATGATTAATCAAAATTATTTTAATACTTATATAGCCGGAAGGCTTGATGAAAAGACGGCAGCACATGTATTTTCAAGCCTTACGCAAATTCCGGCAAGTACCTTTCTGGCTGCGGGAGTTGAAAGAGTCTCTGCAATTGCCGTTCATATAGCATTGTCCGTATTAATTCTTGAAGGCATTGTCCGAAAAAGGGCATTTTTATTTTATTTTTTTGCTGTAGCAAGTCATACCATTATTAACTTCTTTGCCGTGTATTTTTTATACCTTAAGGTTGACATCTGGCTGGTTGAACTATTTATTGCAGTTGGGGCTGCAATCGGAATTATGTATACAATAATTTCAAAAAAACGGTTCGGAGACAAAATAGATGCGGAAGATGAAGCTAAAAAAGCTGTAGAGGAAGGGTACTAGGTCAGGCAGTCTCAAATCCGAAACTCTTGCAATGAAAGATTGCGGGGATTATAATATATACAGATTCACGCCGTATATTACATGATTTGAGGTTTTATTTATGCCTTTTCCCCTTAAAAACAAAAGGATATTTTTTTTTATTTTAATTATTGCTGTCAGTATGATATTTGCTTTATTATGCAGAAATACTGCATTTGGAGCGGTTAGCTTCAATGAACAGCAAAAGGGTGTTCTTGACCTTTCATCCCATGATTTTGCCAAGGGTGGGAATATTGCCTTGGATTGCGAATGGGAATTCTACTGGGACCAGCTTTTAACTCCGGAAGATTTTAACAGTAAAGATAATAATCAACCAAAGCTGACAGGCTGGGTAAAGGTTCCCGGACCTTGGAACGGGCAAATTGACGGAAAGCACCCCGGAGCTGACGGTGCAGCCACATACCGTCTGAAGATTAAGGTTAAGCCGGGAAACCGGGATTTTGGCATAAAAACCAACAATATAAGAATGGCAAACAGGATTTATATTAACGGCAGCTTTGCAATAGGAAGCGGCAATGCTGCCAGGAGTAAAGACGAGGGCTACATAAGCAGAAACATGCCATCAATGGCATTTTTCAAAGCACCTGAGGGTGATATAGACCTGATTGTTCAGGTTGCAAATTTTGATTACTATAACAGCGGCATTATTCAGAACATTTATCTTGGCACTCAGGAAAATATTCTTAAGTTAAAATTATGGCTGTTCTTTCTGGATATGATTGTAATTACCAGTCTGCTTATAACTGCTATGTATTGTATGGGCATATACTGGGCGGCCAGAAAGGAAAGAGGCCTTTTGTATTTTGGTTTGCTTTCTGTGCTGCTTGCTTATATTACAGCCACAGGGAACGAAAAAATTTTCATGGAATTCTTTCCATTCATTCCATTTACAGCGGTGATTAAATCTAAAGTAATTGCTGTAGCACTTGGAGTTTTCTTTTTATTTCTCTTTATCAGGGAATATGCAAAACGCTTTATTCCTTTTTGGCTTCTAAAGATCCTCTATGGCATAGTAGGCATAAATATTATGCTGGTTTTGACGCTGTCTCTAAGGATATATTCAAAATATGACAATATGCTTCAGATGTTTTACCTGTTGCTGAATATTTTCATAGGGCTGCTTTTATCAGTTGCTTTGATAAAAAAGCAATTTGAGGAAATTGAGGGCAAAGGGATTAAATTTCTATTGACGGGCATTATTATTCTGGCTTTTAACCATATAACTACTTTACTGTACTTGAATTCTGTTGTTGACGACACAAGGCTAAACAGCCTCTCCATGGTCGTATTCCTTTTTAATTTCGCCATAATGATTTCAAGCCTATATTCCACGGCTTATTCAGATATAGAAGAAAGCAGCCGCAAGCTGATGAGCCTTGACAAGCTGAAGGATGAGTTTCTGGCAAATACTTCACATGAATTAAGAACACCGTTGAACGGAATAATCAACATAACAAATGCGGTTCTGGAAGGTGCCAGGTCAAGCCTTGCAGAAACCGACAAGAATAACCTTACGGTAGTAGTGGCGGCTGCCAGAAGGCTTCACAATCTCATTAACGACATACTTGACATGTCCAGCCTGAAAAATGGAGAGCTTTTATTGATGCTTAAGGATGTTGACCTTCGTTCAACTGCAGAGGCTGTCATATATGTCCTTAATCATTTGAAAGGCGACAAGGCAGTTGAAATTGTAAACAGTATCCCCATTGATCTCCCTCCTGTAAAGGCTGATGTGTACAGATTGCGTCAGATACTGTATAACCTGCTGGAGAATGCTCTGAAGTTTACCAGGGAAGGGAAAATTGAAGTCGCAGCACAAGCAAAGGAGAAATTTGTTAAAATCTGGGTGGAGGACTCGGGAATAGGAATTCCACAGGATAAGCTCCAGGATATTTTCAACGCCTTTTATCAGGTAGATGGAGATGAAACCAGAGAGGCAGGAGGGACGGGGCTTGGACTGTCTATTACAAGAAAGCTGGTGCAGCTTCATGGCGGCGAGATTGCTGCTGCTTCAGTCCATGGGCAAGGCTCAAGGTTTACCTTCACACTTCCTTTGAGCAGCGCGCAAAAAGATACGGTATATTTTGAAAGCATTACAAGAGCAAGAGAGGAAAGTGCGGCGGCACAATTGACGGAAGCGGCGCCTGAATCAAGGGCTGAAAGGAAATACTCCATACTGGCAGCAGATGATGACCATGCCAGCCTTACTGCGGTATTCGGCATTTTAGACCAGGAGGGCTATTATGTCAAGACTGTGGACAGAGGCGACAAGGTGCTTGCAGAGCTGGAGCTTCAGCCGAAATACAACCTTGTTGTGCTGGATGTTATGATGCCGGGCATGTCGGGATATGAGGTGCTGAAATCCATCAGAAAACGATTTGGAACAATGGACCTGCCTGTGCTTCTTTTAACTGCCAGGGCAAGACCGGAGGACCTGAAAACCGCCTTTGACACCGGTGCCAATGATTACATTTCAAAGCCTTTTGATGCCCTGGAGCTTAAAGCCAGGGTGAAAACCCTTATCCAGCTGAAGGAAAAGGTAAATGAGCTGGTTGTGGCCCAGATTTCCTTTCTTCAGGCTCAGATTAAGCCTCATTTTTTATTTAATTCCTTAAGCGTCATTGCCTCTCTCAGCACAAGGGAGCCAATGCAGGCAAAAGAGCTTTTATACAGCCTTTCGGATTATCTGAGAGGAAGCTTTAATTTTGAAAACTTTAATGGCATAACATCCCTGGAAGCTGAGCTCAATACGGTAAAAGCATATCTGGCAATTGAAACTGCCCGATTTAAAAGCAAGCTCAAGGTGGTATATGATATTGATGAAGCTCTCACAGCTTCTGTGCCTCTTCTGACAATTCAGCCTCTGGTTGAAAATGCAGTGAGGCACGGAATATTGAAAAAACAGGATGAGGGAACTGTTACAATCAAGATATATAAAGAAAATCAATGTGTCGTTATTACTGTAATGGATGATGGAGCAGGTATACCTAAAGAGAGGATGGAAAAGCTTCTTGAAAGCATGTATTCTGACTTTGACTCAAAGCAGGGGGTAGGACTTAAAAACATCAATTCAAGGCTTATGCTTTTATACGGTTCGGGACTTGAGCTTCAAAGCCTGGAAGGTGAGGGCACAATCGCAACAATACGAATTCCGCAAAAATAATTATGGGAGAAAAGACAATGAAGGTTATTCTTGTAGATGATGAGATTACTTTGCTGGAGGAATTGCAGCTTCAATTGAAGGGCTATGGAGGGATAACAGTGGCAGGAGCTTACACCGACCCTCTTGAAGCTTTGAAAAATGTTGAGACTACAAAGCCTGATTGTGCTTTGCTTGATATCGAGATGGGAGTAATGAATGGTATTGAGCTTGCCACAAAGCTTGTCGAACTGTGTCCGGGTATTGAGGTGCTTTTTATTACTGCTTACAATAACTATGCCGCCCAGGCCTTTGATGTCAATGCTGTGGATTATATTTTAAAGCCTGTGCGTCCTGAACGGCTGGCGAGAGCAATGGAGAAAATAAAAAGCAGGATGAAAAGGGCTGTTGTACAGCCGGAAGCTCAGCTGAAAATAATGAGCTTCGGGACATTTGAGGTTTTTTTGGGCGACACTTCTATCAAGTGGCCAAGAACAAAAGCCAGGGAGCTCTTGGCATATCTTTTGCAAAATGAAGGCTGCTGGATTGGAAAATTCAGAATTTGCGACGATTTATGGAGGGATTTTTCTCCGGAGAAGGCTGTGGCGAATCTTCAGACGGCGGTATGGGCGCTTAGGAAGGCATTGAAGGATATTGGGTGCAGCGGTTTAAATATTGAGTATTCCCAGGACAAATATATTCTTAATATGAAGGAGGCAATCTGGGATAAAAAGCAATTCGACAATTTCTTTAGAGATTTCTGCAGCGGGTCTAGGACAGCCGGACAAGCGTGCCTTAAGCTCTACCGCGGCGAGTACCTGCAAGATGAGGATTGGCCATGGTCTGACTATGACAGGGAGCGCTATGCATTGAGAGTGAGGGAAATTAAAAAGCAGCTTAAGCAGTAAAGTATAATTCTACTGCAAGAACCCATTTTCTGAAACTTGGATGAAATCACTAAAGACTTGTCTTGCAATTCCTCGCACGCATCAATATGACGTCGTATCACGTGACGCTCAAATGCCATCCATGGCATTTTGGCTTCGGAATTGCCGCTACTTCGTCGAGTGATTTATGCATCTTGCTTCAAGAAAAGCTGTTTTTGCAGTAGAATCAAGTTTATATTCTCAGAAAATCAAAATTATTTAAGACAGCAAAAATGCTGTCTTTTTTTGTTGTTTTTGTGAGAGTTTTGTGACCAGGGCATTTTACAATAATAATAAAGTGCCGAATTAAGGAGCAGGGGGTGGAAATATGATGAAGGCAGTGATTGTGGATGACGAGGAGTGGTGCCTGGTTGAGCTGGCTGAAATGCTCAATGAAACAGGAATGGTTGAGATAACCGGCAGCTACACCTGTGCTCACAAGGCTATGCAGGCGGCAATCCGCGATGCGCCGGATATAATCTTTATTGACGTGCAGATGCCGGTTATGAGCGGGCTTGAGCTTGCAGCCAAAATCAAGGAACTTTTAAACAAAACCTGCATTGTTCTGGTTTCAGAAAAGGAATGCTTTGCCCGGAATGCTTTTGACATCGGAGTAGG
>JAOACY010000051.1 GCA_026417615.1 Clostridia bacterium
CCTTGTCCTCCCTGAAGACATTCTTGATGGGTATTACATGGGCTGTTGGCTGTACATTTGATGTGTCAAGCTCATTTAATTTATCAACATAGTTTATTATGTTTTCCATTTCGTATGTAAGCCTTTCTTTTTCCTCTTCAGTCAGGTTCAGCCGTGAAAGGCCGGCAACATGCTCAATTGTATCTTTTGTGATTTTCATCGTCATTCCCTCCCGTTACTTGTACTATGCTGTATTACTAGGAATTATTATATTAGTTAGGTATATCCAAGTCAATTATATATTATTTTGCATTCCCTTTCAGCTTATCCTTCTTGCAGCAATAGATTTATGAAGCAAATTGCATACGCTGAGCAAATTACAGAAAAATCCCACCCATTTTATTGGGTGGGACCTTCCTTGTACACCAAACTTTTTAACAGACCTCTACGCTGCGGCCTTTATGAAATTTACATAATTATATCGATTTGGTAATTATATTTTATAACAAATGGGAAATAAGTCAAGAAATATTTTCTGAAATATTCTACATTATTCGACATGTGATAATAAAAGAAAGCGACCTGTAAGGTCGCAGTTCCCCATCAAAGGGTAGAGGTAAAAGTATGTTAAAAAGTTTAAGTGTACAAGCTAGATTATAAATTTTTAACAACTTCCTGTCAATGTGTCAAATGTTAACAAAGTGTTAATTATACAAATTTTGTTTATTTATTTCTCTTTTTTTCCTTTTTATATTATTCAACTTTCACACACACCATATTTCAAAGCTGCTTAATATTTTTTTGATTTTTTCCCCTTGTCAAAATGCTGATGCCTGTAATATAATTATAAAAAATATTGGTTGAGATTGGAATTAGGCGGGAATAGGCAACGGTGCTAGGTTTTGCTGTTATACCTTGACTCGTCTTAATTTATATCTCATGCTTTGGTTGTTTAAACCAAAAAAATTAAAGGAGGATAAGAAAATGACTAAATCAAAAGTATTAGCATTATTAGTGGTTGCAGTAATGGTTGCCTCAATGTTCACCGGTTGTGCAGGCGGCGGCGGGGAAATCAAGATCGGTGCCATCCAGCCCATAAGCGGCCAGGTATCCGCATATGGCACCCAGACCAGAGATGCCATCCAGATGGCAGTAGACGAAATCAATGCAAAAGGCGGTATTAACGGCAAGAAGATTAAGCTTATCGTGGAAGATGATGAAGCAAACCCCGAAAAAACTGTTAATGCTTTCAAGAAGCTGGTTACTCAGGACAAGGTTATAGGCATAATTGGCGCCCTGACCAGCAAATGCTCCCTTTCGATTACCAAGGAAGCTCAGCAGAGAAAGGTTATCATGATTTCTCCTTCATCTACCAACGACACTGTTACAGACGCTGGCGACTATATCTTCAGAGCTTGCTACAACGACTCCTTCCAGGGTCAGGTCGTTGCAAAGTTCGCCCAGGAAACACTTAAGGCTAAGAACGCGGCCATCCTCTTTGACAACACCAACGACTACTCAAAGGGTTTGAGAGATAACTTCAAGAAGAAGTTTGAGGAACTCGGCGGCAAGGTTGTTATAGAAGAATCCTACGCTACAGGCGATAAGGACTTCAATGCACAGCTCACAAAGATTAAGGGCACAAACCCTGACGTATTGTTCATTCCCGACTACTACAGCACAGTATCGCTTATAGCTAAGCAGGTTAAGAGCCAGAATATTAAGGCTCCTATGCTCGGTGCCGACGGCTGGGATGAAATCACAAACAACGCAGGAGAAGAAGTTGTAGGTTCCTTCTACAGCAACCACTATTCTCCCGATGCTGATGATGCAGATGTAAAGAACTTCGTCAAGAAGTATGAAGAAAAATACAAGATCACTCCTAACGCTCTTGCTGCACTCGGCTATGATGCAACCTACATTCTTGCTGAAGCAATCGAAAGAGCTGGTTCCACAGACACATCCAAGATTAAGGATGAAATGATGAAAACCAACAAAAAATTTGTTACAGGGCAGATTAAGTTCAACGAAAAGAGAAACCCTGTAAAATCAGCAGTTATGGTTGAGGTTAAAAAGGGCAGCGACGGCAAGCTTACAGCTGGCTTTGCAGGTATCGTCAATCCGTAAAATATTTACAAAAATATATAACTAAATATGTCTTTCAATTGATACATTTTTAATGTATAATAGAAAAACAGACGATGACGTTGATAATGGGAGAAAATAATTTCTCCCATTATTGTTGTCATATACTTAAGGGGTGGAAAAATGGAATTATTGCAGCAATTCGGCCAGCAGATGGTCAACGGTATCGCACTCGGCAGTGTTTACGCTCTGATTGCTCTTGGATATACCATGGTATACGGTATTGTCAAGCTGATAAACTTTGCGCATGGAGATGTCCTTATGGTTGGAGCCTTTGCGGGATACTTTGTGCTCACATCATTCGGAGGTGACGCATCAAAAATCTCGAATCCGTTAATTCTCATTCTTGCTTTTATAATAGCAATGATTGTGAGCGCCATTTTTGGCATGATTATTGAAAGAACTTGTTACAAGCCTCTGAGAAAAGCACCCAGAATCAATCTCCTGATCACCGCCATCGGTGTATCAATAGTGCTTGAAAACGGCGCAAGGGTTATACCTTGGATAGGCCCTAATCCCAAGCAATTCCCCACATTAAAAAATATAGGGTTTCTTGAAAAGGTTTCAGACTTTATTAAGTCAGCCACAGGCGTTTATATAAGCCCTGTGCAGATTATCAGCTTCTTTATTGCAGTATTGCTGATGGTATTATTATTTTACGTTGTAAATCATACAAAGACAGGCAAGGCCATGAGGGCTGTATCCCATGATATGAACGCGGCGCTCCTGATGGGCATAGACGTAAACAGGATAATATCCTTCACCTTTGCCATAGGTGCTTCTCTGGCAGCTGCAGCAGGCATATTGTTCGCCCTCAACTATCCGCAGGTCGAACCCTACATGGGAATAATGCCCGGTCTTAAGGCTTTCGTTGCAGCGGTTCTGGGCGGAATCGGAAGTATTCCAGGGGCAATGCTTGGCGGATTCATTATGGGCATTGCAGAAACCCTCACCAAAGGCTTCATATCATCAAAGCTGGCTGATGCAGTAGCCTTCGGCATCCTTATTCTGATACTTGTTGTCAAGCCCTCGGGTATCCTGGGCAAGAACATCAGAGAGAAAGTGTAGGTAGTGAATATGAAAAAGAACAGGTTTTTTAACGCTATAACACTTACAGTGACATCCGCATCATTATATATTTTACTTGCCTTGCTTATATTTACCGGCATTATTGACGAATACAACGGTCAGCTGCTTACACTTGCAGGTATTTATGTTATTGTCTCGCTAAGTCTGAATCTGATAACCGGCTTTACAGGACAACTGGCGCTTGGACATGCTGGCTTTATGGCTGTAGGTGCTTACAGTACAGCAATAATTATCATGCGGTTGAATGTTCCCATGATTCCTGCGGTATTTGCAGGAGGCCTTATAACTGCTATATTCGGCTTGCTGATTGGAATTCCTACTTTAAGGCTTCGCGGTGACTATCTTGCCATTACAACCCTGGGCTTTGGTGAAATAATCAGAGTAATAATGGTAAACCTTGAAGGTCTTACAGGTGGGGCCGCCGGTCTTAAGGGAGTACCTCCCTTTTCAGATTCCGGAGATTTTATTTTAGACGCGGTCATTAAATTCTCATGGGTTTATGGTTTTGTTATATTTACCCTGGTTGTAGTAAGCAACCTCATTAAGTCCTCTCCCGGAAGAGCCATAATCTCCATCAGGGAAGACGAGATAGCTTCAAACTCAATGGGCATAAACGTTCCCTATTACAAAATGTTCTCCTTTACCATGTCAGCCTTCCTGGCAGGCATCGGAGGAGGTCTTTATGCAATCTACTTCGGGTACCTGAATCCTCAGATGTTTGGATTTTTGAACTCGGTAAACTTTGTTGTTATAGTTGTTCTGGGCGGCATGGGAAGTATAACAGGTACAATCTTGGCAGGCATAGGCTTCACATATATCCAGGAATGGCTCAGAATTTTTAAAGACTTCAGGCTGGTTATATTCGGTCTTGCCCTTATATCGGTTATGCTCTTCTGGCCCAAGGGTTTGATGGGTACAAATGAAATATCCGTTGTGAAATTAGTCAGGAAATATTTCTTTAAAAACAAGAATTCAGATAATAGTTCTTCGGGCTCTCCTGCCTCCGGAGAATCACAAAGCGAGGGGGTGCGGTAGATGGCAGTATTGGACGCAAAAAGCATTTCGATAGTATTCGGTGGCTTGAAGGCTGTGACTAATTTTGATTTGAAGCTGGAAAAGGGCGAGCTGGTTGGTCTTATCGGTCCTAACGGCGCAGGCAAGACTACGGTTTTCAATATGCTTACGGGGGTTTACAATCCCACCGGAGGCGACATTTTATTCAATAAGGCCGGAGAAGGTGCAGCCACCAAAAGCATTGTAGGATTAAAGCCTTTTCAGATAACTCAGCTTGGTATAGCAAGGACCTTCCAGAACATCAGGCTTTTTAAGGATCTTTCAGTCCTTGACAATGTAAGAATAGCATTCCATTTTGGAGTAAAATACAACGCTCTGCAGGGTATTTTGAGGACTCCTCTTTTCTTCAAGGAAGAAGAGTCTATAACTGAAAAAGCTCGTGATTTGCTTAAAATTTTCAATATCCACGGCAAGGAAAACGAGCTTGCCAAGAATCTCCCTTATGGTGAACAAAGAAAGCTCGAGATTGCCAGAGCTCTGGCAACAAATCCCAAGCTGCTTCTCTTGGACGAGCCTGCAGCCGGAATGAATCCGCAGGAAACTCATGATCTCATGCATCTTATAAGTTTTATAAGGGACAAATTTGACCTTACCATTCTTCTCATAGAGCATGACATGAGCCTTGTTATGGGTATTTGCGAAAGAATAGTAGTGCTTGATTACGGACAGACGATAGCTGTTGGTACTCCTTCCCAAATCAGCAAGGATCCGAAGGTTATCAAGGCTTATCTCGGTGAGGGGGTTGAAACCGGTGCTTAAGATAGAAGGTTTGAATGTATACTATGGAACTATACATGCACTGCATGATATATCCTTTGAAGTAAACGAGGGTGAAATTGTTACATTGATAGGCGCAAATGGAGCCGGTAAAACCACCACCCTCCATACCATATCAGGGCTTATTCAGCCAAAAAGCGGCTCTGTAAGCTTTATGGGCAAGCCTGTTACAGGAGTTCCGGCCAACAAGATTGTTGAAATGGGTCTCTGCCAGGTTCCCGAAGGACGAAGGATATTTGCCAATCTGACAGTGCAGGAAAATCTTGAAATGGGAGCATACACAAGGAAGGATAAAGCCAACCTGAAGAACGATTACGAAGTAGTATTCACCAGATTCCCCAGGCTTAAGGAAAGAATAAGGCAGATAGCCGGCACCTTAAGCGGCGGCGAGCAGCAGATGCTGGCTATGGGCAGAGCGCTGATGTCAAGGCCGAAGCTTCTGCTCCTGGACGAGCCATCCATGGGTCTTGCCCCCCTGTTTGTCAAGGAAATATTCTCAATTATTATGGACATTAACAGGGCAGGCACCACTGTACTCCTCGTTGAGCAGAATGCCAACATGGCCCTTTCAATAGCTAACAGAGCATATGTTCTGGAAACAGGAAGTATCGTACTTTCCGGCAACGCAAAGGAACTGGCAGCCAGCGAAGATGTAAGAAAAGCATACCTTGGCGGCTAGAATATAGTTAAATATATGTTTCAGAAGGGGACATTCCCTCCTGAAAACAAATAACTTATTACTCAGCGGGTGTGTCCCCTATCATTATTAAGGAGGTTTTTATCATGTATGTAAGAAACCGAATGACCGCAAATCCTTACACCGTTTCACCCGAGTGTACTGTGGCTGAAGCAGCTGAGCTCATGAGGAGCAAATCCATCAGAAGGGTTCCGGTTGTGAAGAACGGAAAACTGGTTGGAATAATCACCGAGAGAAAGCTTCTTGAGATTTCCCCATCACCAGCTACTTCTTTAAGCATTTTTGAAATAAACTATCTCCTTTCAAAGACAAAGATAGATTCCGTTATGACCAGAGATGTTATAACAGTATCCTCCAGCACTTTGCTGGAAGAGGCTGCCGTAATCATGAGGGAACATGATATTGGAGGCTTGCCTGTTGTTGATGATGGAAAGCTGGTAGGAATTATAACCGAAACGGATATTTTTGATTCATTTATAGAAATAATGGGCTTTAAGGATGCCGGAAGCAGGATTGCACTTGATATTGAAGAAGACAAACCAGGCACTCTTGCCAAGGTTGCAGGAATAATTGCAGGGTTTGATGTCAATATCACCCACCTTGCAATATTCAGAAATGAATTGATAATCAGGATTAACACCACAAATGTTGACAATGTAATTGAAGCCTTGAAGAAGGAAGGCTACCGCATTATATCCATTATGAAGAATGAATGATTTCCCAAAGCGGGGCGTTCTTTTTATTAAGAACTGCCCCGTTTATTTCGGCATCACAGGAGAAGGTATGGATAAAGCCAAAGAGAATCGAAGGATATGGGAGCTTGACTTTTTAAGGGGAATTGCCCTTATTCTCATGATATATTTTCATGTTGTTTATGATATGAATGAGTTTTTTGGCTACCGTATTGCCTACGGCAGCGGAATAAATTATTTTATCGGCAAGGCATCTGTCATACTGTTTATACTTATTTCAGGCATTAGCTGCTCACTAAGCCGGAGTAATTTTAAAAGAGGCTTGAAGCTGCTGGGGATTGCCCTTCTTGTTTCACTGTTGAGTTACCTTTACAACCCTGAATTTGTTATTAAGTTTGGAGTAATACACTTTTTTGCTGTGTGCATGCTGTTTTATCACCTTTTGAATAAGCTTAACAATATTCTTCTTCTTTTGGCCGGAACTGGCATAATAGCTCTTGGAGCATATACGTCAGGGCTTCAGGCATCCAATGACTATTTATTCCCCTTTGGCGTCACAAGCCCGGATTTCAGCTCATCGGACTACTACTCCCTTGTTCCGTGGATGGGGCTTTTCCTGTATGGTATGTTTCTTTCAAGGGTTCTGTACAAGAAAAAAACAAGCCTCTTTCCCTTTCGTATTGATGATACCGTCATAAATTTCTTGGGAAGACACACACTCGTTGCGTATCTTATCCATCAGCCTGTTATAATAGGAGTTCTTTCTGTTATAAAACAAATTAATTAATGATTCTGCCGCAAGAACCCATTTTCTGAAACTTCGATGAAATCACTAACGACTTGTCTTGCAATTCCTCGCACGCATCAATGTGACGTCGTGTCACATGATACTCAAAATGCCCTCCTTGGCATTTTGGCTTCAGAATTGCTGCAACATCGTCGAGTGATTTATTCATCTTGTTCCAAGAAAAGCTGTTTTTGCGGGAGAATCACATTTTTTAAGTATTTATATTTTCGGAAGGCTTGCGGCTGCTATTGCCTGACCTACCCTTCTGTTAGCCTCATCAGGGAGGTGCAGCCTGATTTTTTCAAAAAGCTCAGGGAATTCTTCCTTCAATACTTTGTTTGCAGTATTGATGATAATGTTTCCTCCTTGTCCGGAGGTTACTCGGCCAAGTATTAAAATATGCTTTATATCGTAAAAATCAGCATAATGAGCGACAGAATACCCTAAATAGCATCCTATTGATTCAAATACCATGGATGCCCTTTCATCTCCTTTTTCATGAAGCTCCTGAACAAGCTTTAGTTTCTCTGCAGGTGTAAGCTTGCTGTCTATTTCAATTCCCGCCGCATCAGAAAGTTTTATTACAGCATCCTGTGAAAAGTATTTGACTCCGCAGCCATAATCACCGCTCCATTCGTCAAGCATAGCTTTCTTGTTATAGTCAACAGGTACAAACGCAAACTCATTGAGCCAGCCTGTAATATTTCCATCTGCATCAACATAGCCTCCGGCTTCGCTTGTGCCCATTGCAATACCTAAAACATTTGTATCGTTTAATTCCATTGCTCCAGCTAAGGCAGTTACATCTCCGTCATTGGCAACTTCTACAGGAATTTCCCCAATTTGCTTAACTGCATTTATAATAATATCCTTTACTTTTTTATCAAATAAATCATCTGGCACTTTTATAAACAAAGATGCTGCCATTACCCTATTATTTACATAAACTCCAGCCGAACTCACACCCACAGCGTCAACTCTAGGCATATATCCAGCTGCCGTTTTCAAAGCCTTGATTATTTCATTATAATGATATTCAGGGTCACTTTGGGTCTTTGGATGCCATATGACTTCTTCGCTGAATAAAACATTACCGTCTGCAACGGCACATACCTTTCTGTCGCTTCCGCCAAGATCCAAACCAATCCTGCAGCCATTCAGGTGCCTTCCTGATGCCTTTGAAGCTTGCTTTTCAGACGGGGTATTTTCAATATCTGTAATTTCAACAATAAATTCCCTTTCGTAGATTCTTTCCATGAACTTAGCGTCAAATTCTCTGATCCCTCCAGCCGAGTAAGCATTCCTTATGTATTCTCCTATGCTTTTTGGCCCTGCAATAGTCAGCTTCCAGCCTCCGCGCATCCAGAGGAAGGATTTCACCAGACGCTCAACGTAATCATAATTTGTTTGGGAATCTTCCGAAAAAACCATTGTCTTATAGGTCGATACAAAATTATTATCTCTTTCCAAGGCAATAATTAATGGCTCTTTTTTACCGGATTTTTCAACTGCAGCCTCAAAAGCCCTGTTAACCAATACAGCTGGTTTGAAGTTTTTATCTAGAGAGGGTATATATTTGGGATTTATTTTAATTTCATTCATGTTTAAAACCTTCCTCTTTGTTTTTTATCTGAAATTAATTACAATTTTTTTCATTTCATCAAACTTCTCTTCCATTTCCATAACCATCCTAAACTGGGTGCGGCAACGGTCGAGGTTATGCTCTTCTCTTTGTATTTTGAAATAAGTGTCGCCATTTAAGTAATCTGTTAAAAATCTAATGCCACATTCAAGCGTCATAAGCTTTGCTGAAAAAGGAAGGTACTCTCTTTCCAATTCAGTAAGGAAGCCTCTGGTGCTTTCCAGAAAACCTTTAGTGAACCCTTCAAAAAGCTCTAAATCAAATGAGACTTTTGTCAAATCCTTCTCATCTTCAGCTCCCGTATTAGTTCCAAAGCGAATGGCATCTCCATAATCATACAGAGAAAGCCCTGGCATAACAGTATCAAGATCGATTACACAAACTGCTTTGCCTGTTTTATCATCAATCATGACATTATTAAGCTTTGTGTCATTGTGCGTTACCCTCAAAGGAAGCATACCTTTGCTTTGCAAATCAACCAAGGCGGAGGTTTCACACGCTCGTTTTTGAACAAATTCAATTTCCGATTTCACATATTTCGAACGATTTTTAACGTCCTTTTGCAATGCTTCTTCAAAAGCTGAATATCTTTTTTTTGTGTTATGAAAATCTGGAATTGTTTCATAAAGCGTTTGTGCAGGATAGTCGGCTAAAAGCTTCTGGAAATTGCCAAAAGCTATGCCGGTATTATAGAAATGCTCTTTGCTTTCAACAGTCTGATAGGTCTTTGCATTCTCTATAAAAATATATGCCCTCCAGTAATTTCCTGAAATATCCCTGTAATAGCTCTTCCCTTCTTTAACAGGTATCAAATTCAATGTTTCTCTAAAAGGGTCTCCTCCCGCATCTTTAATCTTATTCCTTAAGTGAGATGTTACTCCTTCGATATTTTCCATTAGTTTTTCTGGATTTTTAAAAACATTGTGGTTTATCCTTTGAAGGATATACCTATGAGTGCTTGTAAAGGACTTTTTAAAATATGCTGCGAAAGTGTCATTGATATGGCCGCAACCGTAAGGAACTGCTTCAATAAACTCTCCTTCAAACATAAAATGCTTTATAGTTTCTTCAAAATTATAGCTTTTATTTTCCATACATTTAACCCCACAGTCTTTCAGGATATTTTCCCTGCTTTATCATATTGATTATGGCTTCTCGTACCAAATTCTTATCCTCCTTGTATGTTACTCCATACCAGCGTTCTTTTGTATCAAGCACTTTAACGCTTGCATTGCCGTCGGAAATAAGGCTGTCAACCACTTCAGGAAGAAAAAATTCAGAATTTTGTAAATTGCTTGAATTTTTAGTAAGAAAATAAATAAACAATTCTTCTAGAGCATTGAATATTGATTCAGAAAAGCCCCACATGTTCATTGATACAATACTGCCTTCAGGGATTGTAACCCAGCATTCTCCATCTTCGGTATATTTTGCGGAATTTCCAAATTTTTCTATTCTGGTACGTTCTTTAATGCTTTTAAGATAACCCGAATCGTCAATTGCACAAATACCCCTTGAAACATATCCGTTACTGTTTATGGTGTTTTCAAGCTTGTATCCTACCATTGCATATCTGTTGTCAAGACCGCTGCTATAATTTTCACTAAGGAAATCATACAAAACTTTATATGAAGATGTTCCATAAAAATCGTCTGCATTTATGACTGCAAAGGAAGTTTTCACTTCGTTCCTGCAGCTTAGCACAGCATGTCCAGTTCCCCAAGGCTTAACTCTTTCTTCAGGAATTTTAAAGCCATGAGGTATATCGTTAATATCCTGAAACACATACGATACATCAATGAATTTTTCTATTCTGTTGCCTATAGCTTCTTTAAATACAGCTTCTATTTCTTTTTTTATTACAAATACTATTTTGCCAAATCCTGCTTTAATAGCATCATAAATAGAATAATCAATTATTATTTCTCCATTCGGTCCTATTGGATCAATCTGCTTAAGCCCGCCGTATCTGCTTCCCATGCCGGCTGCCATTATAATAAGTGCAGGTTTTTTCATATTATCCTCCTTGTATATTTTTCATTTGTTGTAACCATCTGGATTGTTTACTTGCCAGCGCCAAGTGTCTTCACACATCTCCTTAATTCCCCTTGAAGCTTTCCACCCAAGCTCTTTTTCTGCTTTAGAGGGATCCGCATAACAAATCGCTATGTCTCCCGGCCTTCTTTCAACAATTCTGTAGGGTATTGAAATATTGTTTGTTTCCGAAAAACTCCTCACCATTTCTAAAACGCTAAAACCTCTTCCTGTTCCAAGATTATATACAACAACTCCAGGATTTGAGCTAAGCTTTTCAAGCGCTTTAACATGACCTAAGGCAAGATCGGTTATATGTATGTAATCTCTAACTCCTGTACCATCATTAGTAGGATAATCTCCTCCAAATACTTTAAGCTCCTTTAGCTTTCCAACGGCTACCTGGGCTATGTAAGGCAAAAGATTATTAGGGATTCCATTTGGATCCTCTCCTATTAGACCTGATTTATGAGCACCAACAGGATTGAAGTAACGAAGTATTGCTATATTCCACGAATTATCGGATTTGTATAAGTCGCTCAGTATTTCCTCGAGCATAAGCTTTGTTCTTCCATATGGATTAGTTGCAGATAGAGGAAAATCCTCTTTTATCGGAAGACTGGACGGTTCACCGTAAACTGTCGCCGATGAACTGAATACAAGGTTTTTCACTCCAAATTTTTGCATTGTTTCAAACAGCACCAAAGAACCACATATATTGTTCTTATAGTATTTGAGCGGGATTAAAACTGATTCTCCTACTGCTTTAAGTCCGGCAAAATGAATTACGGCTTCAATTTCATTGCTTCTGAATAAGGATTCTAATGATTCTCTATCAAGGAGATCTGCTTTGACAAATTTAAGAGACTTCCCGGTAATCTTCATTACTCGCTGTAAAGATTCTTCACTGCTATTGCATAGATTATCAGCCACTATTATGTCAAAAGCTAACTGTAAAAGCTCAAGACAAGTATGACTTCCAATATAACCAGCACCGCCGGTAACAAGTATTGCCATAATAAAAATCATCCTTCAGTTTTAATTTTTTACACCTTATACTTAATTATATACTTATTTTCAGATAGTTTCTTTGCTTATTCAGCCATTTTATTTATATGTTTGGACAGTTGCATTTAATTTGTTAAGACTTTAAGAGTATTTAAAAATTGATGTTGTATAATTATAGTTGACACAATGACCTCGAACAAATAATCTAAAAATAAGAAAATACGGAGGTTGTTTATGTCAGAAAATGCAAAGAGATTAACCAAGCAGTATACAAAAGAATATAAAACAGAAGCTGTAA
>JAOACY010000052.1 GCA_026417615.1 Clostridia bacterium
TAGGACGACAGGCCTATTGGGAAAGTATAATAAGAATAAAATTTCTAGGTTGGATTTTCATCCTCTTCATTCTCTATGGCCCTAATAATTCTTATCAGTCTTTTAATAGACTCAGGAGAAAGATCTTTAACCTGTTTGAACATTATTTTTAAATCGCTTCTTTGGGAAAGCTTTTCAAAAAACTCAACAAGAGACGGATCGTTCTGAATAGATTCCAATATTTTCAAACGGGATATTTCAGACTGTAGGGATTCCAAATCAGAGCCTGAGTTGTAAAACCATGAGATAGGCTTATTGTATTTTTCGGATATTTTGGAGAGTACCTTGTCAGAGGCTTTGCGTAGCCCACTTTCTATCCTGTATAAGCTTTGAGGTGTGATGAACTTGTCAATGGTTTCCACAAATTCTTCGCGGGAAAGCTTTCCTCGCAATTCCCTTATTCTTTCCCCGATTCTTTTAGCCAAGACCTGATCTTCGCCACTATTCATTGCTCAACCCCATATCATTCAAATTTTCAGCTTTATTATATACCTAAGAGGAATATATATACAATAAATATTATAGGGAGATAGAGACGATTATATTCCAACTGCTCATGATTTTCAAAGATATCTTTAAAAAACACCGAATTGCTTAATAAGCAACATTTATGCCGCAAAGGCACTTATTCGCCTATGCAAAGCAGCCAATTAACAGATACGTTAAGAGCCTTTGCCAGGGCGACAACTTCATAGTCTGCAACAAACCGGTCTCCTGTTTCAATTTTGGTAATGGATACCCTATCTATATGATAACCCAGTACGTCAAGCCTGGCAGACAAATCCTGCTGGGATATTTGAGGATTGGACTTCAAACGGGCTTCTCGCACTCGTTTACCTATTATGTTTTTAGAACCGTTATGCCAATAGATTTTCATTCTCTTACCGCCTTATTGTTCTAAAGTAGAACTTTTATATATTGATTATACAGGGATAATTAATTATAATTGTTCTAAAGAGTTACATTGGCTATATAGGATGGTAAACAGAATAGAAGATTTTTGGAGTGGAAAGGAGCTGTGAGAATAAAATTTATGAAAAAAGAACTACTTTTCGAGATTGAGAAGCCATGGTATGCTAACACCCAATGCATCGGAGAGGGCAACCAGCTCAATATCTGTAACAGGGCGTGTTTGAGCCTCTATTTTGGAGATTGTTGTTTTTTCAAGCTCCACGCCTCTCACTGCAAGCCTGGCTAGCAAATCCGTCTGAGTGATTTTCGGTTTTGCATTTTCTCTGGCTTCCTTAACCCTTGGACCTATTAAATTCCGGATTGCTTTACTTGCAGAGTCTGTAATCAAGATTTAACCGCACCTGCCTTCAGAATAATTAACTTGATTATAAAGCAAGTATTACGGTAAAATTTGCTTAATGAGCAAGTGTGGTAAATTTTAAAATCAAGCTGTTCAATGGGTTAGTATGCCGGATAAGCTGATGTGGCAGGGAGTATATCAAATAATGGTTTAGGCAAACTACAAATGATGAAATTTAGAAGGTGATTTGATGTTGGAAATATTAAAAAGAATCGAGGTTTTGCGTGAAGAACTCCATGAAGCAATAGATAAGGGAAATGCAGATGCGATTTTACAAAAGAGCAGGGAGCTTGATGAAGAAATACTCAAGCTGTTAAGCTTTGGTTCGCTATTGAAAAACAAGCCTTCGGTTTGTCAATCAAAGTATGACGAAAGTTTATGAATTCAAGTATCTCTGCTTTGGTTGCTTGATGTATGAGAGTAGGCATACTTGCCGTTTACTTTGCAGGAGATTCTGTTTATATAAATAAAGCGGAAGAAGGAGGAGCAATATGGAAAGCTACAAATTAGCCGAGGCGTATATGGAGGAATTCCATAAGAACCCTTTAGAGACCACTCTTTGGACAGCAGCAGCCGTTTTGTCAATTGCAGCAATTGTTATATACAGCAAGTGTAAAGAGCGAAAGAAAAATCAAAAAGAAAGGTACTAGAGATTTTTTCCTGAATATGTAGTCTTTAATTACAATCAAAGCTTGCCGCCTGTACAGACACACAACGGATTGAAACATTAGGGGAGAATAGTTAAAGGGCGCCTCCGGCAGGCGGCAATAAACAAAATGAGCACTTCACTGAGGGTGAAGGCTCATTTTCTATGTGCGGCTACAGGCAAATTATTCAAATAGTGATTCTTTCTCGGCTTGTGATAGGCTTTTTAAGACAAGTTCATAAGAATGGTCGATCATCCATGTAAGTTCATTGTCAGGAACCGAGCCGTCAATAACAACTGTATTCCAGTGCTTCTT
>JAOACY010000053.1 GCA_026417615.1 Clostridia bacterium
GTACAGAATGCTGCAGGAAGGAAAGCACCGGCAGAGAACTTCATAACCCGGTTTGCAAGGTATTATACTCCGGCAGTTGTGGCTGCGGCAGCTCTTACAGCCATACTTCCTCCATTGCTTGTACAAGGGCAGTTGTTTTCCGAATGGCTTTACAGAGCGCTTATATTTCTTGTTATTTCCTGTCCCTGCGCACTAGTGGCTTCCATACCTTTGAGCTTTTTCGGAGGTTTAGGCGCCGCCTCAAAAAAAGGCATATTGATTAAGGGAAGCAATTATCTTGATGCTTTAAACAATATTGACACCGTTGTTTTTGACAAAACCGGGACACTGACAAAAGGTATATTCAGCGTTACTGCCGTAAGGCCAAAAGAAGGCATTTCCAAGGAGGAGCTTCTTGAATTGGCTGCTGCAGCCGAAAGCTGCTCGAATCACCCTATAGCTGTTTCAATACTCAAGGCCCATGGCGGAAAAATAAAAAGCAATTCTGTCCGTGATTATAATGAAATTATCGGGCATGGCGTTGCTGCAAAATACGGGGCCAGGGAAATATTGGCAGGCAACAAAAAGCTTATGGAAAAGGAAAACATAGTAATTGATGAGTCGCCGCAAGACTCCGGAGGGTCTGTGGTACACATAGCTGTTGATAAGCAGTATGCAGGGTATATTCTGATTTCTGATGAGCTTAAGGAAGATTCGAGAAAAACAGTACAAGCATTAAAGTCTGTGGGTGTCAGGAAAACCGTAATGCTTACGGGAGATGGCCGGCCTTCCGCGGAGAAAGCAGCGGCTGAAGCAGGAGTAGATGAGGTGTATGCCGGACTTCTTCCACATGAAAAGGTAGACAAGCTGGAAATGCTCGAAAAAGAAAAGAAAGGCAACGGAAAGCTTGTATTTGTAGGTGATGGTATAAATGACGCTCCGGTTCTGGCAAGGGCTGACATTGGCATAGCAATGGGATGCCTGGGGTCTGATGCAGCCATAGAAACAGCGGATATTGTTCTTATGACTGATGAGCCCTCAAAGCTTATTGAAGCTATAAAGATAGCGAGGAAAACAAGGCAGGTAGTTTGGCAGAATATTGTTTTTGCCATGGGAGTAAAAGTTGTTGTCCTTGCTCTGGGAGCAGGTGGTATTGCAACAATGTGGGAAGCGGTCTTTGCGGACGTTGGGGTGGCATTGCTTGCAGTATTAAATGCCATGAGGGTTATGAAGTGAATTTTAAAAAGGATAAGTTTGGAGATTAGAGACCCGCTTATCCTTTCATTTTAAAATCAATTTTAAAATCTTATCTCTTTCTAAACTTTCCCTTGCTTTTTGCTGACTTAAGATGCTTGTCGGCAGAACGCATGAGCAAGTAGAAGAAAATTCCCAGCACAACAACTGTTGCCAATAAAATATATAATGACGTATTCAATCAATTCACCTCCTAAAAACCTGACGTTCAAATTCTACCACAATGATTGCCCTGAATCAATGGATAAATGTTTGAGCTTTTTAGGCTAAATCTAAAACAGTAATTAAAACGATTAATTCTCCTTAGTAATTATTTTTAAAGCAAGCCGTTTGCATTAATTTCATAGTGCGATTTGGTGTAAAAAAGCATGCAACACAGTTTTTTATAGTGAAAAATTATCATGCTTTGGCTGCGTCTTTTGAACTTCAATTCGTAATTTGAGCAACAACTCCATTTCCATGTTAAACTTTAGCAAGAATCGGATCCAGGCACTTCTTCACGTCTGTGCCGCACGAAGCATACAACTGAATAAACTCCAGGAAGCCGAAGATTGCAAAGTAT
>JAOACY010000094.1 GCA_026417615.1 Clostridia bacterium
TTTTTTGAGTAGCCAAAACACGCTACCTGTTTGTATTTACTCATAAATTCATCTCCAGTAATTACTACACTTCCGCATCTTAACCAGGCATGGGCCAAAAGCCCGCCATTCTCATCCTTAGAAATCCCAAGGTATATTGTACTAGAGATTCCCCTTCTTCTTAACATCAGCTGTCCTGTCAAAGCCTGCACAAGGCATTTGCTCTGCCACGGCGTATAACGGGGGATTTTTTTTAGAATAAAAGCAATTTCCATGGCCTTTTCCATGAACCCTGCTTCTAATTCCTGTGATGTTTCAAACATTGGCTTACCCATTACAGAGGCCACATTTCTAAAAGGAAAAAAGAGGATTGCAAAACGGGATAGCCCCGTAAGAAAAAAAGCCTCTAAAATCATTAATCGATATTTGTTTGGAAGCTTCAGCAACTTAAATGCATGTCTTTTAATGGTTTGAAAGCACATATGCTTATGACTCCATAAGATATTAAATTAAAATAATTATCTCATATATCTTATAAATTATAAAGTATTTATGATAAAATAAATATAATAAATAACAAAATTTACATTTTTTGAGGCGTGCAAATGAGAAAAACTTCTGTAGTATTATTTATTTTGCTCATCTTCATGATAATAATTACCTGGTTCTTAAGCAGCAAGACGGGAGCTGAATCAACAAGGCAGAGCAAGCTTGTGGCAAAATACATTGAAAACATTGTGGCTGAAAATTTTATCATAAACAGGAATGATACGTTTTGGCGTATAACAATTAACCATATATTAAGAAAGGTTGCACATTTTTTAGAGTATATGATAATTGGCATGCTAGCATGTGCTTTTTTGAACGAGCTTACTCGCAGAGTATGGGTTTCTGCGGTTGTTTCAATTATTACCTGTCCTTTGCTTGCATATATTGATGAATACATTCAAACCTTTGCTGCAGGAAGAACGCCACGCTGGTTTGACGTGCAAATTGATACTTTCGGTGCGATCATTGGGGTTCTTCTTACTTCTGGGGTATATGGATTATTATTTTATATAAAAAGTCTGAGAGCTAAAATCAGGATGCTTGAAGAAAAAAATAGAACATTCAAATAAATTTTTGGGGTAAATACCTAAATTTTTAAATCATTTCCGCAATTCTTTCTTTTGTATTTTATTCAAAATACATCAATCATTAGATATTTTTTGTCTGCGGATTTTTTCAAACTTTATTTTCATTCTACAGTTTCCTCGAACTACATATACATGATACCGAGGGAATTGTGTATGTTGAATTATATTTGGTTTGGTATGCTTGCTATCGGGTTTGCTGTTGCTATCATGAACGGAAGAATTGAGGAAGTTACAAAGGCGGCCATTGAGTCATCCGGTACCGCTGTGCAGTTAAGTATTGGCCTGCTTGGAATCATGTGCATGTGGTCAGGTCTTATGGGCATTGCAGAAAAAAGCGGCCTTGTGAAGCGGCTTGCAAGGCTCGTAAGGCCTTTGCTTGGGTTTTTATTCCCAGGCATACCTAAAGACCATCCGGCCTTAGGGGCTGTAGTCATGAATCTTGCCGCAAACTTTCTGGGAATGGGAAATGCTGCAACTCCGCTGGGGATAAAAGCCATGGGGGAGCTGCAGAAGCTGAATTCAAATAAGGATACCTGCACAGACGCCATGAGCATGTTTCTCGTGTTAAATACATCTTCCATTCAGCTTATTCCGGCAACAATAATTGCGCTCCGCTCAGCCGGGGGGTCATCAAATCCGACAGAGGTTATTGTAACTATTTGGATTGCAAGCGTTTGCGCTACCATTACAGGCGTAACAGCTGCAAAAATACTTTCCTTTTGGGGTGCTGAAAGAAGAAGGAAAAGAAAATGGAAGTATTGAAGCTTTTATCAGCCTATGCCATTCCGGCTGTTTTTCTTGTCATACTCTCAGCGGGCATAATCAACGATGTAAAGGTATATGATGTGTTTGTTGAGGGGGCAAAAGAAGGAATATCAACGGTTGCAAGAATAATCCCGTCCCTTGTGGGTCTTCTGGTTGCTGTAGGTGTCTTTAGGGCATCCGGCGCACTGGATCTTATAATTTATGCGGTAAGACCTGCCGCAGAGCTGCTCGGCATTCCATCGGAGGCTCTTCCTCTGGCATTTCTAAGACCAATCTCAGGCAGCGCTTCCCTTGCCCTTGTGTCTGATATTATCAAAACCTACGGTCCTGACTCCTTTACAGGCAGGCTTGCGTCAACCATGATGGGCTCTACCGAGACTATTTTCTATACACTTGCAGTTTATTTCGGAGCTGTAGGCATAAAAAACATACGTTATACGCTGGCAGCTGCACTGATTGCCGATTGTGCAGGAGTTCTTGCATCTGTGTGGATATGCACAGCTCTCTTCGGAAGCTATGTAAAATAGGCTTGAATTCCTTAAGGAGTTTTTTCGAATAGCTTGAAAAATCATTTCCATATATGTATAGTATTATTAATGCGTTATTATTGGGAGGAAGAAAGAAGCATGGAAAAAAAGACCTATTACATAACTACTCCGATATATTATCCAAGCGGCAAGCTGCATATAGGCCATTCCTACACAACGGTTGCAGCTGATGCCATGGCTAGATATAAAAGGCTGAAGGGCTATGATGTGATGTTCCTTACAGGAACTGACGAGCATGGGCAGAAAATTCAGCGTAAGGCGGAAGAAAAGGGCATTTCGCCACAGCAGTATGTGGATGAAATTGTGGCTGGAATAAAAGAGCTTTGGAAGCTCATGAAGATAACAAACGACAGGTTTATCAGAACGACGGACACACAGCATAAGGATGTTGTTCAAAAAATATTTAAAAGGCTGTATGACCAGGGTGATATATATAAGAGCGAATATGAAGGCTGGTACTGTACCCCCTGTGAATCTTTTTGGACCAAGACCCAGCTGGTTGACGGAAAATGCCCGGATTGTGGCCGTGAGGTGGAGCTAACAAAGGAGGAAAGCTATTTCTTCAGGCTTTCAAAGTACCAAGACAGGCTTATAAAGCATATTGAAGAAAATCCCGACTTCATTCAGCCGGTATCAAGGCAAAATGAAATGCTGAATAATTTTTTAAGGCCGGGGCTGGAAGACCTGTGCGTATCACGCACCTCTTTCAAATGGGGTATTCCTGTGTCGTTCGATGAGAAGCATGTTATTTATGTTTGGATAGATGCTCTTTCAAATTATATTACCGCGCTTAATTATATGACAAATGATGAGTCGGATTATAAAAAATACTGGCCAGCTGATGTGCACCTTGTAGGCAAGGAAATAGTTCGTTTCCATACAATCATATGGCCGGCTATGCTGATGGCTTTAGGAGAGCCGCTTCCAAAGCAGATATATGGACATGGATGGCTTTTGCTTGAAGGAGGCAAGATGTCCAAGTCCAAGGGAAATGTTGTTGATCCCGTTATTCTTGTCAATAAATACGGCCTTGATTCCATAAGGTACTTTCTGCTAAGGGATATGCCGTTTGGCTCTGATGGCATCTTTTCCAACGAGGCATTGATAAACAGGATCAATTCAGATCTGGCCAACGACCTGGGCAATCTTGTCAGCAGAACCGTAGCAATGATAGATAAATACTTCGGGGGTAAAATCCCGGCGGAAAGGGAAGCCGGAGACTATGACCAAGACCTTGTAAATACTGTTATGCAGGCACCTTCAAAAACTGAGGAGCTTTTGGAAAAGCTGCAGTTCAACAATGCACTGACGGAAATCTGGAAGGCTATTTCAAGGACAAATAAGTATATTGATGAGACTATGCCATGGGTGCTTGCCAAGGACGAAAAAAACAGCCCTAGGCTGGCGCAGGTTATGTATAACCTTGCTGAAAGCCTGAGAATAATTTCCATAATCATTGAACCTTTTATGCCGGAAACTCCGGAAAAGATAAGGCATCAACTGGGGCTCACCGATAAAAAGCTTACTGAGTGGGATGCTGCAAAAACTTGGGGTATTTATCCTACAGGAATTGCCGTGAACAAGGGAGAGGTCATTTTCCCAAGGATAGAGCTGAAAAAAGAAATGGAAGAGCTGGAGCAAATCACAGCGGCAAAGGAGTCAGAAAAGCCAATGAATAAGGCACATGCTGTCAGTCAGCCTGAAAAAGCTCTTGAAAGCGAGGCTTCTGAGAAGAATGCGGCTCTTGTGACGATAGAGGATTTTGCAAAGCTGGATCTGCGTGTGGCAAAAGTTCTGGAAGCTGAAAAGGTTGAAGGGGCAGACAAGCTCCTTAAGCTTAAGCTCGAATTGGGCAGTGAAACCAGGCAGGTGGTTTCCGGTATCGCAAAGCATTATGAGCCAAAGGACATTATCGGAAAACAGGTCATATTGATAGCAAACCTTAAGCCGGTTAAGTTAAAAGGAATTGAATCCCAGGGAATGATCCTTGCAGCCTCGGACGACACAAAGCTTCTTCTGGCTACTCTCGATGGAGAAATAAACAGCGGTGCGAAGGTAAAATAAAAGGCTTATTTCTTTGTACAGTATATAAAAAGATGGTATAATGTTGATAGCATTATACTGAAAGGTGGATTTCATGCTTTTTGACACCCATGCCCACTATGATGACAGCAAATTTGACAAAGACAGGAGTGAAATTATTCAAAAGGCTTTCGAGAGCGGTGTAGGATATATCCTGAATGCTTCCTGCAACATTTCTTCTGCCGTTGAATCCATTTCTCTCTCACAGCAATTTGAATTTGTTTATGCAGCGATCGGTGTTCATCCTCACAATGTTGAAGGAATGAATGAAAATACTATAGTAACCCTGGGGGATTTTGCCCAAAATACGAAGGTAAAGGCAATAGGTGAGATCGGGCTGGATTATTACTATCATTTTGCACCGAAAGAGCAGCAAAAATCTTGGTTTATCAGGCAAATCGGACTGGCCAGGAATCTGCGGCTTCCGATAATCGTACACAACAGGGATGCCCACGAGGACAGCTTGAAAATAATTAAAAATGAAAATGCAAAAGAAGTGGGAGGTGTTTTCCACTGCTTCTCAGGCAGTGTGGAAATGGCCAGGGAGCTGTTGAATAATAATTTTTACATCTCGGTAGGCGGAGCGTTGACATTTAAGAATGCAGTCAAAGCTGTAGAGGTTGTGAAGGCTGTTCCAATGGACAGGCTCCTCATAGAGACTGACTGCCCCTATCTGACACCTGAGCCACATCGGGGAAAGAGAAACGATTCAAGCTATGTCAGGTTTGTAGCGGAAAAAGTGGCGGAAATAAGGGGTATGACATTTGATGAGGTTGTTGAGGCAACAACCCTAAACGCCAAGACTTTATTTAAGATACATTAGAAATCATTCAGGGGGTTTTCTGATGAAAAAGTTGGTTCTGATTCTGGTTTCTGCCGTTATCATGACAGTCTTCATTGCCTTTAACTATTTATTATGGGATAGAGAAAACAAAATAAGGAGCTTCGAGTATATTAATGACAGCAAGAACGACAGCATAAACACTCTTAGAAAACAACTTGATGATTATGAAAAGGGCAATAATGTATTAAAGGAAAGAATAATTGAGCTGGAGGAAATCAATAAGCGCCTTCAGGCAAAGAATACAGAGCTTGACAGAGAAAAAAGCAAAACAGAAAAGCTCCTCGAGCGCAGAAACGACACAATAGCCGGGTTGTTGCCCAAGACCGATTTAAAACCTATGGAGGATGTAATAAGAAAATGGGTTAACAGCATAGACAACGAAAAGTATGACGATGCATACAGCCTTCAGTTCAGGCATGCCTCCACCATGGAGGAGCCCATGTCCTATTCTGATTTTACGCAAAACTACATAAAAGGCATAAAAAGCATCACATTGAAATCCATAAAGCTTAATACAGAAGATTTGCCTTCAGATAAGAAAGGTTCCATAATATTCAAGGTGGGACTTGATGTGAAAAGGACTGAAGAAGCAGGATCAAAAGAGTTTGTGGAGGGTACAAATGAAAGATACTTTCTTATCACCTTTGACAAACAAAAGAAAGAATGGGTTATAGGGGGTATTTACAAATACCTGTAAAAATATGGCAAAGCCTGCATGCAATACCAAAGCCAAAACGAGACAGTTGTTAAATGGTTTCAAATCTTGACTTGGAGCCATTTAATAACTGTCTCTTTTTGCATAAAAATATTGTTCTAAACCCGGCTAAATATGAATAAAATATATGATTGAAAGTTAATAATTTACATGTAAGGCTTAATGTGGCAATAAATTTGACAAAACTACCATTTTGGCTTAAAATTATCACACGTCCCTTATTAATATTTTATCAGGAGGTCGGTTGAGTGACACTTGCGAAAAATATTAAAAGGTATTTTTCATTTAAAGAGGCTTTAATTGTACTGATTGCGGTTGCGCTCTCAGTCACTGCCGGGGTAGAAATTTTCCTGAACCTGAAAAATGACGTTATAATCAATGACGGCGGTAAGCAGATAGCAGTGAAGACAATGAAAACTACCGTAAAAGAGGTCCTTGAACAAAACGGTATTACAGTAGGCCCAGATGACTTTATCAATATACCTCTGGATACCAAATTACAAAAGATAGGAACTAACGTAATAGAGATAGACAGAGCAGTACCAGTCAATATAATTGTTGACGGCCAGCGGAAGACCTTGATGACATACAAGGACACAATCAAGGAAGCTCTCGCAAATACTCCTTACATGCCGGACAGTGACGACAGGCTGGAAGGAGCAACTCTTGACGATAAGATTGTCAAGGACATGGACATAAAAATCGTCAGAGTAAAGAAAGAAATATTGAATGAAAACATTCCTATCCCCTTTAAGGTGATAAGCAGAGAAAACCATAAGATGGATAAGGACACAGAGAGGGTTATTAAAGAGGGAAAAGAGGGTGCCAGACAGAAATCCTACGAGGTAGTATACGAGGATGGAAAGGAAGTAGCCAGGAAATTTTTGAAGGAGGCTTTGATTTCACTGCCAATTGATAAAATAGTTGAAATTGGCACCGTATTGACACACAAGACAACAAGAGGCGATACGGTAAGATATAAAAAGGTCTTGAACATGAGAGCAACTGCCTATACCTCATCCTTCAAAGACACAGGCAAGCATCCTGGAGATCCGGGCTTTGGCATCACCTATACAGGAATTAAGGCCAGAAAAGGAATAATTGCGGTAGATCCCAAAGTTATCCCTCTTGGAACCAAGGTATACGTTGAAGTGGCGGGAAACACTCCCGACTATGGATATGCTCTGGCTGCCGATATCGGAGGAGCCATAAAAGGCGACCTTATTGACATATACCTTGACGACCAGCATACGGTGGATGCCTGGGGGGTCAAAAGAGTAAAGGTATACATACTAGCAGACTAAGGAAATAAGGGACAAAGGACGTGCCGGGATACTATGTATTCCGGCTATATTTTTATATATACTATAATGCCCAGAAAGGTAAACATATGAGAGCAAATACTAAAGAAATCCTTCAAAAATTCAACATAAAACTAACAAAATCTCTTGGCCAGAATTTTCTGACAGATGATAATATAGTCGGGAAAATAATTGATACCGCTGAGATTGCCAAAACTGACCTGGTAATAGAAGTCGGCCCGGGGATAGGCAATATGACAAGGGAACTGGCCAAAAGGGCGGGAAAGGTTGCGGCCATTGAGATTGACAAGCATCTTATACCTGCATTAAAGGAAAACTTGAATGAATTCACAAATGTTGACATAATCAATGAAGATGTTTTAAATGTTGATATTAAAAGGCTGACAGAAGATATCAGGCAAACATATGACACAGAACTGAAGAATGATAAGGTAAAGGTTGTAGCAAACCTGCCATATTATATCACGACCCCAATAATCATGAAGTTTCT
Source organism: Clostridia bacterium (assembly GCA_026417615.1). Lineage (GTDB taxonomy): Bacteria > Bacillota > Clostridia > Acetivibrionales > JAFADI01 > SKW22. Next base: position 7,882 of record JAOACY010000094.1, read on the forward strand.
TGAGGAAGATCCGGGGATAGATATGATGGTACTCATGGTGCAGAAGGAAGTTGGCGAAAGGATTGCCGCCAAACCCGGAGGAAAGGATTATGGCGCTCTTTCAGTAGCGGTACAGTACTATGCAAAGCCTGAAACTGTTTTGAAGGTTCCCCCGGGCTGCTTTATACCCCAGCCTGAGGTTGACTCGGTAGTCATAAGATTGAAGGTGTTTGACCAGCCGCCTGTGAAGCTTTTGAACAAGGATATCTTTTTCAAAACAGTAAAAGCATCCTTCGGTCAAAGACGAAAAACCCTTATAAATGCATTGTCCAATTCAGGGCAATTTCATTTGTCAAAAGAGGAAATCAAGCAGATATTGGAGAGCATCGGAGTTGATGAGAAGCAAAGGGGAGAGACGCTGACTATCGAGCAATTTGCACGTCTGGCAAATGCTTTTAGCGGACAAAAAAGGAACCAAGGCTTTGATTAGCCTGGTTCCCTTAAAATCTGGCATAAAGTGCCCGAAGCTTTTTGTTTAACAAATATGTTAATCGCTTAGCGTATAAAACTCAACTTAGTTTCAGTACTAGGCTTGCAGGAGTCTCTGTTCCAGAGCGTCAAGCTGATTAGCAAGTTCTTTTGGAAGCTTTTCGCCGAATTTAGCATAGTACTCTCTTACAGAAGCAACCTCTGCCAGCCATTCTTCCTTGTTTACCTTGAGCAGCTCAGCCATTTCAGCCTCTGACATGTTAAGACCGTTGATATCAATTGCATCAACTGTAGGCATATAACCGATAGGTGTCTTTACTGCTTTTCCTTCGCCGGATACTCTTTCAACAACCCATTTTAAAACTCTGCTGTTTTCTCCGAATCCTGGCCACAGCCATTTGCCGTTGGAGTCCTTGCGGAACCAGTTAACATAGAATATCTTGGGAAGCTTGTCTGCGCTTGTCATTGTGCCAATGTCGAGCCAGTGCTGCAGATAATCGCAAACATTATATCCTATGAAGGGCAACATAGCGAATGGATCTCGGCGAACCTGACCGATTTTATCTGATATTGCGGCAGCTGTTAATTCCGAACCCATGATAGATCCCATGAATACACCGTGGTTCCAGTCAAAACTCTCGTGTACCAAGGGAATGGTGCTTGGACGACGGCCGCCTATAAGAATCGCAGATATAGGTACGCCTGCGGGATCTTCCCACTCGGGAGCTATAACAGGGCACTGACTTGCAGGTGCAGTGAAACGCGCGTTTGCGTGAGCAGCGGGATCTTTTGAGCCTGGAGTCCAGTCATTACCCTTCCAGTCAATCAGGTGGTCTGGTGCATCATAGCCTATGCCTTCCCACCAAACATCACCATCATCAGTTAAAGCAACATTTGTAAATATTGTATTCTTTTCAATGCTTCTCATAGCGTTAGGATTTGAATCCATTGAAGTGCCGGGAGCAACACCGAAGAAGCCTGCTTCAGGGTTGATTGCATATAGTCTGCCGTCTTCACCGAACTTCATCCAGGCTATATCGTCACCAATGGTCTCAACCTTCCAACCAGGAATTGTAGGAACGAGCATTGCAAGGTTTGTCTTGCCGCATGCACTAGGGAAAGCTGCCGCAACATATTTCTTCACACCCTCTGGGCTTGTAATGCGCAGAATAAGCATGTGCTCAGCCATCCAGCCTTCATCTCTGGCCTGTACAGAAGCTATACGAAGGGCAAAGCACTTTTTGCCAAGCAACGCGTTTCCGCCGTAACCTGAACCGTATGACCATATGGTTCTTTCTTCGGGGAAGTGGCTGATATACTTCTGCTCTATTGGCGCACAAGGCCATGTGGAATCCTTCTGCCCTTCTGCCAAAGGAGAGCCTATTGAATGCAGGCATGGCACAAATTCACCATCTTCACCAAGAATGTCAAGCACCTTTTTGCCAATTCGGGTCATAATTCGCATGTTTACTACAACGTAAGGACTGTCAGTCAATTCAACGCCGATCTTTGAAATAGGTGAACCAATGGGACCCATGGAAAAAGGAATAACATACATTGTACGACCCTTCATGCATCCTTTGTACAACCCCTTCATTGTTTCCTTGAGTTCGACGGGGTCAATCCAATTGTTTGTAGGTCCTGCATCTTCCTGTTTCCTTGATGCTATATAAGTACGGTCTTCTACACGAGCTACATCGGAAGGATGGCTGCGGAACAAATAACATCCCGGACGCTTTTCGGGATTCAGAGGAGTTGCCATTCCAGCATCTACCATTAATTTAAGCAAGCGTTCATTTTCTTCCTGTGAGCCGTCACACCAGATTATCTGGTCTGGCTGGCACATATCGGCCATTTCTTTTACCCATTCTTGCAATTTCTTGTTTGAAGTCATTTTAATTTCCCTCCAGCTATATAAATATTATTGCGGTAAGTATTGCAATACCAATACTCCTTTGGATTTTGTTAAAATTTTCACTACAGTTATTATGTAATAATCCAGGTTTTTTAGATTGCTACTATTTATAACATGTATACTTTATGTAATAAATAAAAATCCAATACTTATAAACCCTTGTTATTATATTCGGGTCGACAAATATTGGCCTACGCTGCAACCAGTATAAAATACCATTCGCTTGGTCAACCAAAGTATTGATTTTTACCTAATTACATTAATACAGCTTTAGAGCAGGTGCGAAATAATAACATCCTCGCCCTTTTACTATAATACCGTACATTTTAATAGACGTCAATTAAAATTTGATATTTTTGTTAACCAATCCTGCAATTTTTAATAAACGCAAGAGCAACAGCATATATATAATTAAAAGAGGTTGGAATAGAGGGGGGAGACCGTGGGAGAGAATTTACTATACCGTAAGGTTTTTTTAATCATGGAACAGGAGGATGCCGGGTATGGTTCCGGCCAGGAGCCCACAGGTTATATGAAGATCGAGGTAAAAGACGGAAAGGGTAAGCTTTCAATCCAGGTTCAAAACCTGAAGGATAATCATGGCTATGTAATTTACAAGGCTTATATACTAAAGTGCTCGGGTGACAAGGTGTTTCCGGTAGAGGTCGGTAATATAGCGGTTCACAGAAACAGGGGCGAGCTTCAATGGGAGTTTGAGCCTGATAATGTAGCGTCAACAGGATATTGCATTGATGATTTCAACGTAGCAACTATTCTGGCTGAATTCACTGACAGGAATAAAGGGAAAATCTCTTGTCCATTGGTTGCATACAGGGATAAGCATGTCAAATGGAAGGATAGGCTTAAGGATGCCTTATATACGCAAGTTTCAAGCAAAACCTGCGAAAATGACAAGGTTATTAAGAAACATGACATCTACAGCAGATATTCAGGCAGTGTGCTTGAAAGCATTTATAAACAAAAAACAGAGCAGACTGAGCCCGAGCCTGCAGCTGAAGCGCAAACAATGAAAATGGAAAATGACAAGTTAAAAGAAGCAATGGAGAACAATGAGGCAATTGATTTACCAACAGATAAAGAAGAATTAACAGATAAAAATAGTTATATACATAATGACGATTACATTAAAGACCCTGAAAATATGATAAATACAGCAAAAGCACTGCCAAATGAATCTAAAATAAATGAGGCGCAAAATAAACAGGAGAATGAACGGAGCCTTGAAAGGCTTGCGGCAGAGCTTGACAGATACTTTGAAATATATGATCCCTTCAGCATAAGGCGAAGGGACTATAAGTGGTGGAAGGCAAACAGCCCTGTACACTTGAATAATGTTTTATATCAATGCAATATAAAAACTCCGGTTATGTTTAATCCAAAGATTCTTAGCGCACATTTCAAGTACAGGCATCTTATTTTCGGCATTTATTCCGACAAGATAAGAAGGAAGGATTATCTGGTTTTCGGTGTACCCGGGGTATACAGCATTGACGACAGGCCTTTTGGAGAAATGTGCAGGTGGGCGCAGGTGGAGGGTAGCAGGCCAAGATATGGGGCCTTCGGGTATTGGCTCATATATATTGACCCCGATAATGGGAGAATCGTTTAAAAAATGCAAGATGTCTATAGACATCTTGCATTTTTTAAACTTAATATACAGAAATATTACTGTAGAAAAATAATATATTTCCAAATTAAAGGATATGAAAATTTGACAAAATATAATATAATAGAAAAGAAAGTGAAAGTAAATGTAGAATTCATTTACGCCTTATTATATTAAAGGGGCTGATTCTTTTGAGCACGAAGAACAAGGTGGAGGTAAGAATTGCCGGAAAGGACTATACTATAGTCGGTATAGAATCTGATGAGTATATCCAGAAGGTTGGCCTGTACATCGATAAAAAGATGAGTGAAATATTAAAAATCAACAACAGGTTGAGCACTTCCATGGCTGCAGTGTTAACTTCCATCAATGTGGCAGATGATTATTTCAAGGCTCACGAGAATGAATTAAGCTTGAAGCGTGAATTAAAACGCTGCCAGGAGGAGCTTGAGAAGCTTAAACTTGAAGCAAAGCGCTTAGCTGAGGAGAATTCCATGCTTACCAGCAGGAACACCAGCATGCAGCTTGAACTTGCAAAAAGGGAAGCAGAGCTGAGCGAGGTCAGAAATTCAATGGATAAGATGACCCGTCCGGTTCACAGATAGTGAAAGTAAGATATATTAATTTGTCTGCTGCAAAAAAACAGCTTATGTTCAAACCTATTCCATATAGTGATTTCATCCAAGTTTCCAAAAATGGGTTTTTGCAGCAGAACAAGTTTAAACAGGGGAAGGGGACACACCCTCTGCGTTAGTTACAAATAACTTGGGGGAGGGAATGTCCCCTTCTGGGTAAATTCAAGGGAAATTAACAAAAGAGGAATGTTCCTTGATTAATAGGTGAGAGCTATGAGGATGATTTTCATTTTTATAGATGGCTTTGGTATAGGTGAAGACAATGCCGGAAGAAATCCGCTTTGTTCTGCCAATGCCCCTGCTATAGGCAGGTTGTACAGGGAATTTACAATGATACCTACGGACGCATGCCTTGGCATACCTGGCCTTCCTCAGAGCGCTACAGGGCAGACTGCCATATTTACTGGCGTTAATGCGCCGATGGTTCTTAACCGGCATATAAACGGACAGCCTACGGTAACTTTAAAAAAAATCATTAACAGAAATAACCTGTTTCTGGAATTAAAAAAAATGGGTTTATCCATAACCAATGCAAATGTTTACAGGAACGAGTATCTTCAGAAAATGATGAATCCTGCTGACAGAAGGCACCGACCCTCCGTAACTTCAGTAATGACCATGTCGGCAGGAATAAAATTTTTGACTGTGGAAGATTATAAGAAGGGCAAGGGCGTATACCACGATATTACAGGTCAGATTTTGAAAGACAGCGGCTATGAGGTTGACATCATTGCTCCTGAAGAGGCGGCCAGAAGGTTGGTAAATATTAGCAGAGAAAGCGATTTTACTCTTTATGAGCATTTCATGACTGATATTATAGGACATAAGATGGACATGGAGCTTGCTGTTAAGGAAATTGAGCTGCTGGATGCCTTCCTGGGGGAAGTGTTAAGACTTGTTAACCTTACGGAGGATGTTGTTATTATTACCAGCGACCATGGAAATATAGAGGATGTAAGTGTAAAAACTCATACTTTTAATAAGGTTCCAACGTTTTTGCTGGGGAATATGTGTGAAAATTCAGAAAAAGGTATACATTCACTTGTGGATATAATGCATGTTGTTTTAGATATTTTCAGAAAGCAGAGAGGATAGATGACAAGGAAAGTAGAATTATTGGCTCCCGCAGGCAATTATGATGCATTTCTTGCAGCCGTCGAAAATGGCGCGGATGCAGTGTACCTTGGAGGCAGGCTTTTTAATGCCAGGCAGTTTGCCGGGAACTTCGACAGCGAACAGCTTAAAAGAGCGGTAGATTATGCTCATGCCAGAGGCTGCAGGATATACGTCACAATGAATACTCTCATAGCTGATTCGGAGATGGAAGAGGCCATAGATTTCACAGGTGAAATCTATGAAATGGGTGCAGACGGTATTATTGTTCAGGATACAGGCTTTGCCGGACTGGTCAAAAGAATATTTCCTGACCTGGATTTGCATGCCAGCACACAGATGACAATTTATAATCTAGAGGGCGTAAGGGCTCTTGAAAAGATGGGCTTCAAGAGGGCTGTGCTTGCCAGGGAGCTTTCACTAAACGAAATAAATTACATTTCACAAAACACAAGCCTTGAGATTGAAGTGTTTGTGCACGGGGCTTTGTGTATTTCATATTCCGGACAGTGCCTGATGAGCAGCCTTATAGGGGGACGGAGCGGAAACAGGGGAAAGTGTGCGCAGCCCTGCAGGCTTAAATACAGTCTGGTTGGAAGAACGCAGGAAATTTTAAAGGATATGGCTTGCGGTTATTTGCTGAGCCCTAAGGATTTATGCTCTTTGGAGCTATTAAAGGATATCGTGGATTCGGGAGCAAGCTCACTGAAAATTGAAGGCAGGATGCGGACACCTGAATATGTTGCAACAGTAGTAAGAATTTACAGAAAATACCTTGACCGCTTACTTTCTGACGGTTCAAGCAGAGGACAAGCCTTGGGGCTGATAGATGAAGAAGACCTTAATGATTTAGCCCGGATTTTTAACCGTGGAGGACTATACCATGGCTACTTGAAGGGTAAGTCAGGAAAATCCATGATGTGCTTTGAGAAGCCGAAAAACTGGGGAATATACATAGGAAAAGTCTTGTCATACAATAAAAAAGAAAACACTGTTAAAGTCAAACTTGAAGGCAGCCTTTCTGAGGGCGACGGTATTGAGGTTTGGAACGGTGAGGATGAGAGCCCGGGAAATATCGTAACAGAAATTAAAGTAAACGGTAACAGGACCGATTCTGTAGCAGAAGGTCAGACTGCCGTTATTGGAAGCATTTCCGGAAGGATTGAGCCTGGAAACAAGGTCTACAAGACTTCGGACAAAAAGCTGATGACTTTTGCGGCTGAAAGCTTTTCGGGGAAATTTTCAAGGAAGGTTCCTGTTGAAGGAAGGATAAGAATAAAATATGGCTTTCCGGTAACCTTTGCTGTATATGATAAGGATGGAAATTCAGCAGATGCTCTAAGTGGGGCAATACCAGAAAAAGCCGTGAACAAGCCGCTTACAACAGACAGGGTAAGGGAGCAGCTTGGGAAGACAGGAGCAACACCATTTGAGTTCAGCAATATAGACGTTGAGTTGGATGAGGATATTGTTATACCTGTAAGCGAACTGAACCACTTAAGAAGAAAGGCTTTGGAAGAGCTTGAGGTTAAGAGGATTCAGCGATATAGTCGAAAAATGTCTGCTGACAGTATAAATAAAAAGAATAGCTTGTTATATTTCCGGGGAAATAATCGAAAAAGCAAAAATGACATTAAGATATCACTTATGTTATACGGAATAAACATTGGATTTGACTATTCAAGCCTTGGGGCGGATATCGTTTACATACCCTTTAGCGCTTATGCAAATGCAGCAAACAGAAATTTATTTTCGGAGATGAGGAAGAACGGCACTGAAATATTTATGTGGCTTCCTAATGTGACAAAAGGGAACTATGAACATTTTATAAGGACACAATTGAATCAGATTCCAGATTGGGGAATTGATGGAGTGCTTATTGCTAATTTGGGATCATTGGATTATTTTGCGCAGCTACCTGAAGTTAAAGTAAGAGGAGATATTGGATTAAATATATTTAACAGCTTTGCGTTAAGTGAATACGAAAATCTTGGTTTCAGCAGTTTAACTTTGTCACCTGAACTTAACCTGAAGCAAATAAACAGTATTTTGGGCGCAGCTATTGAAAAGGAAGTTATTGCCTATGGAAGGCTTCCTGTTATGACGAGTGAATATTGCCCGGGAGGGATTTTAAAACGCGGGTTTGACGATAAAGCTGCTTGCACCGGCTGCAGAAGTGAAAGTTATAAGTTAAAGGACAGGAAGGGGATGGAGTTTCCGATATTATGCGATAAAATAGATTGCAGGAGTACTATATTTAACTCAAAGGTTCTTTTGATGATTGAATATATTGATTCAATTAAAAGCGCAGGGATCGATACAATCAGAATAAATATCACAGATGAAAGCATTGAGGAAATTGGCATGCTTATTAATATGCACAAAGATGCTTTAATGGACAATAAGAAAGCACTGGTGAAACATAGAGATGAAATTGAAAAAATAAAGTCGAGGGGCTTTACAAGAGGGCACTTTTTTAGAGGGGTTTGATTTTAAATATGAAGAATAATTATGTAAAGGGTGATTAAGCTATGGCAAAAGAGGTTGAGGTTCAGGTTGAGATATGCAGGGAAGGGGCTGTTCTGCCTAAATATGCCCGGACTGGAGATGCAGGCATGGACGTGAGCGCAGCTGAAGAAGTTTTAATCAGACCGGGGGAGACTGTTATTATTCCTACGGGGCTGAAGCTGGCTATTCCTGAGGGATACGAGATTCAAGTAAGGCCAAGGAGCGGTTTGTCTTTCAATACCCCACTCAGGATTACCAATTCGCCGGGAACTATTGATTCAGGGTACAGAGATGAATTGGGCATAATTATGTCAAACTCAAGCGAAAGCTGCTGCTGTAATCCGCAGATAATTTTTGGCATAGACAGCAAGTGCAATGAGAAGGGCACATATAGAATAAGAAAGGGTGACAGGATAGCACAGATTGTGCTTGTGGAGGTACCCAGGATGAAATTGAGGCTGGTTGAATCTGTTAAGGATATAGGTGTTGACAGAGGGGGAGGCTTCGGGTCGACAGGGGTGAAAGCATAAAGCTTTTATAATTAATGTTGCAACACTAAAGATTGATTCTACTGTAAAGAACCAATTTTCTGAAACTTCGATTTGTTTCAAGAAAAGCTGTTTTTGCAGTAGAATTTTTACAATATTATGTATATCATAAAATATCAAATTGCCTATCTGGGGCTACTTAAAAAACCATTCATGCTGCAAACCAAAGTACAATTTAGCAAATTGTACTTTATTGTATTTATATAGTTCAATTAATTGTAGATTCTTAAAAATTATTATTGGAAAATGATGAAAGTTTTTTCTTTACAAATAACGGAGTTGCAATTATAATCATTAATCAAATGGTATAAAATGGAAACAAATACAAAGAACATATTAAACATATAAATCATGGAGGTCATTGTGAAATTGAAGCAGTACTTTAGAATTCTGATTAAAAGAATATGGATAGTTTTCACTTTACTAATTATTGCAGTTGGTTTATCGGCTTACATGAACTTTTATGTAATAAAGCCTGTGTATGAGTCCAGAACAACACTTTATGTAATTCATAGAACTCAGCCCTCCCAGTTGCTGGCTTACAATGATATAATTGTTGGACAGTTGCTGGTTAAAGATTACAGGGAATTGATCAAAAGCAGGAATATAACCTCTGAGGTAATAGAACAACTTGAGCTTAAAGGTTATACCCCGGAGTTTCTGGCTTCAAACATATATATCAGTTCAAAAAATGACACTAGAATAATAGAAATGAAGGTACAGGACGGTAATCCACAAAGAGCAATGGATATAGCAGATAAGCTTTCCAGAGTATTTATTCAAAAGGTAACAGAACTTATGAAAGTGGAAAATATAGGTGTTGTAGACAAGCCGACTGTACCTGTTAATCCTGTAACTCCCAAACCTTTAAAAAATATATTTACTGCCATATTTGCAGCATTTGCGTCAGCTTTAGTGATAATTTACCTTATTGAGTGTCTTGATGATACTGTCAAGACACCTGAGGATGTTGAACATAATCTGGGAATGACAGTATTAGGCACAATACCTGTAATCAATATAAAATAAGGGGATGGAATAGTGTCAAAAGAATTACTAACAAAGGAGAAATTGAATGAGCCAGCTGAAGAAGCTTATAAGGTATTGAGGACAAATTTGCAATTCTGTGGCTACGACAGGAAAATAAAAACACTGACAATAACCAGCTGTACTCCTGGTGAAGGCAAAACAACAACATCAATAAATCTGGCTATATCCATGGCCAAGTCGGGTGTAAAAGTGGTTTTGGTTGACGCAGATCTTAGAAAGCCAATGCTGCTAAAAAACTTAAGAAGCTCAAATACAAAAGGCCTGACAAGCTATATTTCAGGAAATGCAGAATTGGATGATATCATCAATAATTCAAGTATCGAGAATTTTTATTTTATAACTTGCGGTCCCAAACCCCCAAACCCTGCAGAGCTATTAAGTGCCAAACGGTTCAGTCAGTTGATTGATGAACTGGAAACTCGGTTTGACTTTGTGATTTTTGACACTCCTCCACTAGGCAGTGTTATTGACTGTGCAATCATTGCATCTCAGACAGATGGAACCATAATAGTAATAAAGTCCAAGTCGGTATCAAGAAATAATGTGCAGAGGGTAAAAGAACAGCTTGAAAAGGTAAATGCAAAAATTCTTGGAGTCGTTCTGAATAAAATATCAAGAGGAGACTACAAAAATCACCTTGGTTACTACAATTATTATAGCGAAAAAAAATACAATATAAAAAAGTGGTTTGAAAGAAAAAAGAATAGAGGGGTTTAAAATGATAGATATTCATAGTCATGTCATTTTTGGTGTTGATGATGGACCATCTGTAATGGATGAATCTGTGAAGATGCTGGAAGAGGCCCATAAAGCAGGAATACAATGTATTATAGCTACACCACACTTCCATGAAAATGTATTTGAAGCCGCGAACGCAGCTGAAAACTTTTATATACTTTCCGATAGAGCTGCCGAAATTGGTATTACCCTTTTAAAAGGAGCTGAGGTATTCCTGAGTCCTTCAATACCTGATTTGGTTCATGAAAACAGCAATCTGACTCTTAATAACAGTCGTTACCTTCTCGTTGAATTTCCATTTGACTCAATTCCATCTCATGCACAAGAAACACTCTACAGATTAATGGTAAAGGGATTCACTCCTATAATAGCACATCCGGAAAGAACACGAAGTTTAGTTAGAAACATTACACTGGCTATGGAACTTGTGGCTAACGGCTGTATGCTTCAACTAGATGCAGCTTGCATAATGGGTGTATATGGAAGCAGGGTGAAGAAATTTGCTAAAGAGCTTCTTAAGAATGAACTTGTTAGTTTTGTTGCATCGGATGCTCATTATGCGAAGGATTATGCCCAGTGGTACAAGAATGCCTACAAAAAGGTGAAAAGCTGGGTTGGAGAGGTCTACGCAGAAAAGCTTTTTTTCTCGAATGCAGCAGTATTATTAGAGCAGAATAAAAAACCCAACATAAACATTTCTGATTTCAAGATATCAAAAGGAGTGATTGGTCTTGAAACAACTGGAAATATCAATAAAATGTGCCCCCGTTCGCTGTATAAATAAATAGGAATACATTATCAAAATGGCTGAATTCAAACCTAATTCATATAAATGAAGAAAGTAAATCTTCTAAGCGAATGCCTGAGAATTTCTCTTTTATTAAGTATTTTTTATGCTTGTCTTGACGAAACCCTCAATGTTTTTCATGGGAAATAGCTTCATCTTTCAGAGATATATTCATTAATGGTGGAGGAGCTTTTGCTTCACTTACATTAGTTTATCTTATTGGAAACAAAAAAATGGAAAGTGTGAAGTGAAAATGGCAAGAGATAATAATGCTCACAGAAAAAAAAGATACATGGTATTTTGTATAATTAGCATACTAGTTATAAGTACATTAGTTTCAGGATTATTAATAAAAGAGTATATAAGTTCGGCTAAGAACTATATAAGTGCTCTAGCTCCAGTTGCTGAGAATAATCAAGCCTGTAAGGTAATCACTAAGCAAGAGGATGATAGTGCTTTAAATTTAAATTGGGAACAAAAATTTTCAGAACAAAAGACTTCAAGCAATGAACACACTGAACCAAAAAGTGAATTTGTGGAAGTTAATAAGAACTCAATAAACATCCTTTTTCTGGGCATTGACCGAACTGAAAAACGAGACAGAACTCTTGGTACTTATCGTACAGATACAATTGCTTTAGCTAACATTGACCTTGAAACAAAGAAGGTAAAAGTGCTGAGTATTCCACGAGATACGTATGCATTTGTGCCTGTTGAAAACAAAAATGATAAAATCAATCATGCCTACGCCTTTGGAAGCATAACAGGGAATGGGCCAGAAAGCGCAATAGAAGCAATAAACAAATTTATTAAATATGATAAGGTAGATTGCTACTTTGCTCTTGATATGGAGCCCGTTCCTAAAATAGTTGATGATTTGGGCGGCGTTGAATTGGACGTTGAGATTGACATGAAAACTCATGGTGCAAATCTGTCAAAGGGGAAGCAGCTGCTTGACGGAAAAAAGGCTTTTGACTATATTCACTGGCGATACTCAGTTGATGGAGATATTTGCAGAATAAAGCGCCAGCAGAAGTTTTTAAAAGCAATGTACCAAAAACTGAAGGATGATAACAAGCTGACTAAAGCTATAAGTATTGTTTTAAATTATAATAAGAATATTAAAACAAACTTAAACCTTAAACAAATGTTAGCACTTTGTGCCCTTGCCAATGACATCCCAAACGGCAGCACAGATTATTACATGGTAACGGGTGAAGCAAAATACATGAACAACCTGTGGTATTGGGTACCGGATGAAGTTAAAACTGAAAAACTGTTAAAATTGTTCTTTAAGTAAGATTCATTCATACATACCGTTAACCAGACCATCTATCCTAAACAAACAACTCATCAAACAAGCTCAAAAAAATCTGCATTTGAACATATCATTAATAAAAACAAAATTCTTTGACTCATACATTGTATAATTTACAGAACAAGTTTTCGATGATATAATTTCCTCTATATATTTACTCATATACAACAGAATTACTTATTGAGATGACAGTAATAAAAGAAAGATACAAACAGGGAGTGAAAAACCATAAACATTAGCGGAAATTATCAGTCGCTAAAGGAAAGCATATTAAATGAGCTGGAGTCTTTGTATGAGCTGGAATCAGAAAGAGATATATTCCTGCCTGAAGAACTGGCTTCAAAGCTTGCTTGTCTGACTGAGGCCATTAACAGGGAGATTGCTGTTTATATAAATAGAAAGGGAAGCATTATTGATATAAGTATAGGAGACAGTTCAAAGGTCTCATTGCCCGAGTTTGAAGGGAGAAGGAGCCAAGCCCGGCTTTCCGGAGTGAGGTGTGTGCATACTCATCCGAATGGGGATGGAAAACTCTCTCTTGTGGATATTAATTCGCTTATAAGCCTGAAGCTTGATGCAATGATGGCCCTGGGAGTGGAAAAGGGGCAGGTGACAGAAATATTTGCTGCGGTACCTGCTGCAGACGAGGCTGGCAATTATAACAAGGCAGATGTTTACGGCCCGTTCACACTGGGGGACAGAAGACTGGATGCTCTTTTTGACACAATCATTGATTTGGAAAAGAACAGCAATGAACCACTGCATATAAATGAAGCAGGCAGCGAGAGAGCAATTCTTGTTGGCGTTGAGGCAGGTGTGGGAAAGCTTATAAACGGGAAAAGCGAAGGAGAGAGACTTTTGGATGAGCTTGAGGAACTGGCTGCAACAGCAGGCGCACAGGTTGTGCATAAAGTATTGCAGCGCAGGTCATCCACAGATCCTGCATACCACATTGGAAAGGGAAAAGTGGAAGAATTAGGACTTATACGCCAAGCCCTGAATGCCAGCCTTATAATATTTGATGATGAGCTTTCCGGAGCACAGGTGAGAAATATCGAGGAGGTCGTGGGAGTCAGGGTAATAGACAGGACCGTTCTTATTCTGGATATATTTGCCCAGAGGGCACGTTCCAGGGAAGGGAAGCTGCAGGTAGAGCTTGCCCAGCTTAAGTACAGGCTGCCAAGGCTAATCGGTATGGGAAACCAGCTTTCAAGGCTTGGGGGAGGTATAGGAACCAGAGGGCCCGGAGAAAAGAAGCTGGAGGTTGATAGAAGGCATATCCGAAGAAGAGTCAGCGCACTTGAGAAAGAGCTGGAGGGTATAGGCAAAAGAAGAGGCCTGTTCAGAGAGGGGAGAAGGAAAAATGATGTCCCTACTATTGCGCTGGTTGGTTACACTAATGTAGGAAAGTCAACACTGATGAATAAGCTTTGCGGGTCGGAAGTATATGTGGAGAATCAGCTTTTCGCCACACTGGATCCTACAGCAAGGAAAATGGAGCTTCCTGATGGCAGAAACGTACTGCTCATTGATACGGTAGGATTTATCAGAAAGCTTCCCCATGATCTTATAGAAGCTTTCAAATCAACTCTGGAGGAGGCTGTTCATGCAGATTTGCTTCTGCACGTTGTTGATGCATCGAGCGAAGAGGTGGAAATGCAGATACAGGTTGCAGATGAAATACTTGAAAGCCTTGGAGCATCAGGCAAACCCTCAGTTCTCGTTTTCAACAAAATTGATTTACTCAGGGACGATTACAGGCTCCCGTCTGTCAGCCACTATGCGAAAAATGTTGAAGTGTCTGCTGTTACAGGCAAAGGGCTTGAACAGCTTACGGAAGACATCAGGGAGCTGCTGCCTGCAAATGAGGTTATAATTGAGCTGACAGCCCCATATAGTGAGGGATGGATACTTCCATACCTATATAATAACGGTAAAGTCTTAAATACAGATTATATTGATCAGGGGGTGAAAGTCGAAGCTCAGTTGGATATATTAAAAATTGAAAGAATTAGAAAATTCCTTGAAAAGCCTAAAACTATTTAAAAATTTAATATAAATTTAACACTTTGGATGCCTGTGAATTGAATAAAAACCCTAAATAATGTATTATAATAATATATATTAAAATATTGTAAACAAATAACTTGCCGTTAACAATATTTTGATATATTTTCACTTCTAAATTTAATATCGAAAGGGGTTTTTATTATGCTGGTTAGAAACTGCGCAGGCGGAGTGGTATTCTTCAAGGATAAGGTGCTGCTCCTGCAGAATGAAAAGGGCGAATGGGTTCTGCCCAAGGGAGTTATTCGCAATGGTGACCCGTCAAACATAGTTGCCCTGAACAGAGTAAGGGAAGAAGCTGGTGTAGCCGCAGAGATAGTATCTACAGCAGGACGAACAAGTTATGAGTTCTTTTCCGTAACACGTCAAAGACCCGTATGCAACAAAATCACGTGGTATATAATGAAATCCCCCGACGACAAATATCAAATCAATAAGGAAGAGAAATTTACCACCGGAGGTTTTTATGACCTTCAGGAAGCAATGAATCTCATTACATACAGTCAAGACAAAGCACTGTTGAATTTATCTTATCAAAAGTATAAGGAATTGGCCTGATTATTGTTTTTAAGATTTTATTTATAAATTAATAGTGTTAAAATAAATGGTGGCAGTTTTTAAATTGCCGCTATTTATTTTTGCCATTTTTAATTTGGGTGTGATAACTTGCAAAAGCTTTATAAGACTGTTAAAAATGCTGCGGGGGCAGAGATTGAGGAAAAAAAATCCAGGTTCATAGCTTCGGTTAAACCTGTTAATAGCGAGGAGGAAGCTCTGGATTTTATCAGCATGCTTAAATCAAAATACTGGGATGCCTCTCATAATGTATATGCCTATTACATAGGAGGGAATAATATTATCCAGAGATTCAGCGATGACGGTGAACCTTCAGGCACTGCCGGACTGCCAGTGCTTGAAGTAATTAAGCGAATGGAGCTTCAGGACCTGGTTGTGGTTGTAACCCGCTACTTTGGGGGAATCCTGCTTGGTGCCGCAGGGCTGATAAGAGCATACAGCAAAAGTGCTTCCGCCGGCATTGAAGCGGCAGGCATTATAACCAGACAGCTTTGCACTGAGGTTTCAATTATGCTGGAATATACTCTTTTTGGTAAGGTGCAAAATGTATTGATGTCCAAAGGATATTCAATTGAAAGTATAATTTACGCCCAGGATATTGACATAACAGTTTATATTCCTGCAGGGACTAATGAAGAATTTATAAAGCTTATAAGTGATACAACCAACGGAAGGGCTTTGGTTGAATTTAAAGAGAATACTTACATAACATTGTATAAGGAGTGAGCAGAATGCTTGAAGAGATGATGATGGAGAAAAAAGTGTGGGCAGTTGTAGGAGCCAATGAGGATCCGGAGAAGTTTGGAAACAGAATTTACAAAAGGCTCAAATCAAAAGGTTATAGAGTTTATCCGGTAAACCCCAATTATGAAACCATTGAAGGTGATAAGTGCTATAAGGATTTATCGTCCTTGCCTGAGAAGCCTGAGGTAATCGACATGGTTGTTAATCCAAGACTGGGGGCAAAGGTTATTGAAGAAGCTTCAGAGCTTGGGATTAAGAATATATGGCTGCAGCCCGGAACTTATAACGATGAACTGATGAATATGATCAGCGAGAAGGGATTGACTGCCGTTAAGGCATGTGTACTTGTAGCAATACGCTGATTTTGATAAATTGCTTTTGCTTATCAAGCCTTCAAAGTACAATAACTGAAGTATTAGGACGCAGAGGAGTAGATATCTGAAAACTCAATATTTATAGCTTCAACAATTTTCCCCTGCATGTTCTGATGGCGGGCCCCTGTATGATTTTGTGCTTCACACAGCCTTATAGGGAGCTCTACCAAGAATTCGCTTCCCCTCGATTCTTCACTTTGCACGCTTATGCTTCCGCTGTGGAGATCAATAAAAGATTTCACAAGTGACAGACCTATTCCGCTGCCCTCCGTATCCCTGGTAAGAGAAGAATCAGACTGCTTAAACCTGTCAAATATAATACCAAGCTTGTTCTGCGGTATACCATAACCCGTATCCTTAACAGAAATCACAACCTGCCTGTTTCTCTCATAAATACTGACCTGGATCTTTCCGCCGGGCGGTGTAAACTTTATGGCATTTGACAGCAGATTCAGAATAACACGTTCAACTTTATCTATGTCTACCGCCGTAATAATTTCCTCCTGTTCAGTATCGAACTCAAGGGATAAATTTTTTTGTTCGGCATATGGAACAACAGATTGGGTGATTTCCTCAACTATATAGACGATATTTACATTTGTCAGATTAAGCTTGATATACCCGGAGTCGATTCTTGAGATGTCCAGAATATTGTTAACAAGCCTAAGAAGCCTGTAGCAATTATGTTTGATTGTCTGCAAATGCTTGTTGGGTTTGCGCTTTTCAAGAGGAGCTTTAGCCATATTCTGATCCATTAGTTGTATAGTGCCAAGGATTACGGTCAGGGGCGTTTTTATATCATGAGAGATATTTGAGAAAAATTCTGTTTTGTAGTTATCATATTCAGCCATGCTGTTGTAAAGTTTTGTAAGGTTGTCTGCCATCTTATTCTGCTTTTCAACCTCATTCTGCAATGAGTTTATTACGGCCTGGTATTCTGCAAACTGGTGCTTTGATATTGTATTAATTTTATATATTGAAACTGATATTGAAAGCAGAATAAATACAATGAAGCAAAGCATGAAAAGAAGGATATTAAGCATATTGGAGTGATTAATTCCATTGCCGCAAAAATTGCAGGCAAAGAATATAAACAGCGATATCGCAAGACTTATCGCTTCAATAATCAAAACGTTTATCCAAAATTCAAGAGAAGCCTTTTTGGACATAATTACCCACCTTTTCAAAAATTCATATAAAAAGTGCAAACAGGTCATTTTTATTCTATTAAAACATAATATATATGTAAATATATTTTCCTATATATTGGAAATAGTTGCGGAGTCATGCAGGAGGATTACTTTTGATGAATGTTTCAGATTCAGTACTAATGCCGGTTTGGAGAAGGGAAATTTTTGCATAGGAATATAGACCTATAAAAAATAATTTCCTGAGCCTATAAAAATTTATATATACAAAAAACATCTTTATTATTTCTGCTACAAATGTTATTATATTTTTCGAAAAGTGCATTAAATCAGGAGGTATTGCATGTCGGGTCATTCAAAATGGGCAAATATCAAGCACAAAAAAGAAAAAACCGATGCCCAGAAGGGTAAGATTTTTACCAAGCTGGGGAGAGAGATCGCTGTAATTGTAAAACAGGGCGGGCCAGATCCTGCGGCGAACTCAAAGCTGAAGGATGTTATTGCAAAAGCCAAAGCAGCCAATATGCCCAATGACAATATTGAAAGAAGTATAAAAAAAGCTGCAGGTGAGCTTGACGGAGCAAATTATGAAGAAATCACCTATGAGGGCTACGGACCTGGTGGAGTTGCGGTTGTAGTTGAGGCTATGACAGATAACAGAAACAGGACAGCGGGAGATATAAGGCATTACTTTGATAAATTTGGAGGGAATCTTGGAACAACTGGCTGCGTTTCCTTTATGTTTGATAAAAAAGGTGTTATTCTTATCGAGAAATCCGAAAAAATTAATGAGGATAATCTTATGATGGAAGCATTGGAAGCAGGTGCCGAGGACTTTGGCTCAGAGGAGGAGTACTATGAGGTTCTGACTGCTCCGGAAGATTTTTCTGCTGTAAGGGAGTCTCTGGAAGCAAAGGGCTACGAGTTCCTTGAAGCGGAAGTGCAGATGATGCCTCAAACATGGACAAGGCTGGATGATGCCAAGCAGATTGAGCTTATGGATAAGCTGATTGAAAAGCTTGAGGACATGGACGACGTTCAGAATGTATATCACAACTGGGAGCGGGAGTAAAGCAGAAATTCACCATAATTATTACAATGCAAATCCCTTTGCTGTTTTCTATGGCAAGGGGTTTTGCGTTTTAAAATTGATTGTAATGCAAAAACCCATTTTCGTAAACTTCGATGAAATCACTAGCACCTTGTCCTGCAATTCCTCGCCGGCATCAATGTTGCATCCTGTCACGTGATGCTCAAAATGCCGTCCTTGGCATTTTGGCGTCGGAATTGCCTCAACATTGGTGAGTGATTTTTGCATCTCGTTTTGAGAAAAGCTGTTTTTGCAGTAGAATCGAAATTAACTTTGATTTTCTTTTTTGCAAGGCAGAGAATGAATAAAATCTTCCAGCTCCATTTCAATGCGATTACGGAGCTTTTTGTAGTTGTTGTAATCACTGTAGCTGTAAATATTGAATTTACTGCTGCAATGTTTGCAAATCCAGACCCTTCCCTTAAAGCTCACAATTTCATTTATTTTGAACATAAACCGGGGCTTGAGCTTTTTACAGGATACACAAGCAGGAAAAATTTCTTGAAAAAAAGCGGCAAAGAAAAGAAATGCAGTTAAGAGAAGAAACAGTGTGGTAATTTCCAAGAAAAGTACCCTCCCCGTTTTTTTTGGCATGTAATATCATTATTAATTTTATTTTTTTTTATGACTATAGTTGTATCTTTATTACGATTTTTATGAGGTTAATAATAAATGGATAAAAATACTATGTTACTCAAAGCAGGATTTGGGTATGAATCAATAAGGGCGGATTTTGTGAAAACTCTTTTGCGAGGAGGGATTAAAATGAGTACAAATTCCAGTAAAATCAAGCTTAATGATTATGACAGAAAAATTATTATAAATAACTCAAATATATGTACTGAGTCTCATGCAGGAGGGTGCAAAAATATCGGCAGCAATGAGGCCAATAAAAAATTAAACTAGGAGATTTAAGGGGTAGTTTGGAAGTTGCATTATAAAGTTAAGTTTTTTATCCAAACTACCCCTTATTACCTTTTAGGTTTTCTCAGGTATGCTTTCTCTAAATAACAGACTTATGCTGTATAGGCCTGCTATTCCAACCAGTGAATAAACGGTTCTACTTAGGAATGATGAACTTCCGCCAAATATTGCAGCTACAAGATCATACTGGAACAAGCCCACAAGCAGCCAGTTTAATGCTCCGATTATAACAATTATCAATGCCAGTCTGTCCAATGGTGTTCTATGCATTATTACAACTCCTTTTCTTATTTTTTAAAAATAGTATAACCATCTCTTTTCACAAAAATTCATTAACAAATAATGTAAATACTCCTAAGGTCCTATTACATATATAAACATTTTTGATAGCATAATGGCAATTATGAAATTATTGAATTCAAGTGGCCTTCTTGATATAATACCAAGTACTGAATTTCTATTGAGTTTTTGGTACTGGTACTTGAACAATAGCAAAAAAGCTGGGGAGGATCATGCTTATGAGTGATTTCTGGGATAAGGAAGAGATGATAGGGAAAATTGCTAAAAACAACCGGGAGGAAATACAGATAAAGAAAGTAGAGAAAAAGGGGAAAAAATATGTTGATGTCAGAGTATTCTGGCTGGATGGAGAAAGCGGAGAGTTCAGACCGAGCCAGAAGGGAGTTACCGTCGCATACGAAAGCTTCAGTTATTTTAAAGAGCTTATAAATTCAATACCGGATAATGATTAAAGAGGGGAAATTCCTGTCATAAAGATCGCCGCGCCTGAATGATCAGGCGCGGTTTATCTAAATAACCGCCAGCTTATCAAAATAAACCGGCAGTTAGTCTTAGCACATATATTTATGTGAATGCTTACCATTTATAACGTTTTATATTCATCTGGTACAGTGTTTCGCCACAGGTTTTTCTATAGTATAATATGACACATGCAAGGAAAGTGTGAATGAACAGGAACAGGAGAAGCCTATGGAGTTCGTAAAAAAACCTAACCTGCCGGAGGGCAGGGTTAAGTGGGCGATTGCAGATGGAAGAATAGACGGAGATATTGAGGAGGGCCTGAAGAAAAATGGTGTGGGGATTATTAAAACATATTCATATCCAGGCACCTATGATGCAATATGCTGCCATCCTGATATCCTTCTGCATCATCTGGGTGAGGAAAGGATAATTTATGCTCCCGGTGTGGACGTGGAGCTGATAAGCAGGCTTGCCAGCCTTGGATTCAGAATGATTAGAGGGGAGACGGCCCTAGGCGCCCAATATCCCGGCAACGTTGCCTATAATGCGGCAAGAATCGGCAGCTTCCTGTTTCATAACCTTAAATTTACTGACCCCTTACTTAAAAGAGAAATGGAAAACTCCAATGTTGAGCTTGTTCATGTAAATCAGGGCTATACAAAATGCTCAGTATCAATTGTGAATGAAAAAAGCATAATAACCTCCGATAGGGGGATCGCAAAAGAAGCGGAAAAAAGGGGAATAGAAGTTCTGCTTATACAGCCTGACAGCGGTATAAAGCTTCCTGGTCTGGATATGGGGTTTATTGGCGGATGCTCCGGACTTATTGGACCAAAAAGGTGGGCTGTTACAGGCAATCTGAAAAATCTGAAATCATACGGAATCATTAAAAACTTTCTGTGCAGCAAAGGTGTAGAACTCTGTTGCCTTTCCAGAGGAATGGTTGTTGACACCGGTTCAATCCTGCCTATCATAACGGAATAATCTTTGATTTCAATATAGTAACTTAAGCTTTTCAAGTGCATATAATGAAACAGAAATGCAGAGTTAAAAATAGCCAAAATGGAAAATGCATGGCAAAAATTGCATACGGCGACCGCTGCATACAACAATTTTCGAACACACATAATACACTTGAAGGGAAGTGAAGTTGATGCAGTTTCTTTGCATAGGAGTTAACGACTGTGCAGATGATGTAATGCAGCATCTGACTTGCGAATTGCAACAGATAAAGAATAAGAAGCTCAAGTATTCTATTGATGAAGTTAATTCCGGTAATTCGACTTCCATAATATGCAGTCTGGATGATGACAGACTTTTAAGCAGAAGCACGGGTCAGCTTTATGATACCCTTAGGGTGCATGTTTCAAATGCACTGGCGGATTTTATTATCAGGCAGTATGAGGAAAGACTTATTACCAGAATAATCAACAGCAATTACTGTTATTTTAACTCAAAAGAAAAAAAAGAAATATTAAATATTGCTGTAGAATTTTTGAAAAACGAAGATAAGGACTTTTTCAATACTCTGTTCAGAATACGAAGACGCAATGTCATTGTCCGTAAGCTGTTTGAATACTTTGAAAGGTCAAACAGCCTTATATTGGATGGTTTTGTGAATTTCAGACTTAAAGAGTACATGAAGGATCTTGAGGAGATTGTCGAAAAAGCAGTAGATGATTTTCTCATGGAAAGAGAATACAAGGAATTCATAAGGCTTCTAAGGTACTTTGTTGATATTCAGGAGTCCAAATTTGATATAATACATGTTATGGTTGGAAATGACAATAAGTATGTTATATTGAATGAGACATTAAGAGAAATAACAAACGAGTGCATACAGGAGTTTGCAAATGAGATTTCTGAAGGAGAGGTTAATTACGATGACTTGCTTGTAAGCTCACTTATTACCATGGCCCCAAGAAAGCTTATACTACATGGCACCGGACGCTTTAAAAACAAGGAGCTCCTGGAAACCATCAAAAATGTCTTTAGCGAAAAGGTAGTTATCTGTAATGGATGCGATGTCTGTCTTGTAAACAATATGGCGAACAAATAAAGTGGCTTTAGACGTAGGGCAACCTCACTGGATTTTTAGGGAATGAGGTGCCCTGGTTTTTTAGATAGTACTAATTTCCTATGAGAATTTTATACATATATATTGACAACAATTATCCAAATGATACAATATATCGTGTAAACACTATATACGGTGTCGGTGTTGCAAAAAAACACACAATGTGGTTGATGTAAATTTTATATATTTTCACTAAAGACAAAACTATAAAAACGCAAAAGAAAAGGTTTTTGAACAACAAAAGAAGAATTGTCCGGGGAAAAAAAGAGAGTTAGCCAACTCTCTTTTCCCATTTATATAAGACAGTCCACCCTTTCCCTTTTTCTCAAATCTATGCTAGAATAGTCTTAATATATTTCAAACCGGAGGAAGAACGTTGAGAGTTATAGCGTTTGTAGGCCCCAGCGGTACCGGCAAGAGCCACAGGGCTACATGGGTTGCAAGGGAAAGAGGAATTGAGTTTATTATAGACGACGGACTTTTGATTAGGGGAAACCGAATAGTCGGGGGAAAATCAGCCAAAAGGGAAACAACAAAAATCGGTTCAATAAAATGTGCCCTGTTTTCCGATGATGATCATGCCAATGATGTAAAAAGTGTCATAAATCTTTATAGACCGGAGGCTATTTTAATCCTGGGCACTTCAGACGGCATGGTGGAGGCCATTGCCAAGCGGCTGGAGCTTTTGCCGATTACAGAAAAGGTTCTGATTAACGAAGTGGCCAGCGAATTTGAAATCAAGCAGGCCCTGTCAACACGCAGGGAACAGGGGAAGCATGTTATACCCGTTCCTACCTTTGAAATTAAAAGAGATTTTTCAGGATATTTCCTTGACCCTCTGCAGATTTTCAGGAGGAAGGGCAAGGGCAATTACCAGCTTGTAGGTGAAAAATCAGTTGTAAGGCCGACCTTCAGCTATCTTGGAAGATATACAATTTCTGACTATACCGTTTATCAGATAATTGAATATGTAACCTCAAATATTGAGGGTGTCCACAGGATTTCCAGGTTCAGGGCTGAAAACCATCCCGACGGCATATACATTGAAATGGATTTGGTGCTTGTATACGGCTACGTTATAAGGCCGCTTTTAAGGCACATACAGGAGAGGGTGTGCGAGGAAGTCGAAAGGCTCACGGCGTTAAATATCAAGGCTCTTAATCTTTTGGCAAAAAGTCTTGTGGTGGAGCACAAGAAGGTGGAGATTGATGAAAATGCACAAGAAACTCCTAAAGAATAATTGATTCCAATATACAAACCACACAAATTGCCAAAGGTCGAATAGTGCAAAATTATGTTGTTTACATGCGGTTTATGAGATATAATTTAAAGTGTATCTAAAATTAATGTAATATATACCACTTATTTAGTTCTGATTATTTTTGCTTTTCAAAATTCCACGGGGGGTATAGGTATGATTAATAGTCTTATGGAGTACCTGAAAAAAGTTCCGGCTCAGCTTAGGAAAATAGTAGATTTAAAGGCGTTGAAGAATAATGAAAAGCTGTCGGCCTTTCTTTCTGAAGGAGGGAAAATCCTCTCAAATACTAATATCAAGAGCCGGCTGATTGTTTCATTCCTGTCGCTGTCTTTAATTCCGCTCTTGATTACAGGGGCTATCTCCTACAGTCAGTCAAAGCGTTCAATAGAAACCAATATTAAGACATATTCTGCCGAGCTTGTAAAGCAGCTT
>JAOACY010000014.1 GCA_026417615.1 Clostridia bacterium
CAAATAAATATGCATTAGAATATGGTGTAAAGTATTTTTGCTTTACAGGTATTTTAAAATTATGGATAGAGTTTATGAATTGACACTGTTGCTAGACTTTTACGGACAGCTCCTTACGGCAAGGCAGTTTGAGATTCTTGACCTGCATTACAACAATGACTATTCTTTAGGGGAGATAGCACAGCAGCTTAATATTAGCAGGCAGGGAGTATTTGACAATATAAAGCGGGCAAAAACCACCCTTGATAATCTTGAAGAAAAGCTTGGACTGGTAAAAAAGTTCACAGGACAGAAGAAGAAGGCAGAGGATATTCTAAAAAATATAAACAGAATTGATTTGGATTATTTAAAGGCCGAGGACAGAAAACACTTGGAAAGCATCAGACAAGGCATACAGGAAATAATTGACGGCTGAAATATCGTATTGTGTCGGAGGATTAAAAAAGATGGTTTTTGAAGGATTGTCCGGTAAGCTTCAGGAAACCATAAAGAGGCTCAGGGGAGCAGGAAGGGTTTCTGAAAAGGACGTAAAGGAAATAATGAGAGAAATAAAGCTTGCTCTCCTTGAGGCTGATGTTAACTTCAAGGTGGTTAAGGATTTTATAAGCAAGGTTTCTGAACGTGCAGTGGGACAGGAGGTATTGGAAAGTCTTACTCCGGGTCAGCAGGTTATAAAGATAGTGCATGAAGAGCTTATAAACCTTATGGGCAGCGAAACAAGCAAGGCGACATTTTCTCCAAGGCCGCCGACGGTATATATGATGGTTGGCTTGCAGGGATCAGGAAAGACCACTACATCTGGCAAGCTGGCAAATTTATTGAGAAAACAGGGTAAAAATCCTCTGCTGGTTGCCTGTGACGTATACAGACCTGCTGCGATAAAGCAGCTCCAGGTGGTTGGAGGGCAGCTGAATGTACCGGTATTTACAATCGGAGACAAAATAAGTCCGGTTGACATTGCCAAGGCGGCAGTGGAGCATGCAAGGCTAAAGCAGCACGACCTAGTCATAATAGATACCGCAGGCCGTCTTCACATTGATGAAGAGCTGATGGAGGAGCTTATAAACATAAAGACGGCAGTCAAGCCGCATGAGATACTGCTGGTGGTTGACTCAATGACAGGACAGGATGCCGTCAATGTTTCGGAGAGCTTTAATTCAAAGCTTGGCATAGATGGAGTGATACTTACAAAGCTTGACGGCGACACAAGGGGCGGAGCGGCATTGTCCGTAAGGGCGGTTACGGGAAAGCCCATCAAGTTTGCGGGCATGGGAGAAAAGCTAAGCGATCTTGAGCCCTTCCATGCCGACAGAATGGCTTCTAGAATACTTGGAATGGGTGATGTGCTCAGCCTTATTGAAAAAGCACAGGAGGCCTTTGATGAGAAAAAGGCGCTGGAAATGGAAAAGAAGATGCGCACGCAGCAGTTTACCCTGGATGACTTTCTTGACCAGATGCAGCAGCTGAAAAAAATGGGTCCCTTGAACCAGGTGCTTGGAATGCTTCCTGGTGTGAATGCAAAAGCTCTTCAGAATGTTCAGGTGGATGAAAAGAAAATGTCTCATATTGAGGCAATAATCAAGTCCATGACAAAGCAGGAAAGGCTTGATCCTCACATAATAAACGGCAGCAGGCGAAAAAGAATAGCTGCCGGAAGCGGAACCACAATACAGGAGGTAAACAAGCTTTTGAAGGATTTTGAGGAAATGAAAAAAATGATGAAGGCCATGACTGACATGAGCAAGCATGGAAAGAAAGGAATGGGCAAGTTCAAGCTGCCCTTCTAAATAAATATTGAGCGGTACATAATGAATGTCCGCCATACCTGATTTCGAAAGGGGTGATAATGATGGCAGTAAAAATGAGATTAAGAAGAATGGGTGCTAAGAAGAACCCTTTCTACAGAGTTGTGGTAGCTGACTCAAGATATCCTCGCGACGGAAGATTCATTGAAGAATTAGGCACCTACAACCCACTGGTAGACCCTGCGGAAATTAAAATTGATTCCGAAAAGGCAAAGACCTGGCTGAAGAATGGCGCACAGCCTACAGATACGGTAAAGTCTCTGTTGAAAAAGGTTGGAGTAATTCAGTAAGAGCTATACGGGAGGTAAGCATTAATATGAAAGAGCTTCTCGAGACCATTGCAATGGCACTGGTAGATAATCCTGAAGAAGTGACCGTTAATGAAGTCGAAGGCGAAAAATCCATTATTCTTGAATTGAGAGTATCAAGGGAGGATATGGGCAAGGTAATCGGAAAGCAGGGCCGAATAGCCAAAGCAATAAGGACTGTCGTAAAAGCGGCGGCAGTCAAGGAAGACAAAAGGGTTGTTGTAGAGATACTGCAGTAAAAATTAGAGACTAGATGCCACATACCAGATACTAGAAACAAGTAGGGCTTTGAAGCATTACTTATGTCAGTTGTCAGGTTTCCGGCATCTAGTTTCTGAATTTATAAGCGTGGTGAAATTCATTGGTAGAATACCTTGAGATTGGTAAAATAGCAAATACCCATGGGGTCAGAGGAGATATGAAGATTATTCCTCTTACTGACGATCCTCGCCGGTTTGAAGACTTGAGCTGGGTATTTATTGAAAAAGACAACAAATTGAACAGATTTGATATACAGGGAGTGAAATTCCTTAAAGGAATGGTGCTTTTAAAGCTCAAGGGCATAGATGATATGACGTCTGCTGAAGCATTCAGGAATTGCTTCCTCAAAATTGACAGGGCCAATGCCGTAAAGCTGCCTGAGGACTCCTTCTTCATTTGCGATATTTTAGGAAGCGAGGTGTATGACATGGAACATGGATTGCTCGGTGTGCTGGAAGATGTATTGAAAACCGGCAGCAATGATGTTTATGTCGTAAAAAGAGAAAATAAAAAGGATATTCTTATACCGGCGCTTAAGGCTGTAGTCAAGGAGGTTTGCGTAAAAGAGAAGAGGATTCTGGTTAATCTGCCGGAAGGGTTGGTAGATAATGAGATTTGATGTTTTGACCCTTTTTCCGGATATGTTCAGGCATGTACTGGGAGAAAGCATAACAGGCCGCGCGCAGGAAAAGGGGCTTCTGGTGATCAACCCCATAGACATAAGGGATTTTACAAGCAACAAGCACAGAAAGGTTGACGATTATCCCTTCGGAGGCGGAAAGGGTATGGTTATGACTGCACAGCCGATTTATGATGCTTACATGTCCATAGTCAAGGAGCTGGACTATAAGCCAAAGCTCATTTACATGAGTCCCCAGGGCAGGCCGCTTACCCAAAAGCTTGCCATTGAGCTGAAGGAGGAGAAGCATCTTATACTTCTGTGCGGACATTATGAAGGTATTGATGAGAGGGTAATTGAAGAAATTGTGGATATGGAGGTTTCCATTGGTGATTATGTTCTGACCGGAGGGGAGCTTCCTGCCATGGTTTTAATTGATTGCATAAGCAGGCTTGTTCCTGGGGTGCTGCCAAGCGAAGAGGCATACTCCGAGGAATCACATTTCAATGGGCTGCTGGAATACCCTCAATATACCAGACCCTATGAATTTAATGGTAAAAAGGTGCCTGACGTACTCCTGTCGGGTCACCATGCCAACATAAATAAATGGAGGCGGGAGCAGTCCTTGAAAAGGACGCTTCAAAAAAGGCCCGATCTTGTGGAGGGCAATAAGGAACTGCAGGAGGAAATCAAAAAGTTAAAATTGTATTAAAAATTATTTACAAGAGCAAAGACTTATGTTAAAATATTTAAGCATGTGCAATACGGATGGTCCTCTGAGGCAGGGTTGGGACAAGGCTTCAAGAACGTCTAGGCAAGGAAGGAGGAAGAAGAATGGATATAATCAAGGCTATAGAACAGGAACAGTTAAAAACAAATCTTCCTGATATGAAAATTGGAGATTATATAAGAGTTCATGTAAAAATCAAGGAAGGAAACAGGGAAAGGCTTCAGGCTTTTGAAGGCACAGTGATTGCAAGAAAAGGCGAAGGTCTCAAGGAAACCTTCACAGTCAGAAGAATCTCCTATGGTGTTGGCGTGGAAAGAATTTTCCCGGTTCACTCACCAAGTATTGATCACATTGATATAGTAAGAAGAGGCAGAGTAAGAAGGGCAAAGCTCTATTACCTGCGTGAAAGACTCGGTAAATCGGCAAAGGTTAAGGAAAAACTTGAAATCAAGGAATGATATGTTTAAACATAAAAGGGACGCAATGTCCCTTTTAGTTTATCAATAAAACTAAAAGGATAGTGTTGTATTTATGAATAACAACGATATAAACACAGAAAACAATTCAGCTGGAGTAATAAGTGAAATATTGCAGTGGATAAATGCTATACTGCTGGCGTTGCTCATAGCCTTGCTTATAAGAGGATTCATATTTGAACCGGTAATGGTAAAAGGCTCATCTATGGAAAACACTCTTTTCGACAGTCAAAGGCTCCTTGTATATAAGCTCGGCTATTATTTTTCAGCTCCTCAAAGAGGAGATATAATAGTCTTTCAATACCAGCCGGGAGTTTTTTCGCAAAACAAATACCTGGATGAAATACCCTTTTTTAGAAAAGCATTTCCGGATTTTAAAGAAATAAATTACATCAAGAGGGTTATAGGCCTTCCCGGAGATAAAATAGATATCATAGACAATAAGGTATATGTTAACAATGAAATGATAGAAGACTCGCATGCAAAGGGAGAAACATTGCCGAACAACATGCAGTTTCCTGCAACAGTTCCTGCGAATAAAGTATTTGTTTTGGGTGATAATAGACAAAACAGCAGTGACAGCAGATCTATAGGCTTCATTGATATGAACAGAATAAAAGGCAGAGCTGTTTTTAGAATATATCCCTTTAGTAGCTTCGGAACGATAAAATAGGTGAAGGAATAATGAATATTCAATGGTTTCCCGGTCATATGGCCAAAACAAGAAGACTGGTGGCGGATAATCTTAAGCTTGTAGATGTGGTTATAGAGCTTTTGGATGCAAGGATACCCAGAAGCAGCAAGAACCCGGAGATTGACGAGCTTGTCAAAAACAAGCCAAGAATTGTGGCATTGAACAAGTCAGATCTTGCAGATGAAACAGTGTCAAGGGAATGGAGCAGATGGTATAACTCACAGGGTTATACCAATATTTTTATTGACTCAATCAAGGGTAAGGGGATAAATGAGCTTAAGTCCCAAATGCGCAGCCTTATGAAGGAAAAGCTCGAAAGGGAGCGCTCAAAGGGAAGGATATTCCGGCCGATAAGAACCATGGTGGTTGGAATACCGAATGTAGGCAAGTCATCCTTTATAAATAAGATTGCAGGAAAAGCCGGCGCCCTGACAGGGGATAAGCCCGGAGTGACCAGGGGCAAGCAGTGGATAAGGATTAATGAAGAGATTGAGCTGCTGGATACTCCCGGTATCCTTTGGCCCAAGTTCGAAGACCGGCAGGTTGGCTTAAACCTTGCCTGTACAGGTGCCATAAAGGATGACATAATGGATACGATTGAAGTTGCCGCCGCACTTTTGGAAAAACTCAGCTCCATTTATCCTAAGAATGTAATGGAAAGATTTAAGCTTGAATCCCTTGATGGTATGGATGGCTTGAAGATGCTTGAGTCGGCTGGAAAAAAGAGGGGCTGCATTATATCCGGGGGAGAGATTGACCTCACAAGAATTTCTGCCATTGTATTGGATGAATTCCGCGGAGGGAAGATAGGCAGGATTTCTCTTGAAAAGCCCTTGGAAAAGGGGGAAGAAAAGAATGAAGGCGGGCATGAAGCTTAAGGACATTGAAGCGAAAGCAAAAGAAATGGATTTGGATTCAGCCATAATATTTCTGCTGGAACAGGGAAGTGAACTGGGGCCCGTAGCTCACAGGCTGCTGCACAAATACCTGAAAAAAAAGGAAGCCGCTGACAGGGAGTTTATCCGCTTGAACAGGATGTTGAAATATGAAAACAAAGCATATGCAAATGGCTATCAATATATTGCCGGAATAGATGAAGCAGGCAGGGGACCATTGGCAGGCCCGGTTGTCGCCGCTGCGGTAATACTTCCGAGGGATGCCTGCATAGAAGGCTTGAATGACTCCAAGCAGCTGACCGAAAAGCAGAGGGCAGGATTATTTGAGGAAATTAAGGAAAAAGCTGTTGCTTATGGCATTGGTATCGTCGATGAAAAAACTATAGACGAGATAAATATTCTTCAAGCTGCCAAAAAAGCTATGAAAGAGGCTATTGCAAATCTTACCCCCGCACCTGATTATCTCCTTATTGATTCAGTTAAGCTGCCTGATTTGCAAATAAAGCAGTTGTCGATGGATAAGGGTGATGCTTTAAGTCTTTCTATTGCAGCAGCGTCTGTTATTGCAAAGGTTACGAGGGACAGGCTGCTTGAAGAAGCAGACAAGCTGTTTCCCCGGTATGGCTTTGCAAAGCACAAGGGGTATGGAACTTATGAACATATAAAGGCTATAAAAAAATACGGAGGATGTCCGATACATAGAGTAAGCTATATAAAGAAGTTTGTATAAATTTTGGAGGGGGCGGGAATGTGAGGATAGATGGGACACCTTCGGGACAAGTTGGTCTATCCGCAATATCCGATATTTTGAGCAAGCTGAGTGTCGGCGATGTTGTGCGCGCCCAAGTTCTGGACATCGGGACAAATGAGATGCTGCTGAAGCTCTTTGACGGAACAGTGCTTACCGCAGCAGCAATGTCACAGATAGAAGCAAGTCGTGGCGATATTGTTGAGTTTGCAGTGAAAAGCAAAGAAGGAAGCCGTATTTTTTTGGAAACGCTAAAGAACCAGAAGCAGTCTGACCAACTAGTTGAAAATGAGCTTAAGAAGCAGCTTGTGGAGTTGAAAATCCAGCCTGACAGTTTAAATTTAGAAGCTGCTGTCGAAATTAAAAGCCAGAACCTTCCCTTGGTAAAGGAGCTAATTGAAAACACAGTAGAAGCAATGCTTAATTTTAAAGGCCTGAGTGTTGACAAGGCTGTCTTTTTAGCTGCAAATAAGCCTAATGTTCAGGAAAACCATATTTCTGCTCTAAACAGGCTCATTGAAGGGAAAGTACAGATCGGCTCCCAGATTTTAGAGCTTGCAGATATTCTAAACAGCTTAAGCGCAGTTGAAAAGCCGCAATTTCAACAATTTGCAGGTAATGAAACTGCTTTAAATAAGATTGAGCATGAATTGGACGGTCTTGTTTTTAAAATAGCCAGTGATAAGAAAATGCCTGATGAAACTGTTGTGCGATTAAAAGATATCATAAAAAATGCAATAAAGGATTTTGGCTTGTCACAGGAATCAAACAAGGATGACATGCTTAAAGCATTAAAACCGCTTATGGAGGATTACAGCAAGTCTGGCAGGATTTCAGAAAATGAAATTATGAAAGCATTGTCAACCTTACCCAGGGAACAAGCCAAGCAAACCGAAGATCCTTTTGGCAAACTCACCAAGGAGACATTCAGAAAACTGGCTAATGAGCTTGGTGAAATATTTGTAAAAATAGATTCAAGCAATTTGGATAAGGATATTAATGTAAAAAAACTTTACAACAATATTTTAAATAAGCTGGAAAATCTGAAAGAGACGCTTCACAAAGCAGGCAGCAATATAATTTCAAATGATATAAGTGCCAGGGTGGAAAACCTTGAAAGCAATATACGTTTTTTCAATGAGTTCAATATGTATGCTTCCTATTATCAAATTCCTTTGAATATCAGAAACAGCAAAACAACAGGCGAGCTTTACATATTAAAGCGCGATCCCAAAAAGAGAAGGATTGATGCGGAAAATCTTACTGCCTTTATATCTCTTGATACTGAGAATATTGGCAGAGTTGATACACTTTTAGGATTAAGCAAAAAGAACATAAGCATCAGCATGAGAGTTGAAGCACAGCAGCTTGTTTCGTTTTTGAAGGAGCACTACAAGGAGCTTTATAACAGAATGGCGGATAAAGGCTATAAGCTGGTGGATTTTAAATACAGGCTTATTGAGGATAATGTGAATTTATTGAATATAAATAAAATTATCAAGAAGGATACCGATGGGAAAATGGTATCGGTTGATTATAGAGTATAACATATGCAAAGAGGTGGTGTAGTTGGCTGGGAATAAAAAAGAAATCAAAAAGATCAAAGAAGCAGCAGCCTTGCAATATTCACCTGATAAAGACAGGGCACCTAAGATTGTAGCCCTTGGCAGGGGCGAAATTGCCGAAAAGATACTTGAGTCAGCCGAAGAAAATAAAATACCTGTATATAAGGATGCGGAACTGGCTCACACCCTGAACAAGCTTGATTTGGGCGATGAGGTTCCACCCGAGCTTTATCAGGTAGTAGCAGAGATTCTGGTATTTGTCAGCAGCCTTGACAAGGAATATGGGGAAAAATATGGAAAGAGGCAATAGAAAAAGCTATGGGAAAGAGGGAGAACAAGCTGCTGCCAAATATCTTGAAAGCAATGGCTACAAAATATTGGAGTGCAATTTCAGGGCAGGCAGGATTGGTGAAATAGATATAATTGCAAGAGAAAATGAATATTTATGCTTTATAGAGGTGAAAACAAGAAGCAGCACACTATTTGGATTCCCTTGCGAGTCTGTAACAAGAAAGAAGCAGCTCAACATAATCAAGCTGGCAAAGGCTTATATAAATCAAAAGAAGCTGCCTGACCAGAATATAAGGTTTGACGTTGTTGAGCTGGTATCGGACGGTAAGAATGGAGTTATTTCATATAGAATAAATTTAATAAAAAATGCCTTCTATAGTTAAATTGAGGAGGAAAATATGCTTTTTGTTGATGCTCACTGCGATACAATAACCAGGATAATGGAGCGTAAGGAAACCTTGAAAAAGAACTCCTGCCATGTGGATCTGGAGCGATTGAAAGCTGCAGGCAGCTTTGTTCAGTTTTTTGCCGCATTCATTGAGCCTGTTTATAATCAGGCATATGCCTTAAGATGGGCTTTGCAGGTTATTGACAGGCTTAATCTTGAGATCGAGTCAAATAAAGATGACATAATGTTATGTTGTAATTACAGCGATGTTCAAGAAGCAATTAAAAACAATAAGGTGGCAGCGGTGATTTCCATTGAGGACGGCTCTGCGCTTCAAGGAGAGCTCTCTGCTTTAAGAGCCCTTTACAAGCTTGGTGTAAGAAGCATCTGCCTTACATGGAACCATAGAAATGAGATAGCTGACGGCGTGGCTGACGGAACCTCCGGGGGCGGGCTGACACCTTTCGGAAGACAGGTTGTAGCCGAAATGAACAGGCTCGGAATGCTTATAGACGTGTCACACCTTTCAGAAAAAGGCTTCTGGGATGTACTGGAATTATCAACCCAGCCTGTTATAGCGTCTCATTCCAATGCAAAAAGCGTATGCAGCCATAAAAGAAATCTTTCAGACGAGCAGATACTGGCTTTGAAAAAAAACAACGGTGTAATGGGTATCAATTTTTATCCGTGGTTTTTAAATAACAGCCAAAAAGCAGACATAAATGATATTATCCGTCATATTGAGCATATAATAAGCATTTCGGGAGACGACCATGTCGGAATTGGAGCGGACTTCGACGGTATTGAAATTACTCCTTACTACATTGCCGGCTTACAGGATGTCGACAAGCTATTTAATAAACTTGCCACGCTTAATTATAAGGAAAAAACAATCAAAAAGCTAGCAGGAGAAAATTTCATGAGAGTAATAAAAGATGTATTATGAAAATAGAATAAAAATATACGTATTATGTAAATAATTGTTAAATGCTCTATATAATCCAAATATAATAAAATAAAGTTAAATGTCCAATCAAGAGCTGTTTTAGATATCTTAAAATGAACAAAAAATACATATTGCTTCTGAGGTATAAATTATGCAAACAAGACCCTTTATTGAACTAATCAAAAATAATAATCCACATAAGCTGGCAATTAAATATATGCTTGTAGTTTCCATATGCTGCATTGTTGCATATATATTGCACTTAAGTACAATATGGTCAAAGCAGCTTCGCAATATGCATTCTGCATTTGAGGTATTATGCGCCTTTATAACATTATCAACTTTTATTATAGTATGGTTTACAATTGACATAAATAAATCCTCAACAAAGGTCATTGGTTTTGGTTTTCTTGCAGTATTCATATTTGATGTTCTTCACATTTATTTTTTTCCTCCATTGAATAATAACAAAGGATATTATAATTTATGTGTAATATACTTTTTATTTGCCAGAATGACAGAAGCATCTGTTCTTTTATTGAGTACAGCATATAATTTGCGTGCAAGCAGGAATAAATGGGCATTGCTTTGCGGAACATTATGTGCTGCAATTTTCATTTCAGTTATATTGTTTTTTTATGGAACTGAAAGAATACTTCATACAGACTCCATTACCACAATTTTTGAAATTATAATAATTATTATGTACCTGGCTGTATTGATAAGGCTGTATAAAAGAATAAACAAAAGAAGTGTTGTAAGCTATAAGAAGATATATTTAGCGGTGCTTATTGCATTAACGGCGCAAATCTGTTTCTCGCTATTTGACTCAATATACTCTTTTACTGCTGTTTTTGGCCATTGCCTTAGAATAGTATACGCTTATTTTATTTTCAAGGGTATATTTGCCAGCTCGGTGCAATTTCCATTTAAATCTATTGAAAGGGCAAAAAATAAGCTGAAAGAGGCTGAAAGCGAACTTAGGGATATTCTTAACGGATTGCCCTTGGCA
Source organism: Clostridia bacterium (assembly GCA_026417615.1). GTDB lineage: Bacteria > Bacillota > Clostridia > Acetivibrionales > JAFADI01 > SKW22. The sequence goes on from JAOACY010000014.1 coordinate 10,740, forward strand.
ATCATAACATATGACAGCTCACTCAGGGTAAAATACACAAACAGCAGAGTTTTAGAGCTTCTTGAGTGCAGAAGGGAGGATATTTGCGGCCTGCATGCCGATAACATTTACGAACGCTTCGGGGCAATACCGGAAAACCCCTATGAAAATATAGTTTATAAAGCTATATCCAACCCCAATGCATCAATAAATAAAGTCAGAAGGTGCAAAACCGCCAAAGGCAATGAAATCAACCTAAACATAAGTGCTTTGAAATATAAAAACGGAGTGCTCAGCATTTTTACCGATGCCAATAAAGAGCAGGATTTGGTTGATTTAAAGATTCAGACCAGAACCATTCTTGACTCCGCTTATTCAGCCATTATGATTTTTGATAACGATTTTAAGCTGGTTATGGTCAATAAGGCTTTAAAAGATTTTGTGGAAATGGAATATAAGGATATAATCGGCAAGGATATAAGAAATCTTATTGAAGCTTTAAAATTCACTGTGAAAGGTATGCCCTTTGATGTAGATGCACAAAATTATAATTTGGATAACAGCTTTGAAGGAACAATAATTAATTCATCAGGGGCATTGGTTGAGGTTTTGATTAACACCAGTCCAATTAAAAATTTTGACGGAAGAATTATAGGGTATATATGTGTTTGGTCTGATATAACAAGGCTCAAAATAGAGCATCAACGTTTACAGCAGCAGGAGAAGCTTGCCATTATAGGACAAATGGGTTCAGGCATTGTGCATGAGACCAAAAATCACCTTGCATCTATTAAAGGCTATTGCCAGCTCCTTGCTTCAAAGCTAAGCGACACGCAGTCGAAAAAATATGTAAAAAGAATAGAAGATATTTCGGAGGACCTGAACAGGGTAATTGTGGACTTTTTATCTCTGGCAAAGCCTTCGGAAACGGAAATGGATATACATTCAATCAATGAAATAGTAGAGTCTATGCGTTATATGCTGGAAAGCCCTTCGTTTATGAGATCTGTTAAAATAACTATAAATCTTTGCAAATTCGATAAGGACATAAAAGCGGACGAATCTCAAATCAAGCAGGTTATCCTCAATATGTCCAAGAATGCCATAGAAGCAATGGCAGAAAGAAAGGACGGGCATTTGATGATATCCACATATCTCAGTCAGGATGAAAAGGAAATGCTGCTGACTTTTGCTGATAACGGTTCAGGAATTTCCAAAGAGAACCTGAGCAAGCTCGGAGCTCCCTTTTTTACAACAAAGGAAACCGGGACGGGTCTTGGACTGAATGTATGCTTCAGGATAATTAAGGAGCATGGAGGGAATGTCAAAATAATAAGCGAAGAAGGGAAAGGAACAACCTTTATAATCTCATTTCCCTGCTATGAAGGGTAGACACAAATGTGAATAATACTTTTTTGCAACTTGCAGTATTAATTGTAAAACAAAAAAATTATTTATATTTAAATTTATTTTTGCATAATCAATAACATAAACTTGCATAATTGAATATTATGTTATAAAATTAGTTATCATAACTAATACGGTATTTATGGGAGGCTCGGAGAATGAGTAATCTTTTATCTTTAGATGTTTTAATGGAAAAATACAACAGCTATAAAGCCCAAAACCTTAAGCTCGATATGTCAAGGGGAAAGCCCTGCCCCCAGCAGCTTGAGCTCTCAATGGGACTTCTTGATAGAATTGAAGAATTTAAAACAGATGATGGCACTGACACCAGAAACTACGGGGGAGTCGACGGAATCCCTGAGGCCAAGGAATTATTCTCCAAAATGCTTGGAGTAAGCACCAAAGAAATAATTATAGGCGGGAATTCGAGCCTTAACATGATGTATGACACAATTGCAAGAGCTATGAATCTAGGTGTGCTAGGAAGCGATATGCCATGGGGAAAGCTTCAGAAGATAAAATTCCTTTGCCCAAGTCCCGGATATGACAGACATTTTGCAATATGTGAGCAGCTGAATATTGAAATGATTGTTGTAGAAATGAAGAAAGACGGCCCTGACATGGATGCTGTAGAAAGGCTTGTTGCTGAAGACGAGTCAATAAAGGGTATCTGGTGTGTGCCAAAATACAGCAATCCTGATGGCATTACATATTCTGATGAGGTAGTGGACCGTCTCGCGTCAATGAAAGCAAAAGCTAAGGATTTCCGGATATTCTGGGATAATGCCTATGCGGTGCACCATCTTTCAGACAAGCATGATCATCTTAAAGACATTCTTAAGGCTTGCAAGGAAGCTGGAAATCCAGACAGGGTGTTTATATACAGCTCAACATCGAAGATAAGCTTCGCCGGTGCCGGAGTAGCAATGATGGCAGCAAGCGAAGACAATATAAACCTAATCAGAAAGCAGATTTCAATTCAGACTATAGGACCTGATAAAATAAACCAGTTAAGGCATGTACGCTACTTTAAAAGCGTTGAAGATATTCATAATCATATGAAGAAGCACGCAGAGATTTTAAAGCCTAAGTTTGACGTTGTGCTTGATGTGCTTGATAGAGAGCTTGGAGGAAAGAATATTGCATGGTGGAACAGGCCTAACGGAGGATACTTTATCAGCCTTTTCACTCTTGAAGGATGCGCAAAGAAGGTTGTTGCAATGGCGAAGGAGGCCGGTGTGGTTCTGACCAATGCAGGTGCGACATATCCTTACGGAAAGGATCCTAAGGATCATAATATCAGAATAGCTCCGTCTTATCCTTCCGTTGAAGAACTGAAAAAAGCAATCGAAATTTTATGTGTTTGTGTACAAATCGCTAGCATTGAAAAAAATGGAGAATAAACTGCTTGATTTATAGTTAGCGCAATAATATAATAATGATTAAGTGTTCGGGCAGGTGAGCCTGCTTGATACTTCCAAATATCAATCTCATATTCATAAATATCTGGCGGAGCTTGTCAAGCTTCGCACTTTTTTTGACGGAGGTAGAAAAACTTGAAAAACACTTATGAAAGTCCATTTAATTCAAGATATGCCAGCAGGGAAATGCAGGAGCTCTTTTCATCAGACATGAAATTCAAAACCTGGAGAAGGCTGTGGATAGCACTTGCAGAAGCAGAAAAGGAATTGGGGCTTAATATAACTGATGAGCAGATAGAGGAACTGAAAAAATACAAGGACCAGATAAATTACGAGGTTGCGGAAAAAAAGGAAAAGGAAGTAAGACATGACGTAATGGCACATGTGCATGCTTACGGAGAGCAATGTCCTGCGGCAAAGGGCATTATCCACCTTGGGGCAACCTCCTGCTATGTAGGAGATAATACGGATATCATTATAATGACTGAAGCTTTGAAGCTGGTTCGGAAGAAGCTTGTAACCACAGTAGGAAAGCTGGCCGATTTTGCAATGAAATACAAGGGTTTGCCTACTCTGGGATTCACCCATTACCAGCCGGCGCAGCTTGTGACAGTGGGTAAGAGAGCATGTCTTTGGATTCAGGATCTAATTATGGATATTGAAGAACTTGATTTTATACTTTCAAACATGAAGCTGTTGGGTTCAAAAGGCACTACAGGTACCCAGGCAAGCTTTTTAAGCCTTTTTGACGGAAACCATGAAAAGGTTAAAAAGCTTGAAAGCCTTATTGCTGAAAAGATGGGCTTTAATAAGGTGTTCCCAGTTTCAGGTCAGACATATTCAAGAAAGCTGGACAGCAGGGTGCTTAACGCATTAAGCGGCATTGCCCAGAGTGCGTATAAGTTCAGCAATGATATAAGACTGCTGCAGAGCATGAAGGAAATAGAAGAGCCCTTTGAAGAAAAACAGATTGGTTCTTCGGCTATGGCTTATAAAAGAAACCCTATGAGGTCTGAAAGGATATCCTCCTTGGCAAGGTATGTAATAGTAGACGCATTAAATCCTGCAATAACTGCTTCCACGCAGTGGTTTGAAAGAACCCTTGACGACTCTGCGAATAAAAGGATTAGTATTCCTGAAGCCTTCCTGGCAGTAGACGCCATACTGAATATTTATATGAACGTAGCAGGAGGCCTCGTGGTTTATCCCAAGGTTATTGAAAAGCATGTATTGGAAGAACTCCCATTTATGGCTACAGAGAATATTTTGATGGAGGCTGTTAAGAGAGGTGGGGACAGACAGGAGCTTCATGAGAGAATAAGGGTTCATTCCATGGAAGCAGCAAAGAAGGTTAAGATTGAAGGAAAGAAAAATGACCTTTTGGAAAGAATTGCGGAAGACAAGCTTTTTGGAATGAGCCTTGAAGAGCTTGAATCCGTTCTGGAGCCATCAAATTATATAGGAAGATCTGCACAGCAGGTCGAAGAGTTCATAGAGGAATATGTAAAGCCCATACTTGAAGGCAGTGCATTGGCAGAAGAAGTTGAGCTAAATGTATAAAATTCTCAAAAGCCTTGTTGAAATGTGATTTCTTTTGTTATAAAATTAGTAAGGACGTAATTACGTTCTGTTATGTTTATGTTTTGAGGGGGTCTTGTCTTTGATTAATAAGTACAGCAACATTCCTTTATATTCTCAATTAAAAAACCTTATAATAAAAAAAATTGAAAGTGGAGAATTTGCCCAAGATTCAAAGATACCCTCAGAACAGGAGCTTTGCGATATGTACAATATAAGCCGCCCCACCGTCAGGCAGGCTATTGCGGAGCTTGCCAACAATGGTTACCTATATAAGGAGAAAGGAAAAGGAACCTTTGTTTCAAAATCAAAATCAATAATTGATATTAAAAGCTATTCAGGATTTTCCGACTCAATTTTGGACAGTCAGGTTCCCGGAGACAGGGAGATAATATTCATAAATACAGTATTAAGCAGCGAAGATGACAGGCTTCATGATATTTTCAACATACCGCGCAATCAAAAAATAGAATTTGCTTCAATAAAGTACATATCAAAGTGCAATGGAGAGATATTTTCTTTAAACACATCGGTTATTCCATTGAATCTATTCCCTGGAATAATAGAGGATATAAAGGCGAAAAAGCCATCCTATGATATTCTTAAGGGAAAATATCCTTTGCTGCCTGTCAAGACGAAAAGCTCACTGGAAATAATCTATACCGAACATAGTGAAGCTCATTTTCTGCAGGTTCAGCCTGGCCAGGCGCTCATAAAAATAGAAAGCGTATTGTATTCAAAAAGCTCTCAAGCTGTAGAATATATAATATCAAAATACAGGGCAGACAAGTGCAGGCTAACCTTTGAAAACACAAAATAAAATTCATAAACCCCACTCTAGACTGATTTCAACATGCCATAAACAATTCCTGCAACAATCAAATATGATTGGCATGAAGTTTAGCTGATCCGGAGGGTAAACCATACAGGGATGATAAACTTCATACCAATATTTCTTATATTGTTGCAAAAAAACACATGCATTGATTGTTAAAAAAATATTCATTTGCCATATTTAAAATTGACAAAAACGTATTTATACTAGTAATTGTCAGTGAATATTCATGATGATATAATACAGTTAGAAAGCTTACAATACAGAAATGTTCACTTGGGATGAATAGTTGTAAAAGTGTTTATTTTATCATATTTATTATAGATAATTTATTAAAATTAAAATAAAAATGGTCAAGATACATTTCGCTCTGCTGCTTGTTTTTTCGCTGTTGTTTGCAGCATGTGCTTCTACTGCGTTAAAAACAGATAATGCTTAGTCAAAATACAGGGTATAACAGTAGGAGCTGTAAAAGGTTAGGGTGTAAAATGAGTAATTGGTCAAATCTTTCAACGATTATTGAAAATGCCACTTTGGATATTCTACAGTTTGATGTGCATCACAGAACTTCTTTAGAGTACAGGAACCGTTCACTGCCTTTTTACATTGTCTCATATGTTAAGGAGGGAACCTGCAGGGTGAGGTTTAAAGGACAGGACTATTATGCGGGACCCGGGGATGTTGTCTTCCTGCCGCCTAATGTAGTGCATGACCACGTGAAGGACAGCGGGGATTTGACTATTTTTATCTGGTGGCATTTTACTTACCGTATTGCAGGGGTTTTAGATGTTTTAAACATGTTTGAATTTCCAGTGTGTTTCAAGCTGCCTGATGCAGAAAGATTTGAAGAAACTTTTTCACAGTATGTGAGATGCTCTGCAAATCCCAAGACGATTTCAGACATTATTATGAAAGAGGCTAAAGCCTTCGAACTCATTGCAATTCTGCTTGAGTCAGCAATATCACATGCTCAGATAAGCCATAATAATTTGATTTCCAATACATTTACCCATATATTGGAAGATATAATACGGTATCCGGAGAGAAATGGCTTTTTAAAGGACCTTGCAAAAAAGTATCATATGCATCCTACGTATATAAGCAACAGATTTAAAAAACTCTTTAATATTTCTCCAATACAATTTCAGAAAGAAATTCGGATAAGTAAAGCTAAAAAACTTCTTATGACAGAGAGTTTATCTGTTACCGAGATTGCAGAAAAGTTAGGGTATGAAGATGTCGATGATTTCACAAGATTTTTCAAAAAACGAGAAGGAGTATCTCCCTTGAAATTCAAAAGACATTTTGGAAAATTCAAAAATGAAAGCCCGTTATCAGCAGGTGGGTGTGAACAGTAAGTGCCCGTATGCTGAAGTAATATTTCAAAGAGAACAAAGAAAAATTTCATTAAAATTAGTCGGAGGTTGGATATGAAAAGTTTAAAGGTAGGTATTTTAGGTGCCGGATTTACAGCGGGAGTGCATTCGAGGAACCTTCAAAAGGTTCAGGATGTTGAGGTAGTGGCCATTTGCGACCAGGATATCCAGAAGGCAAATTCCTTGGCTTCGTCCCTGGAAGGTAATAATACTAAAGTTTTTAATGATTTTAATAATATGCTGAATAGTGTAAATATGGATGTATTATACATATGCATTCCACCATTTGCCCATTGCGGTGAGGTAGAGGCTGCGGCAGCCAAGGGAATTCATGTTTTTGTGGAAAAGCCAATTGCGCTTGAGATAAGTAGAGCGGAAAGCATGGTAAGGGAAATTAAAAAGGCAGGTGTATATTCGAGGGTTGGCTATCATATGAGGTTGGGTTCAGCTGTTCAAGAACTGAAAAAGTTGATAGAACAAGGAACCGCAGGTATACCGGTTCTGTATGACGGACGTTATGATTGCAATTCCCTTCATTCACCATGGTGGAGGGATAGAAAAAAATCAGGCGGGCAGGTTTTGGAACAGGCTATTCATGCCTACGATATGGCAATGTATTTTTTAGGCACTCCGGAGAGGGCTTCAGGATTTCTAAGTAACTTATGCCACCAGGATGTACCGGGATATACAGTAGAAGACACAAGCTCTTCAGTCGTTCGTTTTACTTCCGGAGCTCTTGCAACCGTAGCTGCAACCAACTGTGCGGTGCCATTTGAATGGAACAACAGATTTACGGTTGTATGCCGCAATGTTACAGTTCATTTTGATACACCCAACCGGGCAGAATTTATTTTTACTGACGGTCCTGAGGTAAGACGCAGCTTTATTGATGACAGTATTGACCTGTACCTGGAAGAGACCAGGGAATTCATAGCTACTGTTAGAGGACAGCAGCCGGAAAGATGTACAATAGTTGATGGTCTCAACAGCCTATATTTGGTTGATGCTGTTATTAAATCCTCTGAAGAAATGGGTAAGCCTGTGAGTATTGAATTGTTCAAATAATATGAATAGTCTTAATAGAAAAAATGTAAAAAACTTAAAAATATAAAATAATAATTAATTTTAGGAGGGAATCAGCATGGGTCAGGTATTAGTATTTAAAGGCCCCAGAGAGATTGGTTTTGAGGAATATGAGGAACCTTCTCTGCAGCCGGATGAAGTCAGATTGAGGACCATATATTCAGGTATCAGCGCTGGTACACAGCTTACTGCTTACCGTGGGACAAACCCCTTTGCCACAAAGAAGTGGAATAATGATTTGAGACTTTTTGAAAAAGAAACACAAAACTATTCTTTTTATCCTGTTAAAGGAGCTTGGGGCTATGAGGAAGTTGGTACAGTTGTCGAAGTAGGAAGTTCTGTAAAAAAAATAAGTCTAGGAGATATTATCTACGGTACCTGGGGCCATAAATCTTCAAACATTGTCAGTGAAGATTTTGCTGTCAATCATAAGCTTAAGGAGGGTATAGATCCTATTATAGCTATTTATTCTCAGATGGGTTGTATTTCACTAAACGCAGTGCTTGATGCTGACATTCATATAGGTGAAACAGTGGCAGTTTTCGGCCAAGGAGTTCCTGGACAAATCGTAACTCAGCTTGCAAAGTTAAATGGGGCAAGAGTAATTGCTGTTGATGCAAATGACAGCCGCCTAGAATACTCAAAAAAGTTTGGTGCGGATATAACCCTTAACCCACAAAGATGTGATGTTGCAAAAGAAATTAAAGCCCTGACCGATAATCTGGGAGCTGACATAGCTATAGAAATAAGCGGGGTATGCAGTGCCTTGCATGAAGCTATCCGATGCGTAACATACAATGGCAAGGTGGTATGCTCCGGATTCCTGCAGGGAGGAGCAGACAGTCTGTTCCTTGGAGAGGAATTCCACCACAACCGCGTTCAGATGGTATGCTCTCAAATAAATGCAGTTGCTCCTTCCCTTAGTTATAGATGGAACAGGCTCCGGATGGAGAGAACTGTTTTTGACATGGTTAAATCGGGCAAGCTTAATCTTGAAGGGCTAATCACCCATGTAATTCCATTTAGTGAAGCAGCAAAAGCATATGATATGCTGGATAAAGGCACTGAGAACTGTTTGCAGGTTGTTTTGAAATTTGAATAGGAAAAAGGATGTAATGAACAAGAAAATAACCGAGCATTATAGTAGATTATAAGTTTTTCGCTGACATAATTGTAGAAGGGCTAAAAAAGGATTTTTTAGCCCTTATCTTATTTTTTATAGACAAAAGCGTCATAATGTATAATTGACAAACAAAAACCAATTAATTAATATTTAGATAGAGGGAAAAAACGGTTATTTATTTTGGGAGGGAATAGCAGCCTTTAGCTGCTGTTTATTATGGACAAATTAATTAGACTGGGATTGGATGTTGGTTCGACTACAATAAAGGTTGTAGCCCTTGACTTAAATGAAAACCTTGTATTCAGCAGATATAAAAGGCACTTTTCAGATATTAGAAGCACCCTTGTTAATGTTATTGACGAAGCATATTCAAATTTCAGCGATTATAAAATTACTGCAATGATAACAGGTTCCGGAGGGCTCTCCATATCTCAGTGGATTGACATGCCTTTCATACAAGAGGTTATTGCTGGGACAAGAGCTGTAGAAAAGTATATCCCCCAGGCTGATGTAGCAATAGAGCTAGGCGGTGAAGACGCTAAAATTACATATTTCAGCGGCGGTGTGGAGCAGCGCATGAACGGCATATGTGCCGGGGGAACAGGCTCCTTCATTGACCAAATGGCATCACTGCTCATGACTGATGCATTAGGGCTGAATGAGCTGGCTAAAAACTCCAGGATTATTTACCCTATTGCTTCAAGATGCGGCGTCTTTGCAAAATCAGACATACAGCCGCTGCTTAATGAAGGTGCGACCAAAGCTGATATTGCCGCTTCGGTATTTCAGTCTGTTGTTAACCAGACTATAAGCGGACTCGCTTGCGGCAAGCCAATAAGGGGCAATGTTGGATTTCTTGGGGGGCCGCTGCATTTTCTCTCTGAACTGAGGAAAAGGTTTGTTGAAACCTTGAATCTTTCAAAAAACCAGGTTCTTATTCCGGAAAATTCACATCTTTTTGCTGCTAAAGGGGCTGCCATAGTTTCTGAAAATGAGAGGATAATTGAGTTCAAAGATCTTCATAATAAAATCCACAGCTTGAAATACTATTCATCCCATGAGGTAGAAAGACTCAAACCTCTATTTGAAAATGAAAAAGAATATATGGATTTCAAGGAAAGACATGACCAGCACCGTGTTACACGTAAAGAACTGGCTGATTATTCAGGAAACTGCTACCTGGGTATTGACGCAGGTTCTACTACGACTAAAGCCGCTCTGATAGGTGAGGACGGGTCACTGCTTTATGCCTTTTACAATAGTAATGAAGGAAAGCCTCTTGAGCAAGCAGTAAAAATTTTAAAGGAAATCCATAATAAGCTGCCTTCAAGTGCAAAGATAGCCAATTCTTGCGTTACAGGCTATGGAGAACACTTGTTAAAGGCAGCTTTGTCAATAGATTTGGGAGAAATTGAAACTGTTGCCCATTATAAGGCGGCAGATTTCTTTATGCCCGGTGCAGACTTCATTCTCGATATTGGCGGGCAGGATATGAAGTGCCTGAAAATTAAAAATGGTGTCATAGACAGCATACTTCTTAATGAAGCATGTTCTTCAGGCTGCGGCTCTTTTATCGAAACTTTTGCAAGCTCTTTGGGTATGAACGCATCGGATTTTTCAAAAATTGCACTTTTTGCAAAAAAGCCTGTAGATTTGGGCTCAAGATGCACTGTTTTTATGAATTCAAGAGTGAAGCAGGCTCAGAAGGAAGGAGCTGGTGTGGATGATATTTCCGCAGGTTTGGCTTACTCTGTTGTTAAAAACGCACTATTTAAGGTCATCAAGGTTAAAAACCCTGATGAAATAGGCGAAAAGGTTATTGTGCAGGGTGGAACCTTTTACAGTGATGCTGTACTAAGGAGCTTTGAGCTTATATCAGGCAGAAATGCGATCAGGTCTGATATAGCTGGAATTATGGGTGCCTTTGGCGCAGCCCTTATAGCCCGAGAAAAATATCAGGAAGGTTATGAATCCACACTTTTGCCTGTGCATAGGCTCAATGAGTTCAAGCTTGACACCTCATATAAAAGATGTGACTCCTGCAGCAACAGCTGCTTGCTTACAATAAATAAATTTCCTAATGACAAGCTGTTTATTTCAGGCAACAGGTGTGAGCGAGGAGGGGGAACTGACAGAAAAACGGAAGATTTACCCAACATGTTTGAATACAAATATAAAAAGGTGTTTGGCTATACCCCTATAAACAGCGAGAAGGCAGTTAGAGGAACCGTAGGAATTCCCAGGGTCTTAAATATTTATGAAAACTACCCATTCTGGTTTACATTCTTCAGTGAGCTCAAATTCAGAGTTGAGCTTTCGCCAAGGTCTTCAAAAAAGATCTATGAACTCGGCATTGAAACCATCCCGTCGGAATCAGCGTGCTACCCGGCCAAAATCGCGCATGGTCATATTATGAGCCTTATAAATAGAGGGATAAACTTCATTTTCTATCCTTGCATCGTGTTTGAAAGCAAGGAGATTCAGGAAGCAAATAATTGCTATAATTGCCCAATTGTCACCTCGTATCCAGAAAATATAGAAAACAATATCGAGGCATTAAAGGATAATAATGTTAATTTTATGAATCCATACCTGTCTTTTAGCAATAAAGAAAAGCTGATAAAACGTCTGTGTGAAGAATTTAAAACTCTTGGAATACCTCTAAATGAGATAAAAAGAGCTGCTAATATGGCATGGGATGAGCTTGAAAACGTAAAGGCAGATATAAGAAAAAAGGGGGAAGAGGTTGTAAAATTTCTTTGCGAAAAAGGTAAGAAGGGAATTATTCTAGCCGGCAGGCCATATCATATAGATCCTGAAATTAATCACGGTATACCTGAAATGATTGCAGGCTTCGGACTGGCAGTTCTGACTGAGGATTCTGTGTCACATCTTGGAAAAGTGCAAAGGCCCTTGGGTGTGGTGGACCAGTGGATGTACCACTCAAGGCTTTATTCAGCGGCAAGCTTTGCATGCGGGCAAGACAATTTAGAGCTTGTACAGATTAACTCTTTCGGATGTGGCCTTGATGCGGTAACCACTGATGAAGTGCAGAGGATACTGAACCAGTACGGGAAAATATACACTTTATTGAAGATAGATGAGGTTAATAACCTAGGAGCTGCAAGGATCAGGATAAGATCCCTTCTTGCAGCCGTAGAGGAAAGAAATAAAAATGGGTATGTGCCCTCAAAGAAATATTCTGAAAATGGAAGAATCCTGTTTACTGAAGATATGCGCAAGAATCATACAATTTTGTCGCCCCAGATGTCTCCTGTTCATTTTCAGCTTCTTGAGCAAGCTTTCAGAGCAAGCGGCTATAATCTTGTGGTGTTGCCGGCTGTTGACAGCAATTGTATCAATGAAGGCTTAAAGTATGTAAATAACGATGCATGTTATCCCTCACTTATTGTTGTCGGGCAAATTATTAACGCATTAAAATCCGGAAAATATGATTTAAGCAGCACATCAGTAATAATTTCACAAACAGGCGGCGGATGCAGGGCAACAAATTATATAGGCTTTTTGCGCAAGGCATTAAAGTCTGCCGGATTTGAAAACGTGCCGGTTATATCATTAAGTGCCGCAGGCCTTGAAAAAAATCCCGGCTTTAATATATCAGCAGGCTTGCTTCATAGGGCCATGATGGCTCTTGTGTTTGGGGATCTCTTGATGAGGGTCCTCTACAGAACAAGGCCCTATGAGCGTTTTAAGGGTTCTGCAGACAGATTGTATGAAATGTGGTCGGAAAAATGCACAGAAGCTGTGAGTAAAGGAAAATTCAAGGAATCTTCGAAGCTTATAAAAGAAATTGTCAAGGATTTTGACAATGTTGAACTGCTTGATGTAAAAAAGCCCAGGGTTGGAATTGTGGGTGAAATACTTGTCAAGTTTCATCCAACCGCTAACAACCATATTGTGGATTTGCTGGAAAAAGAGGGGGCCGAAGCAGTTGTTCCCGATCTTATTGACTTTATGCTCTATTGTGCGCATACTCATGATTTCAGATTCAAGTATTTAGGATGCAGCAGAAAAGCGCAGATCCTTGGATTGCTTGCCATTAGGGTAATTGAATTCTATAGAAATGAACTTAGGAAAGCATTATCACAGAGCAAAAGATTTAAGCCCCCCCACAGAATTGAGCAACTGGCAGAATTGGCATCTCCGGTTGTTTCGGTGGGGAACCAGACAGGTGAGGGCTGGCTGCTTACAGCGGAGATGATGGAGCTTCTGGAGGACGGTGTAAACAATATAGTTTGCCTTCAGCCCTTTGGATGCCTCCCAAATCATATTTCGGGAAAGGGAGTAATAAAAGAGCTGAAAAGGCGCTATCCCCAGGCAAACATAACGGCAGTGGATTATGATCCCGGAGCAAGCGAGGTAAACCAGCTGAACAGAATCAAGCTGATGCTTAATACTGCATTTAAAAACTTGAATAATTCTGAAAATAAGGAATATATTAAAATAAAAAAGGCTGAATAACAAAAAAGAGAGAATCAAAAATCCTCTCTTTTTTTTGGTGCGGTCGATGGGACTTGAACCCATATGCTCGCGCATACGCCCCTCAAACGTACGTGTCTGCCAGTTCCACCACGATCGCATCTCATGGATTAAGCTTGTAGCTCAGAGGGCTTGTTGTTGCTGTCCGTAACAGCAAGATTTATTATACAGGCTCATCTTAGCCCTGTCAATATGTTTCATGCAAAAATTTTAGTGTAAAGTTTTAGGCCGTTTCCTGTCACTTCTTGTTAGATTAATGGTGGTCGTTTTCATTGTGCAGGCAGTTATCAATAGCAATAGCGAGTGCACAGAAGAAGGGGGCGTTGTCATCATCGTAAACAGTTAATTCGTAAGTGTCGCCGAAGGAGAGCCATTTTTTGTGCAGCTCTCCAACGACATTTCCATTATTCATAATAACAAAGTCCATACCAAAGAGGTTACCCTCAAAGGTGAAGTTCCCAAACTGGCTGTCAATGTTAAGCCTGGGTCTTAGGAAAGAAAACTCCTTCTTTACAATGGCACTGACATTATCTCCGCTGTAGATATGATACTCAGGCAGGAACCTGAAAAGCTTTTGCTGGATAAAGAATAGCTCCAGGCCTGTAACATCGTATAAATGTATTTTGGCTCCGAAGGTGAAAATCTCACTTGAAACCGAGAATACAGGCTGCCCTTGTTCATTCAAGATATTATATTTGTCACCGATTGAAAAAACCTTTTGGCGGATATAAAGTCTAACCATCTAAACACACTGCCTTTCAGCGTAGAAGCTACAGCTTTTATTCAATAGAGTCTATTCAGTTCTCTTTTCATTATACGATGCGCTTGCCAAAAAAACAAATCTGCTTTATCAGTAAACAAGCTTCATGAATTTCTTGGTCGTTGCCACATAGAAGACAGCGTAAAATAGGGCGAAGATTGAGATGGCGACAGCAGTGGGAAGCACAAGGCTGATGTTCAGCATCCTGCGAAGCGCATCGATGGCAAACAGGCTATGGAGAATGCCAACCCCCAACGGAAGAATCAACGAGAGCCCCACCTGCATGGAGACAGCCTTTTTAATTTCTTTTCGAGACATACCCACCTTTTTGAGGATGTCGTATTTACTCTTATCTGCCAAAGCTTCGCTCAGTATCTTGAAATACATGATGCTGCCTGTTGCAAGGATAAAGACAATAGACATGAAGGAGCCGAGGAAGTAGAACAGTCCCATATAGGTGTAGGTGCCCAGGTATTTTGTAACGTACATGAAGAGCTTTGTATCCTTTGGCATGACGCTCTGGAGGGATTTTGCAAGCTCCAGCGAGTTTTTGGGGTCACTTACAATAATGCCGTGAAAGACCTGAGGCTTCTGGCCCTTGGAGAGCGTTTCAAAGGCTTCATCCGATACGACGAGGCAGTCGCCCTGATACAGGATGCCGCTTCCGAATAGCGGTGAAGAAAACTCATCTAAAACGTGGTATTGTGTTTCGCCTACAGTGCCGGTCTTACCCTTGTAAGAGATGAGACCGCCGATGGTAGCGGGTGAGAAGACAACGAATGTCTGATTGCCTGCTATTTTCGGGTATGTGTGAACCTTTCCGGGATACTGCTTCTCAAGCTCTTTCGAGATTCTGACAAAGTCTGAATAGCGGATGGTTTCGAACTTGCTGGTGCCGTGGCCCATACCTTCGTCAATTTTCATCGGCACCCGGATATAATTAAGCTTTTCATTCAAAAGAAGCTTGTGTTTGGACGCGTTTATGGTCTCAATAACCTTATCGTCCACCTTCTGATCATTTAAGACATAGGAGAAGGAGTAGGGGAATTCAATGTGGTGTGTGGCATCTACATAATACCGTAAGGACAGGGAGGTTCCAAAGGCGGTGATGGTGGTGGCGGTCATAACAGCCAGCATGGCAAGGCTTCTGTAGTTGCCCTTTATACGGAAGGTAATGTTG
>JAOACY010000015.1 GCA_026417615.1 Clostridia bacterium
ACAGCATCCTTATAAAAATTATATATCTCTTCTGCCCTCCAGAGCCTTTGCCAGCGTCACCTCATCAGCATATTCCAAATCCCCCCCCACAGGGATGCCGTGTGCAATCCTTGTAGTCCGTATTCCCAAAGGCTTCAGAAGCTTTGAAATATACATTGCCGTTGCCTCGCCCTCAATTTTGGGGTTTGTAGCAAGAATAACCTCCCTCACATTCCCCGAGCGGATTCTCGCCAAAAGCTCCTTTATTTTTATATCCTCAGGCCCTATGCCTTCCATAGGAGATATCGCCCCATGCAAAACATGATATAACCCCTTGAATTCACGTGTTCTCTCCATAGCCACTACATCCCTTGGGTCTTCTACCACGCAGATTACAGAAGGGTCCCTGGATGTTCCGCTGCACAAGACGCAAGGGTCTGTCTCCGTCAGGTTGCTGCACACCGAGCAGTACCTGGTCTTCTGCTTAGCCTCCGTTATTGCGTTTGCCAGACTCTGCACCTTTTCCTCAGGCATGTTCAAAACGTGGAATGCCAGTCTTTGAGCCGTCTTGTGCCCGACCCCCGGAAGCTTTTCGAATTCTTCAACCAGCCTTGCAACAGGAGGTGAATAAAAACTCATAATTTCAATCCTTTCGCCAACCCACCGGTATCAGAAAAGCCCCGGAAGTCCTCCCATTCCTCCGGTGATCCTGCTCATCTCGGAGTTTGCCATCTCATCTGCTTTTCTCATTGCTTCGTTAACCGCCGCCAGTATCAAGTCCTGAAGCATTTCCACATCATCGGGGTCCACAACCTCAGGCTTTATATTTATCTCCTTGACTTCCTTTTTCCCTGAAACAACTACAGTGATAGCTCCGCCACCTGAAGTAGCTTCGACTGTCTTTTGATTAAGCTCCTCCTGAAGCTTTTCCATATCCCTTTGCATCTTCTGGGCCTGCTTCATCAAATTGCCCATATTTCCCCCAAACCCCGGGAATCCGCCCTTAGCCATTTATCAAATCCTCCTGAACAAACATTATTGAGCAAGGAACAGCCCATTTAACACTGCCTGTCCCCTTTCATATTATACAGTAATTAGCAAAGTATATACAATATGCTTCTGCTGCAAAAACAGCTTTTCTTGAAGCAAGCTGCAAAAATCACTCACCGAAGCCTCAGCATAATTAATATTTCTTTAAATACTCCTCCACACGCACGCCTTCAATAAACAATCCTTCCAACACAGTTGAGCCGTTTCTGACCCTTACCGTCACATAAACCTCTTTATTCTGCTCCCTGATGCTTCGGTTATACTCCTCTTCCGCTTTTGGCGCTAAGCTTTCCTCCATGTAATATCTGCTGAAGGGTATCCTGACATATGCTTTATCCATTACCCCATCTTCCTTGAAGCTCCCATAATATATCCTTGTTTCAAAATAGTCCGTTCCCTTAGGTCTTTCCTTGGAAATGCTTTTCATTAAAGCAAATCCCTGTGCATCAGTTTCCAGCAGCACGAAAACCCTGTCTCCGGTCATATATTTCTCGCCCTCCGCCACATCAATGCCTTCATTCCTGATATTTACCTCCACATACCTTCCTCTGAAGGCGTCAAAAGGGTCTATCGGCTCTGCCTTGAACTTGAACTGCTTTCCGTATCTTAGAGTCATTTCCCTGTTTCCGATCATATACGCCGGCACGCTTAGCTGTATAACAAAAAGACTCATCAGCAAAACAAACATCCATTTTCTATTTTTCATTCTTCTTACCTCTCTTTCTCAGAAGAACCACATTGCACGCCAGGAATCCCGCTCCTGCCAGAATGAAGGCAATGCCCCTCACCAAATATTCAATGTCGTAATCAAAGAATCTTATGACAGCAAGCAAAGCAATAATGAGCATGCCCCCGTTGGTAGTCCCCAGCTTCATATCTCCAATTCCCTTTACCACCGTGTAAATTCCCAAGCCAAACAGATACAGGTTTAAAATAATTGTCACAGCAACGGGGTCAGTGTACTGTGCCAGCACAAACCCAATGGTTGAAACAACGGCAAGAGACCCATAAGCTGCGCTGAAATAATCCTTTCTTTTTAAAATTTTGTAAAGCATGCTCAGTGCTATAAGTATGACTGCTGCTGCAATAATAAGGTCAAAGTAGCCTGCGGCCTCATTAAATCCTTCGCTATGCCTGTAATAATTCCACCCTATATTTTTCCAAGGCCATTCATAGGTCAAAAGGAAAGAAAAAATAAGAATTCCTAAAGCTCCGACAGTTTTAAAGGGCTGCTGCCACCATGCTGCTTCATCATGCTTTTGCAAACCTGTCAAGTATAGTGTCGAAAAATAGCCGCTATAGACTACAATCCAAAGCCCAGGAAGCACCTTTTCAAGGGAAATGCCTATGGCTGCGCACAAAACTCCTGCCAGCGCCCATCTCAAAAAGACAGCCGAATTTGAATATATGTCTTCTCTGACTTTCCCATATATAAACGGCACAACCAACACAAGCAAAACCCAGAACAAAAGGGCATTCCCATTATTTCCCTGCGCAGCAGCCGCCCACGCAGTTATCCCAACCATGTAAAATATTCCAGGAATAGCGGCCCCGAACAAATAGACCAGCGGCAGCGCCAAAAGCATCCATGTCAGAACAAATCCGTCAAAATCTCCCGGAATGTTATAAGTCTGTCCTATCAACGAAATAGCTGTACCTATAGAAATCATAAGAAAGGAAGCCGACCCTTCCCTCCAGGCGATTGATTCGCTTCTCTTCATATAGGTGTATAAAGCAAGTCCTTGGCCTGAAAGAAGCGGAATAAACGAAACCACAGTCCTCACCCCCCTGGGCATTTCAGACCAGTTTTTCGCCAGTATCAGTATTATCCCTGCTCCAATCAATATCGCTCCTAATATTCCAAATACAGTCAATACGGTTTTCAACCCGTTTCCGCCCTCAGCTTCACCGTAGAAGCTGCGCAGTCTCTCTCCGTCTTCCTCCGTCAGTATACCTTTGGAAATCAGCCCGGGTATTTCCTCATAAAGCCATTTAATATTTTTCCGGCTCAAAATAAAACCTCCATTCCCTTAGACCCTTTAATTAAATATACCCCGAATTCATCTTTCGATTCCATTGAAATATTTTGAATAATAGCTTTCTCCCCAATAATAAAATATCTCAAACAAATATATTATAATATTAACCTTTTAATTTACAAAATGGAAGCACTATAGTCATAAACACCAAAAAAGACGATTTCCCCTTGGCTGCAGCATCAAGGAAAAATCGTCCCCTTTTCTCAAACATCCCGCTAGATGCCTTCGGGATACCTGTCAACCTCATTCCTGTAAACAAGATTATCGTACAATCTTCCTATTAACTCAAAAGACTCAAACCTGCGGTTGTCATCATCATTCAAGAAATCCTCCAAATCTGCTATGCTTCTGATCTCCAATGGAAAGTCAGTATCTGTCAGCATATCATTTATTTTGTCAAATATTTCTTTTTCATTCATATCTTGCACCTCCAGCAATTCTTTCGGGTTGTAAAAACACTTCCTTTTATGCTTTAGTTTGCCCAATGGCAGGAGTAATATTTACACACAGTAAAAAAGAGCTTCTTACTCAAAAAAATGATGTAATCAGCCCTTCTAAATCTGGCGGAGAGACAGGGATTCGAACCCTGGGTACCCGTTAGGGTACGACTGATTTCGAGTTATTTGAAGGCAAGTTCTTATGAGTTTACGAGAGTAACTTTAGGAGAAGATAAAATCCCGCAAACCCGCATAAATAAAGGCTTTTCAGGCACAAACGCTGATATTTCCGCGCATGAACTCACCGCCCTGATTTAGCGGTTTTCAGGGCAAAGTGTAGAAAAAGTGTAGAAAAACCGTAGAAAAACAACCGGCGAAATAACCTTAAGATACTTTAGTTTCCCGGCGATTTAAAAAAGCAAAACCAAGCGTATCCTACCATTGACATTGATTTTTAACAGAACATCCTGCAGCAGACAGAGCATAATTCTCTGTCCTAAGGCTCAATGTGATGGGAGGAACGATGATGGCAACCGACTACTCTTACCTTCTGGCTGAAT
>JAOACY010000101.1 GCA_026417615.1 Clostridia bacterium
AATTGTGGTTGCAGCGCCTGTAGTGGAAAGTGAAGGCTGCTCGCTGCCGTTTTTAAACACCTTTACGGTATAGTGTGTAATGGGGCTTCCTCCGTTGCTTGCAGGGGCTGTGAATGAAACTGTAGCCTGGGCGTTGCCTGCCGCTGCCGAAATAGCAGTGGGAGTGGACGGAGGAGTTACGGGAACAGTGGGAGTTACCGCATTGGACTCATCTGAGTCAGGGCCGCTGCCTGCTGAGTTTGTTGCAAACACCTTAAAGGTGTAGGGTAAACCGTTGGTAAGCCCTGTAACCGTAATAGCGGTTGCGGAACCCGTGGTTGCGAGGGCAGGCTGCTCGTTCCCGTTTTGGAACACCTTTACGGTATAGTGTGTAATGGAGCTTCCTCCATCGCTTAAAGGAGCAGTGAATGAAACGGTTGCCTGAGTGTCACCAGCTGTTGCAGATATTGCTGATGGAGCGGACGGTGCTGTTATGTCAGCAGTAGGAGTGACCGCATTGGACATTTCCGAGTCAGGACTGTGACCAATCAAGTTTGTTGCAAAGACCTTGAAGGTGTAGGGCAAACCGTTTGTAAGCCCTGTAACCGTGATTGTGGTTGCAGAGCTTGTAGTTGCGAGGGAAGCTTGCTCTATGCCGTTTTGGAACACCTTGACGGTATAGTGGGTGATGGGGCTTCCTCCGTTGCTTGAAGGAGGTGTGAAGGAAACATATGCCTGAGAGTTCCCTGCTGCAGCCAATATGGCTGTAGGTGTTGACGGAGAAGCTGGTGGAGCAGTCGGTGTGACCACATTTGACATGCTGGAATCAGGGCTGTTGCCCGCAGAGTTTGTTGCAAACACCTTAAAGGTGTAGGGTAAACCATTGGTAAGCCCTGTAACCGTAATAGCGGTTGCGGAACCCGTGGTTGCAAGCATAGCCTGCTCGTTCCCGTTTTGGAACACCTTGACGGTATAGTGTGTAATGGGGCTTCCACCGTCGCTTGCAGGGGCTGTGAAGGAAACCGTTGCATGGGCGTTGCCTGCCGCTGCCGAAATGGCAGAGGGAGTAGAAGGAGGGGTTACTGGCACCCATTTGGCATATAACAGCGTATTTGTACCGAAGTTGTGTGAATCACCCGGCTGGTAGGTTGTGCCAAGGCCAGTTGGCAGCGTGTTCCACCCCCCGAAGGTGTAGCCGGTTTTGACAAGCGTATTTTTGCTAGCAATGGTTTCAGACTGGCCCGAGGTTCTTGAAGAAGGAGGAGGGGCCTGTCCTTCGGTATTGCCGTTGCCGAGGTATGTAACCGTATAGCCGGCAAAGGTTTCATATACAGGAGCAAGCTCTATGTTATCCGTTAATGTAAAGGTATAGGGGTTTTGGGTGGATACGAGGGTATTGTTTGCATCATTCCACTGCTTGAATCTTTTGCCCGAATTCGGGTATGCGGTAAGTGTAACCTGAGTCCCGGCAGGATAAACATCCCCGTAAATAGAGCCGCCTGCAACGCTTCCGTCGGTATTTGCCCTTATTTTCACCATCTTAAGGTTAGCGGCATTTTCCACCGTGCTTCCGAGAGCGTCTGAAGCCGAGCCGGATCCCCTTGATGTGTCAAGCTGGTCTGTTGATACTATGTAGCTTCCGGCACTTGAGCTTCCGACCCTATAGTTCCAAGTGCCTGCTGGGTGCTGGTAGGCCACAATGGGTGAAGCACCGGTTCTGAAAGCAGTAACCGTCGCCTTGCCATAGGCGAAGCTTCCGGACTTGAGCTTTATTACCGCAGGCAGGGCTGAATTGTGATAGACAAGGAATGGCTGGAAGAAAGTGCCTGTGCCAAGCTGTGTTCCGTTTGCCGCCAAAAATCTGGAGGTGGCGCCTCCTGCCGAAAAGTCATTGTTGGAGCCGTTAGCTGCGCCATTGTATTTATATATTGCTCCACCTGTGGTTGCATTAGCTGGTAAAGATGCTTGATGATAAGAAGTGTAGTATATATTAGGCGAGGGACTGTTAAAGTTAGCAAAATCTGCCAGAGTATAGCTGTTTCCATCTCCTGTATGATAATTGTAGGCAAAAAAACAATTAATTATGTTGTTTAGTGAACCCTTTGCATTAATTGCACCGCTATTGTAGCTGGAATGATAAGAAACATTTCCTGTAAAGGTGGAGTTCAACACATGCATAATACTCCAGTTGCTTACAGCTGAGCCCAATTCAGTGCTGTAGTTGTTTGCAAAGGTTGAATTGTTGATATAAAGCGTTCCGTCGTTTTGTCCTGCGCCGCCTCCTCCATTTGTAGCCAAAGTTCTGTTTTCGCTGAAGGTGGTATTTTCGATGTACATGGTGCCTGAATTTAAAAAGCCTCCTCCATACCTTGCTGCATTTCTTAATATGCTGCAGTATTTCATGTAAACAGTACCTTGGTTCTGTATTCCGCCGGCTGCATAGCTGTCGCTGCCTCCGGAATTGGAAACGGTAACATAATTAAGGTTCAACGTAGTTCCGGAAGCGTTAAAGATGGCGCCCCCATCGGATGAAGGCCTGCCGCCCTTAATTTTCATATTGTTCAGGGTTATGGTATGCCCGCTGGCGCTTAGATTAAATACCCTCCAAGTTGAATATGTGGGGCTTATGAGCCCGGCATCGTCAACCCCCGGGCTGGGAACGGACAGGGTGTATCCGTTCCCGTTTATTGTCAGGGATTTCCCGCTTATGGTTATCTGAGATGTCACGTTTATGTTGGCGTTTATGTTTATTGTGTCCCCTGGAACCGCGCTTGAAATTGCACTTGTCAATCCACTAAAATCTGATACATTGTACGTGGCGGCATAAGCCCGTGTTTCAAAGCCGGGCAGCAAATGCATAAAAAGCAGCGCCGCTATGACCAGAAATATAAAAGCCTTGCTGAATATTTTTTTCATATGCTTAAGCATCCTCCTTTATGTTTTATTTTTCAACCAGCTTCCAAAAACAACGATTGTCTCCATAATTCTTCTGCAAAATAAGACTGGTGCCGTCGGCATCCAAGCCATCCTGGATGTCAAGTCCTTTGCGGATTTTTTCGTTTACAATTTCTACCATGTTGCCAATTGAGCTGTCTAAATACCAATGATTCAGCTTATCGTTGGAATAATTGCGCTGCTCGGCAAACATATACCCTGAGCTTGTATTTTCATTTGCTGAAAGGCATAGAGAATTGTTGTCGCTTCTAACAATCCTGTATATGTTTCCATTAGAGCCTTCTCCTACCTTTTCAAGTCTCCATGTATAATGCCTGTTGCTGGCAGATGGCGACCAAAGCTGAATTCTTACATTGTTTCCAGTGCTGGACTTATTAACCGTCAAATTCTTTCCACTTTTAATGGACTGGATTTCATAGGTTTTTCCGGCTTCTATCATTTGTGACTGCCAGAGCACATTTTTGCCGTCGGAGGACACAACCTCAAGACTGCCATCATTGGTAAGCCTCAGGAACGCTCCTTGCGCTCCTGAAGTTCCGGAGCTCCATAATCTGCCTTCATAGTAGCGAATGCTCCAGGAAAGATTTCCGGTATTCTCCATGATAAAGTAGGTTTTGTTAAAACTAGAATTATTTTTACCATTCAGCTGCCAGACTACTCTGGTGCCTTCAAAAATCTTCGGCCCTTGCTGCGTTATTTTCAGCGTGTACTTTTTATTGGGGGACACAAGGCTTCCAGTAGCTTTAATGTATTCACCGGACATTAGTACAGATTGATTTTTATTGGACACATCGTTTTTTGCAAATTCATCCATAACCTTTTTGTATGCGGCAATGTTTTTCATAAGGTTTGGAACTATTGCATCAACATCGTAGCTGCGCCTCAACTGATCGGTAAGCTCTATAGCCTTCTTGTACTGGTCTATATTGTTTTGATAATTTACACCGGGCTCCATAAAAGGATTGCGTGAGGCCCAAATATTGCTTGAATTTTTGTCAAGTGTGCTAAAAACAGCTGTTTCTGCAGACATATCAGCTCTGCGACTGCTTAATTCTTCACATGCCTTTAGAGCTTTGTAATATTCCAGGTTGTTTTTTGCCTCATCTAAAATCTTAAGCTGCTCGTCAAATTTTCTTGCATTTTCTCTTAATATATTAAGCTGCTCAAGCGGCATTGCCAGATCCTTTTCAAACTCGGGATACCGGTCTGTGTACTCCCTCAGCTTTGAAATGCTAGCTTCAAGCTTATCAGCCCATTCGTAATACCTGTTTAGTTTTATATTAGGCATGTTTGACGGGAAGAAATTAAACGCCTCTTTTCTAAGTTCCAGATATTTAAGGAATTCCCCCGGGCTTAGGGAAAGATAATCGCTTTTTAAGGCAGTTAATTTATTGCGGTTGTAATTCATTGACATCAAGCTAATGGCATTATTTAAAATATCATAGGGTTCATGTGTTCTAAACCAGCTGCCTTTGTTCCAATTGTTTTTTGAAATATTATCGTAAGCCTTTCTGCTTTCCGACAAAAAGCTTTTAAGGCTTGAAGGAAGCTTGCTTTCATAAGCCTTTAAGGCATCGCTTTCATAAACGCTTCTTGCTTCAAGATACGCAGCGATGATTTCGCCTTCATCCTTTTTGGCAAGAGCCTCGTCAAGCCTGAATAAAAGCTCTATCTGACGAAGCTTCATGTCCTTTATTCTTTCTATCTGGATTTTTGCAAGCTCCCTGTCGGGATATATTGCCAAAGCCTTCATATATGCTTCGGCAGACTCGTCAAGCCTTGCCTGGGAAAGCAGCATCCTGCCCTGATACATAGCAGCGTCATACGCCATGCTGTCCATGCGCGTCTTTACATACGGGTAATTTTTAAGATCATAGGCCTTCTTGTATGAGTTGTACGAAGCCTCGGCAAGAGACGGGTTATTTTTTTCTTTTTCCTTTTCAAGCCTGAGACCTTCCTGATAGCTTTTAATGAAATCAAGCTCACGGGCATATTGATTACGTATGCCTGGGTTGTTTGAATAATACAAGCCTATGTCAAGGAATTCTTTTGCTTTTTGGAGATCGCCATCTGCCAACAGGGAATCAACCTTTCCTAAGTACTCCATGCTTTTTGCCGCAGCTTCGCTTTCGCTTAAGTAAGTACCCTTTTTAAGCGTGTATGCGATTTCATACTGGGGCTGGCCCCTGTCAGGCGAGATGAATACTCCTCCTGCATTTAAGCCGTCCTTGCTGTCAATGCTCCAGAAGGAGGGCTCTGGTCCGAAGAATAAATAAGTGTTACTGAATTGTTCTTCGCTGACCTTGCTTTCGTTTATTTTTTGTGTTGCTGCGACAAATTTTAAGGATCCCGCATCAACATACGCCCTGTTTATATAGGCGGGCATTCCCACGGAAGTGTCTTTCCAGTAGGCATCATCGGGGTTGGTGATGGTGTTGGCCGCATATTTAAGGCCGGAGGCGGTTATTGCGTTTTGGCCTATGCTTACAAAGCTTCTTCCGCCTATTTGCTGCCTGGTGTTAAGGCTCCATTTCAAAAGGCCATAAAGAGCATACTTACTATTAGTGGCGGATGTTATTGCATTTTGGTCATAAGGTGCAACAAAGAATTTTATGTCAAGATTACCGTTTTTGTTTAAAGTGTAGGATGCAGATGAAGGATAATCCGTATACTTGGAGGAAGGCACTATTATGTCGCCGTCCTTCTTTACAAGCACTGTGGCAAAGGAGGGCTTGCTGAAGGAATTGTTAAGCACCAGCGACACGGGGTAGAAGCCGTCCCTGGGAACGGGATACCATATGGAATAGCTGTATTCCCTGTCTGATATGTGGGAATTGTCCCATACCTTTTCATATTCGGTCGTCATGCGGTAAACAAGCTTCTTTTCAGGAATTGGAATAAGCATGGATTCTTTTTTGAAATCAAGCCATGCCTTGAGATTTTCAATGCGGTCCTTCTTGACATTGTTCATTCTATCCCTGACAATATTATATTCCTTACTGAGGTAAAGATGGTTGCTGAAATAGTTGACATAGTCGAAATTCATTTTGTTTATAGTTTCCTCTGCCTGTGCCTTTAGCTTTTCAACTACACTATCCGCCACCTTGAGCTTTGAGGCCTGGTCGGGTATTTTCTCCATATCCTCGGCAAGTGGGTCTGTTAAAGAGGAAATACCCTTTATGTATTCTGCGCTGAATTCGTCTATGCTGCGCTTGAATACGCCTTCAAACTGGTAGAGGTCGTAATTTGATTTAATGGTTGCATTAAATAATTCAATGAGATTAGCAAACATTTCTTTTATTTTATTAAAAGAATTTACGATATCTTTTCCGACAGTATTGTAAAGCTTTTCCGCTTCGCCCTTGGCGCTGGTGTAAAATTGCTCCGCCTTTTGAACGGCGCTTTTTATAAACACCTCGGCTATTTTGCCCGTCACTATATCCTTTACAAAGTTGTATAATGCCTCCGCAAGGACGGGAATGAAGCTTTCAAGGGTTACGCTTGGAACTTTTATGGTCTGCTCCGCCATGGTTATGCCGTAAACGGCTATCTGCCACACAAGCTTGAAGGAGGGCGACTTTCCCTGGATAAGATCCATTGCGTTGGCATCGCAGCTTAGCTCCTTTACCTTAAAAGAAGAAGCCACTTCGTCAAATACGCTCTTTATGAAGCTTGGTATGGGAACTTGTTTTACGACCTCTGAAATTATCTTGCCCGGCTTTACATCCTTTGCCTTTATTTTTATTTTGTTGTCAAGCAGTCCCTGCCCGCTGCCCTTGAAAACAACGTCCATGTCGAGGTCGCCCAGCACGTCCGACTCAATTATGCTCTTTATGCTCAAATCGGTAAACTGGGGATTTGATTCAAGATTCAATTCCCTGACCTTCCCGGGTATTATGCTAAAGGGGTTTTTCCAGCTGGCACCGGGACGAAGGCCGCCTTTTACAGTTTTCCCCACCATGTCGTAGTCCATGTACATTTTAAGCATTGAGGCGGTTGGGTCAAGCTTCATGTCAAAGGGCACGCTGAGCTTGGCGTTTACCCTTTCGCTTGCAGAGGAGGGATTGAATATTATTTTAAAGTCAAGCTTCTTTTCTGTGGAAATAAGGCCGAGGCTGTTTAAGGGCTTGAAAACCGGCACTAAATCCAAAGGGTTGTCCATTTTTGCTGTGACCGTCATGTTCCTCGCCTCGGGATCAAGCTTTGCCGTGCAGTTTGCAACGTAATCTGAGCCAGCCTTGAGGTATTTTATTGTAAGGCTTCCTTCGAAGTCCTGCTTTGATATGCGCTTCATTTTAAGCTTTATAAGATCGAGGTTGAACTCGAAGAAATTGCCTATGTCTGGCAGCTTAATGTTTATAAGCCCGAACAGGTAGTCAAGGAATTTTAAGGATATTTCAAACTTCAAGGCGTCTAAAAGAGCCTGGAGGTTTAATTCCGGCAAATTCAGATCAAGGTTGAAATTGGGTATTTTCGGAAAATCAACTATATCTATATTGAAATTTATGCCCTTGAATTTCAATGAGCCGAGGGAAACGAAGTCCACAGGAATCCTGATGCTTTTTATGTTTATTTTAAAGTCCGGCAGGCCTATTGCCTTCAGCAAGTCAAACAAAGGATTTAAAAGGTTTGGAAGATTCGGTATGTCCACGTTGAAGAAGGAGGGCATCCCGAAGGCAGGCAGCTTGGGCATGTCAAGGCCTACAATCCCTATTCCCGGAACCTTCACCTTAATTGTGCTTTGGAAATTCTCTGCCTTTTCCTTTTCTGTATTGTATACAAAGTCCAGCAAGAAGGTCTGAACCTCACCAGGAATAATTGAAAATGGCTTTTCCCATTTATAGCCTTCCTCCATGCCGAAGGTTATGGGAATTTCCGGGCTGCTTTTGAATTCTGTCAGGTCGATGAGGGCAAACAGCTTAAGCTTGTCCTTTGTAGGGTCAAGCTTTAGCTCTATGGGCGCCTTTATATATACCTTGTCATTGTCTGCTGCTGTCGTATTGGCTATGTCTATTTTCTTTTCCGCAAACTGTGCGATAAGCTGGGCGCTTGTGCCTATGGTGCATATATCGTTTTTTAATATGTCCCTTATAACCTTTACGTCGGAAAGGGGGTTGGAAAGGTCCGCTGTAAGCTCGAACATGTTGCCAGAATCCTGCTTTTTCTTTGCAATGTTCACGAAAACGTCGTAGGTCTTGCCTCCTGAAAAGCCCTTAAGCCTCAGGCGGCCCTTGAAGGTGTCTTCGTCAAGCCTTTTAATGGTGCTCTGCGCAAAGCCTAGGTTAATATCCGATTCAAAGCCGACCTTTATGGAATCTATAAGGCTGTAGTTGCTTTCAACGGCAATTTCTGTTTTCTTTACAAGGTTTGCATATTCATCGGGTATGTTCTGAAGGCTCTTGTCGTCAAGGTCAAAGGAAGGCAACCCTGACAAAAGCGGATCTGATTTGGCATCCTCCATTTTGATCAGGGAGGTGTCGATGCTGTCGCCGGGTGAAGGGAGCACTTCAAACAAAATTCCTGCCCCCGGGACTTGCAGGGCTACAATCCCCGGCTTGTCAAACATACCTTCAATAACTGTCTTCCCGTCACGGGTGTTCTTATTTACAGCAGTAAAGCCGTTTTCGCTTGTTCCGTCAGGTATGTCGTCGCCTATTGGAAGATCTAAGGAAAACTTTATATTTGCAAATACTTTTTTATATGTATAGTTGAAGCCGGCAGTTGCTTTATTGAGATATTTTGAAAAAGCTGACATTATTTTGAGCTGCTTTATGCTGCCAAAGCTTGAGCCAAGGTCGGACAGGGCATATGCCCTGTAGTAAACAAGGCTGTTTTGCGAATACGGAAGCGTTGAAACAATGCTTTTGCCTGTGTTTTCCGCTCCCTTGAACATTGTTATTGAGCCGGTTTGCAAGGAGCCGCTTTGGCTGCCCAGCTTTTTTAAGGCCTCTGAATTTTCAGAAACTGCAAAGCCTTTTTCAT
Source organism: Clostridia bacterium (assembly GCA_026417615.1). GTDB lineage: Bacteria > Bacillota > Clostridia > Acetivibrionales > JAFADI01 > SKW22. The sequence goes on from JAOACY010000101.1 coordinate 8,917, forward strand.
AAGCTGCGGGAAAGCCTTCGGAAAGCATTTCGCCCGTAAGCTCGACGCCGTTTGCGGTGAGAGCTTTTATGCCTGTTGTTTGAGCAGTAGGCTCGGTTCCTTTTCTGATTGCAAGCTCTCCCGAGGATATCTCCGTTCCGTCGGAATCAGAATAGCCCGAGCCGGACAGCCTGATCCTGATGCCTGCATCGGCGGTAAGTCTTCCTTCTGGCTTGCCTGTAAGGGTTATTAAGGCTTTGTCGGGGGCAAGCAGAGAGATGCTTTTTATTGCTACGCCCTTAGGAAGATTGTCTATCCTCCACTTTGACACATCCAGTGTTTTTTTGCCTTCATCTGCGAAAAGTCCGCCTTTTATGGTTACAAGTATGGAATGCATTGCTTCCTGGTATTCATAGACAAAATCAACATTGCTTCCTTTCAGCTGCCATGAGGCGGAAAGGGTTTCCTCATCATTTATTGCCGATACGGATAGCTTTGTGTCAGAGTCGATGGCGCTTGGCAGGGTGATTTTCGAGGGAAGGATCCTAAGCGTCATATCGCTGATATTCTTGTCTATGTCCCCCTCAAAGCCAAGGTTGATTATGCATCTTATGGGCGATACATAATCCACTCTTTTAATGTACAGCCCTAACGGCGCATTGCTGAAGGCGAAATCCTCCGGAGCAAGCTTTGTGCTTTTGAAATAAAAGCCGTCGATCAATACATCAAGGCTTGAGGTGTTAAGATTGTCCTCCTTGAGCGCTGCATTCGGCACAAGCGTTACCCTTGGAGCGCTTGTGTTTGCAAAGGCATTAAGGGGAAGAATGCTTAACATCAGGCTTATTATTAATACTAACGCAGTTGTTTTTTTAAACCTTTGAGAAAACATTTTATTGCCTCCTTTACATTTTATATAACTAAAATTATTCATTTACTGCCATTTTTAAAAATCGTGAAAGGCAAAATCTGATTCTTTCCGCTTTAATAGGTTTAAGAACAAAATCATCGCCTCCTACTGCATAGCTGTCGCAGGCATAGCTGGGATTTTCAGACATGAGCACAGCCTTGATGCCGTCATGCTTTTCCTTTATGATTTTTGCCAGCTCAAGGCCGTTTATGCCGGGCATTTGAACATCAACAAAAACAAGGTCGGGGGCATCGCGGTTTAACTGCTCGATAAAGGTCCGGGGATTTGAATATTTTGCCACAACCTCAATCGTCTTGATATGAGACAGGATTTCCTCCAGTTCATCTGCGCACCATGCCTCATCATCGACAATTACTGCTTTCATCTTTTTCACCTCCGGTCGGGATTAGATATGTTTACAAAATAATTTTATCAAATGCCTCTGACAAAATTCTTACAAACAAATATAAAAGCGACAAAATTTATCGTTTTTTTTAAAAATTTTTTTCACACACCCAGCTTATTTCTGATAGCCTCAAGAACCTTAGGATGCAAGGAAGACCCATGTTCTTTTTTTAATAATGATTCAAGCGCAGACAAGTGCTTTTTTAGTTTTTTTGTTCCTTCAAGCCTGTATGAAGCTTCAAAAAACATGAGCTGATATTCCTCGGAAGGATAATATTTTTTTGCGAGCTTTAGAATGACTTCTATTGAGCGGTTATATTCATTTTTTTCATAATATGAATGCGACAGCTTTTTTAAAAGCATGGAATGCTTTTTGCAAATAGACTGCTTTTGCTCCTCAGCCCAAAGATACCCTTCGTTTTCTAGCAAATCTGCATTGTAAAGCTCAACTGCCGATTCGGCCTTTAATAAATCCCCGCCTTTAATAAAGGACTCAAACATTAAATTGAAGCTTTCAATATCAATAAATACATTTTGGGAGGTGAGCATATAGGCTTCATTAATATACTGTATCTTGATGCGATCCCTTCCTGATATGCTGATGCTTTTCCTGACCGAGCATATGGTGGTCTGCAGGATGGCAAGGGCTCTTTTGGCATCAAGCTCAGGCCAGAGGTCCTCGCAGATTTTATATTTATTTACCGGCTGTTCCCTGTGATAAAAGAGGTATGCCGCAAGCTCCTTTGCTTTTGACCTGCTCCATCTGACAGGCTCTTCATTGATAAAGATTTCAAAGTTTCCAAGCATCCGTACGGTTATCTTTAATGTCTGTTCTTTTTTGCGCATATTAATTTTTTGTTTAATGCGCGAAATGGTTTTATAAATCCTTTGCGGATCAATGGGCTTTAGGACATAATCCAGGGCATTTACTTCAAAGGCTTGAGTGGCATAATTGTTATATGCCGTCACAAAAACAATTTCAATTCCCGGATTTATTTCAAGCAGCTTGTCCGCAAGCTCCATTCCGTTTATCCCAGGCATTTCAATATCTAAAAATGCGCAATCCGGGCTTAATGCTTCAATTTCAGAAATGGCCCTGGAAGGGCTGGTGTATTTTCCTACAACATCAAAATCCCCGGTTGTCTTTAATATTTCATCAATTTCCTCTATGTTTGGCGATTCGTCGTCAACAATTATTGCTTTCATTTGTTAACCCCCTTTAACCCTTTATAACAGGTATTTCTATCGTAACTTTTGTACCTTTACCCGGATCGCTCTCGATTGCAAGTCCTTTACCGTACAGCGCAAGCAGCCTTTTATGGATGTTTCTGATCCCTACTCCGCTTCCTTCGCTTTCTGTGGCAAGAAGCCGGCTTAAAATATCAGGCTTAATACCTGCGCCGTCATCTTCGACAACAATGATTATTCTATCTGAAAAGCCCTTTATAGAAAGCTTTACCGTACCGCCTTCCTCTTTCCCTAGAATACCGTGCCTTACCGCGTTTTCAACAAGTGGCTGTATGGAAAGAATAGGAATCGAAGCAACTATGTCCGTATCAATATCATAAACAACATTAAGCCTTTGGGCAAACCTTGCTTTTTCAATAGATAGATAAGCTTCCACGGTTTTTAATTCCGTCTCTATTGAAATCAGCCCGTCATGGTTTTCAAAATTAAAGCTGCCCCTAAGATAGTCAGAAAGCCGTATAATCAGATTTTTAGCTGTCACGGGAGATTTATTTATTAAAGATGAAATAACACTTAAAGCATTATATATAAAATGAGGCTTGATTTGAGCCTGCAGGAAGGACAGCTCTTTTAAAACTATTGAGTTTACCGCGCTTTTTAATTGTACAAGCGTTCTTACTCTTGATTTTAATTCTTCGGCTTCAAATGGCTTTGCAATAAAATCGTTTGCGCCAAGCTCAAAGCCTGTTTTTATGTCTTCCGCCCTCGACTTTGCGGTAAGCAGCAGCACAGGCAGCTCAACAGGCAGAAATCTTTCCCTTATTTTCTTTAGCACATCAAATCCTGAAACCTTAGGAAGCATAATATCAAGTATTACAAGGTCGAATTTTCTGTATCCGTAAAGCTCATTTATTGCTGCCTGACCGTCATGCACGGCTTTAATAAAGTAATCCTCGGCTTCAATAGTTGATAAAAGAGTCCTTAAGTTTGTTGTATCATCTTCAACAGCAAGTATTTTATACTTAACGTCTTTCTCCTTTTCATTAACAAAAGCGGACTTTGATTCTACTGGCTTGGAGGTATATTCCAAGGCATAATCTTCAAATATGTCAACCGGCTTTGAGTTTTTGCTGCAAGGCAGTGTAAAGCAGAATTTAGAGCCTTTTCCAAGCACGGATTCCACCCGAATCCTCCCGCCGTGCAGCTCGATGAGATTTCTTGTTATGGAAAGCCCAAGGCCTGTACCTGAGTTTTCCTTTGTATCAATTGTATCAAGCTGATAAAAAGGCTTGAATATTTCCTCATGCTTGTCGGAAGGAATGCCGCATCCGGTGTCCTCCACCCACAATTCAAGAAAGTCGCCGTTCTCACGCCCGCCTGCGACGATTTCCCCTTTTTGGGTGAATTTCAGCGCATTGCTTAAAAGATTATAGTAAATCTGTCTTATTCTGTCCTTATCGGCATATGCAGGCGGAAGATTGCTGGGAATCGAATTGATTACTTCTATCTCCTTATCCTGCTTCAAATAATCCACAAAACGGATCACAACATCTACGACCGTACGTACATCTATTGGCACTTTATTCAGCTTTAATTCCCCTCTTTTGAGCCTGGCCATGTCAAGGATGTCATTTACGAGGCTGTTCAGCCTTTTTCCGGCTTGTATTACCAGATTCAAATCATTTTGCTGCTGATTGGTTAGATTTGCCGGTTTTTTTTCAAGCATAGACCGGGTCAGGTTGATTATACCGTTTAACGGAGTTTTAAGCTCATGGGAGGTGTTTACCAAAAACTCATCTTTAAGCCTGTCCAGCTCCATTAATCTGGCGCTCATGCTTTCAATGGTTTTAAATGCGTTGGTATACCGTTTTGAAAGCATTTGCGTAATTATAAGCATGAACAGGACAAAAGATAAATGTCCTGTCATCGAATCCCTTTTCAAGCCGTAAAGATAAACAAGCTGGTCTATAAATGTTATTTCAACACAGATAAAGCCGGCTGCAAGATATAAAAGCTCGTTCTTGTCTGAAGGCTCAAGATTTTGTTTAAAGGAAGCATTTAGCACAGCAATTATAAGAAATAAGTATTCAAGCATGCCGAAAAGGAAAAAGGCGCCTTCAAGCCTTGAGTATATCCTAAAAGGGAGCAATGCGGCAAGTATTGAGTGGCCGCCGAAAAGCGCCAGGGTAAGCTGCAGAAGTTTTTTCGGGACAAGCTTTTTATACAGGCTGTCTATAAAAAAGCAAATGAGAATTATTGTAATATTCACCGCTATTTGCTTGGTTTTCATGACAGCTTCAAAAGAAACGGAAGGAAATATATGATAAATACTCTTTTCTCCGTCGGTAAAGACGTAATACGAAAACAATAAGGCATAGATGCCAAGGTATAGTACACCCTTTTGCTTTTTATTTCCCAGGTACACCCCCAGATAATATATGCCGGATATAAAAAAGCAGGCTACCACGAATATTTCAACGAAACTGTTCCTGAAGGTTAAAATTGCTATGTCTTCCTGCTTCCCCAAAAAAATCGGCTGTATGATGCCTCCGCTTTTATAGTCGTAATTTGCGACCTGCACTATTATTTCCATTGTGTTTGAGCTGGCAAAAAAATATGACGAATAAGGCTTGTTCAGCATTATGTATTCTTTTCTGCTGTTTGCGGGCTTCCCGTTATTTCCGGCCTCCATTCCGTTTATATACATTATGCTGGACATTCTGATGTTTTTTGTTTTAATTCCAAATTTTTTCATGCCTTCGGGGATTACAACCTTAAGCCTGTAGGTTGCTTTACCCTTTTGGCTCCTTGGAACGCTGCCGGCATTATTGTGCCACGAGGAAGGAACAACAGCATATCCGTCCGGATTTATCCCATGGGGCAAGTTAAAATATTCGGGTGTGAGAAGCTTGTCCCAATAGAATTCCCATTCTCCGTTTAACATGACATTTCCGTTTTTCTCAAAATTCCAATCAGAAAGGTCTAATACCCCTTTTTTTGCAGAGGGCTGTATTTTACCTGGGCTGATGTACGAAATATAAACGCTTGACAATAAGATTATCAATAATATCAGCAAAAATAATGCCTGTGCTTTGTCTTTATATATCTGCATGCCTTAATTAACCTTTCTTTTTTGATTAAATAAATTATCGGAATAATACAAAGCTTGATAAATGACATTTTGATGAACAATTTTTACCACCGGCATGAAAACTTTTTCTGTTGCAGTTGACAGTAATAAAGCTATATGTTATTGTTGCGTTGGTGTAATACTATTTATTGCATTTAAGAAAAATGGTTGACTAAAGCTATTATTGAAGGATGTGAGCTTTAAATCATGAACAAAGCTGAACTTTTGGGAAGATGGACAAAAGAGAAGTCTGAAGAGCTTTATGGGATAAAGAACTGGGGTGCAGGCTACTTTTCTATATCCGACAAGGGAGAGGTGCTGGTAAACCCTTACAAGGACAGTGATTCAGTAGCAATAAGCCTTATGGATATTATTTCGGGCGTCCGTGAGCGCGGCTTGGATATGCCTGTGCTGCTGCGCTTTGAAAATATTCTGGACTCACAGATATCATATCTGAATAATTCTTTTGGCGATGCCATGAGGAAGCTGGGCTACAAGGGCGAATACCGGGGGGTTTATCCAATAAAGGTAAACCAGCAGCAGCAGGTTATCGAGGAAGTGACCAAATTCGGTCAGCGCTACCATCATGGCCTTGAGGTGGGCAGCAAGGCTGAGCTGGTTGCAGCGCTTTCGCTTATGAAAGACAAGGAAGCGTGCCTTATTTGCAATGGGTATAAGGATGAGGAGTTTATAGATTTGGGCCTGTACGCAATTAAAATGGGCTTTAAGTGTTTTTTTGTAATTGAGATTCCAGGAGAGCTTGATATTGTGCTTGAACGTTCGCAAGCCCTGGGCGTGCAGCCCAATATAGGAATCCGCATCAAGCTTGCGGCAAAAGCGGGAGGGCACTGGACCGAATCCGGCGGAGACCGCAGCATATTCGGCCTGAATGTGTCCCAGGTTATAGAGATGGTGGATGCCTTAAAAGAAAGAAATATGCTGAGCTCATTAAAGCTTCTGCATTACCATCTCGGCTCACAGATACCCAATATAAGAGATATACGTTCCGCTGTAGTGGAAGCGGCGCGTGTGTATGCAGAGCTTGTAAGAGAAGGAGCACCCATGGGCTATCTGGATTTGGGAGGGGGTCTTGCAGTTGACTACGACGGCTCTAACACAAACTACCCCTACAGCCGTAACTATACCGTTGAGGAATACTGCATGGACATAGTGGAAACTGTTATGTCCATCCTTGATTCCAGCAATATTCCTCACCCGATTATAGTAACGGAATCGGGACGCACAACTGTGGCGTATTACTCTGTACTGCTGTTCAATGTGCTGGATGTAGAGAGATTTGAGGAGTATGACATACCGGACAAACTCGATGACAATGTCGCAGAACAGATTAAAAACCTGTTTGAGGTTAATAAGAACCTTAATCTCAAGAATATTCAGGAGTGCTATAATGATGCCCTGTATTACAGGGATGAAATCCGGGATATGTTCAAGCACGGCAGGATAAGCCTGCGTGAGCGCTCGGTGTCTGAAAAAATCTTCTGGAACACCATAAACCAGATTGCAAAGGAAAAGCAGAAGATGAAGAATGCTCCTCCGGATTTGGAAGACATTGAGAGCGCAATTGCGGATATTTACTATTGCAACTTCTCCGTATTCCAGTCAATCCCGGACAGCTGGGCCATAGATCAGCTGTTTCCCATCATGCCCCTGCACAGATTGCTTGAGATGCCCAAGCGGGAAGCTGTTATCGCAGACATAACCTGCGATTGTGACGGAAAGATAGACCGCTTTATAGACCTGCATGACGTAAGGAACACATTGCCTCTGCATGAAATGAAGAACGGTGATGATTACTACCTTGGGGTGTTCCTTGTAGGAGCGTATCAGGAGACGCTGGGGGATTTGCACAACCTCTTTGGAGATACAAATGTTGTAAGTGTGAGAATCAATCCGGATGGAAGCTTTGAATTTGTACGGGAAATTCACGGCGACAGTGTTGCTGACGTGTTATCCTATGTCGAGTTTGATCCTAAGGATATGCTGGTAAACTTCCGAAAAACTGCTGAGGAAGCTGTGCGGGATGGCTTAATCAGCGCGAGCGACAGGCGGGAGATTATGCGTGCTTACGATAACGGGCTTCGCGGTTACACATACTACGAAAGATGATATT
>JAOACY010000062.1 GCA_026417615.1 Clostridia bacterium
ATCAAGAGCCGGCTGATTGTTTCATTCCTGTCGCTGTCTTTAATTCCGCTCTTGATTACAGGGGCTATCTCCTACAGTCAGTCAAAGCGTTCAATAGAAACCAATATTAAGACATATTCTGCCGAGCTTGTAAAGCAGCTTTCGAAAATATGCGAGGTAGAGGTGTCAAAAATAGAAGCTGCTACGATGGATATATTCATGTCGGAAATAATCCAAAATAATTTAGATACATATAATAATTTGGATGAATACGGAAGGCTTGAATTAACAAGAAAAGTTGCCTCTTTTTTACTCAATAAGCTAATATCTTTTAATAAACTAAACAGTTATGCGTATATTTTGCCTGACGGTAACAGATTAACTTCAGGCGGGTCATTTTATCTGGCTAGGGTTGAGGAGCAGATAAAAGCACTGACCGAAGAAGCTTCAAATTCAAAGGGGGCTATTTACAATCAGGTTGTTTCTGTTCCTAATTCAGGCGAAAAAACGATTGCCTTTGCAAGGTCAATAAAGTCTATAAATTCTGGGAACAATCTTGGCTGTATAATCATGGGATTCAAACCTGAGCATTTTTCGGATATCTTTAATAAAATCAATCTCGGGGACAAGACCCAGCTATACATTATAAATTTACAGGGTACCGTAATCAGCAGTCAGAGCAAAAAAGGCATCGGGGATACATTCGGGAATCCCGAGGTTGTCAAGCGCCTTGGCGATTCTCCAGATGGGTGGACTGCAAGTCTTGGCAAAGAGCTTGTAACAGTCTCGCCAATCAAAGGGACTCAATGGTTCATAGTATGTACCGTTGCGGATTCGTATATTTCAAGAGATTCAAATGCAATTCTTTTAAGCATCGTATTTATTTCAGCAATATGTCTCATAATTGCAATAATTCTTACACTGCTTATTACAACAAGCATTTCAAGCCCCTTGAAAAGAATGGTGGATGCCATGTACAAGGCCAAGGACGGAGATCTCTCCATTAAGGTTGAGGGTGCGGGACGGGACGAGATCGGAGAAGTTACGGGAAACTTCAATATAATGGTTGCCAATATCGGAGAGCTTGTTTCAAAGGTGCGAAGAACAGTCAAATCTGTCCAGGAGAATTCGGAAGTTATAGCAGCTTCCGCCCAGCAGTCGAATGATTTTTCGCAGTCAATAGCGGCTTCGGTTACTCAGATAGCAAAGGGCGCAACACAACAGGCCGGGGATATTTCTGAAAGCTTAAGCTTCTTTAATGAGCTTTCGGGAGAAATTGACGGGGTTGTGAGGGATATTGACGATGCATCCGATGTGGTGGATAAAACCAGAAAGCTCAGCGAGAATGCCCTTGAAACTGTTAAAGTCTTGAATGAGAAAGCAGTTCAGACCAATGAGGTATCGCATAAAATCATAACCGATATTAACGGTCTGAGCGAGGAAATGAAGGAGATAATGAAGGTTACAAAGGCAATTGTTGCAATATCTGAACAGACAAATCTTCTGGCGCTTAATGCTGCAATTGAGGCTGCAAGGGCAGGCGAAGCCGGAAGAGGCTTTGCGGTAGTAGCCGAGGAGGTAAGAAAGCTGGCGGAACAATCCAAGAGCTCGTCAATATCAATTAACAATATTATCAACAAAATTCAGCAAAAGACTGAACAGACAGCCAGGGAAGCCAATAGCGCCAGCGATATAATTTCACAGCAGATGGATTCTGTGAAAAAGACTGATTCCGCATTCAGGATGATATTCGGGTCTATGGAAAGCCTTGCTGAACAGGTTAAAAGCGTTGAAAAGTCGGTGAAGAATATTCTGAGTATAAAGGGCAAAGCGCTGGAAAGCATTGAGAATATATCCGCAGTATCCGAGGAAACCGCAGCGACGACACAGGAGGTATCGGCAAACACAATGGAACAGGCCGAAACGTCAGAAAAGCTTGCATCTCTGGCAAGGGAACTGAATGAGCTGGCACAGGAGCTTGCTAAGGCGGTTGCTATTTTTAAAGTATAATTCTTGATTCTGCCGCAAGAACCCATTTTCTGAAACTTCGATGAAATCACTAACGACTTGTCTTGCAATTCCTCGCACACATCAATGTGACGTCGTGTCACATGATGCTCAAAATGCCCTCCTTGGCATTTTGGCTTCAGAATTGCTGCAACATCGTCGAGTGATTTATTCATCTTGTTCCAAGAAAAGCTGTTTTTGCGGGAGAATCATTCTTGTATTTATAAAAAACGCTAAAAAAGACAGTTGAGAATTTTCAACTGTCTTTTTTAGCGTTGACAAATGAGTTTAAATGCTATATTTTATAGCTGAAAGGATTGGTAAAAATATGAACGGTACATTATTAGCATTCCTATTCTCTGTAGGTGCGGTGACTCTTGCAGAGATGGGCGACAAGACACAGCTTCTTGCGATGGCTTTTGCAACAAAATATAAGGCACATAAGGTTTTGACAGGGGTTTTTATCGCCACGGTGTTTAATCATGCAATTGCTGTTGCCGCTGGGAATCTTATTACACGGATAAGCGGAGCAGAGGCTTGGATACAGGGCATAGCATCGCTGTCTTTTATTTTCTTCGGTCTTTGGACAATAAGAGGAGACAGGCTTGAAGGAGAAGAAAACAGGAAGTCAAGGTTCGGGGCGGTTATGACAGTCACCATAGCTTTTTTTATTGCCGAGCTTGGGGACAAGACACAGCTTGCAACTATAGCCCTGGCAGCCAAATTCCCCCAAAGCCCTATTGGAATTCTAATGGGTACAACTGCCGGCATGCTTATCGCTGATGCAATTGGTATAGCTGTTGGCGTGGTTATGTGCAAAAGGATTCCGGAAAAGACAATCAAGCTGGTATCGGCAGGCGCTTTTGCAGTTTTCGGCTTGATTGGGCTGTACCAGGTGGGAGTGGATAAGCTTCAGATGGCATTGCCTCAGGTAGCAGCAATATTGGCTGTTATAACTGCAATTACCGCAGCCGCAGCGTATTACATAATCAAAAACGCAAATGAAGCTGAAAACCCAGCTGTAGCAGAGTACTGCAGGCTCAGAACCAAAAATGACCCATCGCCTGACAAGGGTTAAATAATTAAGGATTTATTTATATTTTTACGTTGACTCAACTGCAAAAATGTATTTTCGTTAACCTCAGCGAGTGATTTTTGCATATTGTTTCAATAATACTTTTTTCAGCAAAAGAATTAACGTTGAATTATTAATGGCTTTTTCTCTAAAAAAGGGGGAGAAGCTTTTTAATTTGAGAGGCTCTTTTCTTGTTATTAAGTTTTCCCATGTATTTGAACATTTCTTATGTAAAATCCCTGACCATAATATTTAATTTTTGTAACCAATTTTATTGCCGTTAATATAATGATACTGAGGATAACACAAACAGATAAAAAAATGGAGTTAATTACAAAGGATTATTATGATTGATTATAATGTATTACGTCAAAGGAGGTTTATTTATTATGTCAAAGTATGTTGAGCACGGCGTGAAAATTGAAGCCGGACAGATTTTGAACCCTGATTGTTTTCCACCACCAAATGAACTGGTATGCATACAGGTACCGAAGGTATTTGACCAGGTTGCATTGAGAGACTGCGTTACAAGGTGTATTCCTTTGGGATTGAAGCCTAGGGAGGACGAAGACGAAAGACACCACCATCATCATGATGTCTGCGTATGCCCCCCGTATTCTTTTGAAGGAGCTACGGATTTCGACATTGTAGAGGTAAAGGTTATTTCAAAAACAGATTCCTTGACAAAACCTGGTTTTAAAAAACTCAAGCTGTTTATAAGGATAAGGTATACGATTCATTACTCTGACGGTCAAAGCCAGTTCTGCAAGGATGATGAAGCAACCTTCAACCTTACGGTAAACGAGATATACTGTCCTAACTGTATTGCACAGGTTGGCGTAGTCAAATCACCGGATGAGTTCTGGTCACCTAAGAAGGCTAAAACAGCAGACCTTGATGGAACCTTCATAAAGGTGGAAGCACTGGCTGAAGCATTTAACGATGCAATCAATCACAGAGGAATCCTTACTCTGGATATCGGAGTGTTCTTCATTGTTAAGTGCGAATGTGTTGTACAGCTCCTTATTCCCGCATACGGCTACTGTCCTGTTCCTCCGGAACAGAGCGCAGGTCCTATCCAGAACTGCACAATCTTCAATGACAAGACAAAGACTCCATTCCCGACTCAGTTCTTCCCTGATCAGAAATGGAATCCGCTTGACAAGAAGTATAGAGAAGAAGATGGCTAAGGTTAAAGGGGACTGTAGTAATACGGTCCCTTTAAGCTGCAAGGAGTGATGCTATGAGCTACTATTACGTTGTTGTAATGTCAAAATCCCATGCGTTCCTGCTTGAAAGAAGGCTGAAAAGCCAAGGGATTAAATGTGATCTGGCCTATATGCCAAGAGAAATTATGACAGACGTTTGCAATATGGGAGTAAGATTCCATGAAAGAGAGCTGAACCAAGCCGCTGATGTCATACGTCACTCTGGTATTCCAGGCTGCAAGCTTTATAAGGAAGTGATAAAGCCTGAGGGATATATGTATTATCAAGCAAGCCTTTAAGCAATAAGATAATAAGGCACACAAGCAGGTTGGTAAAGCTGCTTGTGTGCCTTATTATCTTATTCCCACCATTCCCTGTTGTTCCTGTACCACTGCATGGTCAGCTTTAGTCCATCCTCAAGCCTTATCTTGCTGGACCAGTTTAGGTTGTTTCTGGCCTTATAGCTATTCAAACCATATCGTTTGTCATGTGAAGGCCTGTCTTCAACTTGTTGGAAGAAATCCTCCGATCTGCCGCAGAGCCTTAAGATACCCCTGGCCAATTCTATGTTCCGAATTTCTTCGCCGGTACCTATATTATATATTTCTCCGGGTTTGCCATAGAAAAGGGCGCGGATTATAGCAATACAGTGGTCCTGAACATAAATCCATTCACGAATGCTGGAACCGTCTCCATATATAGGTATGGGCTTTTCCTGCAAGACATTGGTTATACATTTCGGAATGAATTTTTCCAATCCTTGGTTAGGGCCATAGTTGTTGCAGCTTCTTGTTATTACTACGGGCATACCGTAGGATATGAAGTATGATCTGGATATCATGTCAGCCGCCGCTTTGGAGGCGGCATAGGGATTATTGGGTAAAACGCGGGATTCTTCAGTGAAATAATCATCTCCGGTATTTTCCCCATATACCTCATCTGTTGAGACTTGAACAAAGCAGTTGCCTCTGAAGTTGTTTTTAGCCCATATGTACCGGGCTCCTTCAAGCAGAGTTTGAGTTCCGATAACATTTGTTTCCGTAAATAGGGAGGGGTGAATGAAACTTCTGTCTACATTTGATTCAGCAGCAAAATTTATGATAAAATCAGGCCTGTATCTCTTGAGTATATAGTTGACAAGCTCCTGATTGCGAATATCCCCCTTGACAAAATGATGCCTTGGGTTGTCTTCAAGCTCTCTTAAATTTTCTATGCTTGATTTATCTGTGAGCTTATCTATGTTTACTATTATGAAGTTTTTATTCCTGCGTAAAAAATATTTTGCAAAGTAGCTTCCTATAAAGCCGGCTCCGCCTGTTATAAGTATTACCCTCATGATATTACCCTCCCATATGAAGTAAAAATGAATACTTTTGTGTCTTATCAATGCTTTATTGCACGGTTATCAATTCCTTATGTCTACTAACATAGTATTTATTATGCAATCAAAATGTGAGAAAAAGTATAAATAAATTATAAAAATAAGGTGACATAATATGTTAATGCCGCATATTTTGTATTAAAGGTATAAATACCGTAATTGCAAAGGGGGTAAGCAAATGTCTGGTAAGGATATGTTTAAAAACAAAGCACGGGAAGCGGTCGGGAAAATGAGTTGGGATGACAGCTTCAGGACATCTGTGGATAAGGTCTTGTCATTTTTGGAGTCACAGAAGATTTCGGATGAGGTTGAAGCAGCAATGGGAGAGCTCTTTAAGAATTGGGATTCTGAGGGAAAGACGGATAAGCTGTTGCCTGCAATAAAAAAAGTTGCCTCTTTCTGGGATGAGCTAAAGCCGGATGAGGAGCTTCAGGAGGCTATGGATAAAATTATGTCTTCCTTAAACGTTGAGGAAATTTTAGAAAAATTCAGTGAAGAAGACGAAGAAGACAAGGAGGACAGGTCGAATAAGCATCATAAATGCCACCATGACGACGATGACGACGATGACGATGATGAGTGTGGAAAGAAGAATATGAGCTGTAAGCTGGCACTGGTTTTGGCGCTGCTGATACTTTCACTTCTTCTTGATAAAAAATTTGGGTTGAAAGAGATAAAAAAAGAGATCAGAGATATTGAAGACAGACTTGATAATAAGCATTACGGCCTAATGGAAATAAAAAAAGAAATAAGGGAGATTGAATCTGCCGTATTCAGTCCGACCTTTGGGTTAAGTGAGATTAAATCAGAGATAAGTGCTATAGAATCCATGTTAAATAACAAGGATATAGGACTGTCTGAAATCAAATCCGAGATTAAAGGCATAGAATCTTTGATAAATAGCCCTCAAGTAGGACTTGGCGAAATAAAATCCGAGGTCAGAGCAATAGAAGCCATACTAAACAACAAATATATAGGC
>JAOACY010000084.1 GCA_026417615.1 Clostridia bacterium
ACCGACCCGTAAGGAATACCTCTGAGAAAAGTGAATTCATGCTCGTTCACTAAAGACATTTCCCCCGAATTCATCTTTTCGATGCTATTGAAATGCCTTTGAACAATCACTTTTCTCCTCAATGTAAGCTATTTATCGTAACCTATATAACGTAAGTGGACACACAAATTTTTATTTTTTGGTTGCATATTTTATGATATGATTAAGTAGAATCTTTTTCCTGAAAGGATTGCTATGAAGGTTATAGGTGTTGTGGTAAACACGGACAAGGATCAGGGGTTGAAATATACACGCATACTTATCGACAGTATAAGCAAAAGCGGAGGAGAATGCATACTGCCGCCTGAAATCGCTGAGGAGCTTTCTATGGAAAGCTTCGCAACCACTGAGGCTGACATTATGGAAAAATCCGACTGCATTATATGTCTTGGGGGGGACGGAACCTTCCTTAAGGCTGCAAGAAAAGCTTACACCTTCCAAAAGCCGATACTTGGCATAAATCTTGGAAGCTTAGGTTTTTTAACAGAAATTGACAAAAATGATATTCCGGCTGCTGTAGAAAATATAAGAAATGGAAAATTTACAATAGAACATAGAATGATGCTTGATACAGCGATTATAAGGGAAAACAGCATTATTGCAAGGGATATCGCATTGAATGACATTGTCATTTCCAAGGGATCCTTGTCAAGGATTCTGCATTTAAAAGCATTTGTCAATGAAACGCTGATAGATTTGATACCGGGTGATGGGCTTATAGTGTCAAGCCCGACCGGATCCACCGCCTATTCGCTTTCTGCTGGAGGTCCTATTGTCGAACCGGACACCGACCTTATGATCGTGACACCTATTTGTCCCCATATTTTGTACTCAAGATCCTTTGTTACCACGGGTGACAGGATTGTGAGCGTTGTCATAGAAGAAAGCGGCAGTTATGATGCCATGGTGACAGTAGACGGACAAAATGGCTACAAGGTTTTTGGAGGAGATTGCATAGAGGTAAGGAAGTCGCCTCACTTTGTAAAAATGATAAGGCTTAGCAGTCATGACTTCTTTAATGTATTGAGGGCAAAAATCTATGACAGGGGAGAGAAGCTGAGAAAAGATGAAGTATAGCAGGCATGAAAAAATACTTGAGCTGATTGAAAAAGAAGTTATAGAGACCCAGGAGGAACTGGCGGAAAAGCTTAAGGCGCTTGGCATGGATGTTACTCAGGCTACGGTGTCAAGGGATATTAAGGAGCTGAGGCTGGTAAAGGCAATGACCGAGGACGGAAGATACAGGTATGCAACAATATCCCACGGGGAAGGCACAGTATCGGCAAGGTTAATGAATATTTTTTCTGAAGCCTTCATATCATGCGATTATGCAAACAATATCGTGGTAATCAAAACTCTCCCTGGAATGGCACAAGCGGTTGCATCCGCTCTGGATGCCCTGAAATGGCCTGAGGTTGTGGGAACAATAGCTGGGGATGACACAAGCATGGTTGTATGCCGTGCGGAAAAGCTGGCAGAAGAATTGGTAAACAAGCTTAACAGACTTGCTAAATAAGCTATGTCACGGATTATGTTTGGGGGGAAGGATTTATGCTGACACAGCTGCAGATACGCAATATTGCTTTGATTGACCATGTTAGCATTGAGTTGGGAAGCGGTTTGAACATCCTTACAGGAGAGACCGGAGCAGGAAAGTCAATAATTATTGATTCTATAAATGCTATTCTGGGAGATAGAATTTCAAGAGAGCTAATCAGAACAGGAGCCGAGAAAGCAAGTGTTGAAGCAGTGTTTCAAATAGATAACGAAAGGTTTGGGGATATTTTTGAAGCCTTGGGCATCGAACCTGAAGAAGATGGAACACTCATCATTTCAAGAGAATGCTCTGTTTCGGGGAAGAATTCCTGCAGAATCAACGGAAGGATATCAACGGTTTCCATGCTCAAGGAGCTTGGGGCTCGTCTTATAGATATACACGGCCAGAATGACAATCAATCCCTTCTTAAAGTAGAAAGCCATATTGATATGCTTGATTCATTTGCAGGCGAAGAACTTGAGAAGATTAAGAAGGAGTATATGAAGCTGCTTGAAAAGTATAAGGCTTTAAAAAGCAAGCTTAAGAGCTTGTCAGGCGATAAAGGCGAAAGAGAGAGAAAAATTGACCTTTTGACTTATCAGGCAGCTGAAATAAAGAAGGCAAATTTAAAGCCGGGTGAGGAAGAAAAGCTTACCAAGCAGAGAATGCTTCTGTCAAACGCAGAAAGGATACTGGCTGCGTTAACTTCAGCCCATGACCTTCTTTATTCCGGCAGCAATTTGAAGGGATCAGCTTCAGACTTAATAAGCTCGGCTATTTCTGAATTAAATGCAATTTCCAAAATTGATGAAAAATATGAAGCAATGACGAAAAAATTAGAAGAGCTTTCATATCTCCTTGACGATGTCATCGATGATATCCGAAAGGAAAGAGACTGCATTGAGTTCAGTCCGGAGATGCTTGAACAGCTGGAAGAAAGGCTTGATGTTATCTACAAGCTGAAAAAGAAATATGGAAGCAATATTGATGAGGTGCTTAACTACTGCGAGGGCATTGAAAAGGAGCTTCAGGAAATACTGCAGAGCGAGGAGATCATTGCAAGCCTGAAGGAGCAAATTTCCAAAACAGAAAAAGAGCTGTATGTTTTTGCTGAAAAAATGAATATTCAAAGAGTGCAGGCATCCCGGATGCTTGAGGAGAGAATAGGCCGGGAATTGGATGATCTTGAGATGAAAAGGGCCAAGTTCAAAGTGAATATTGAGTTTGAAAACGGAAACGATATTGACCAAGAGAGGAAGTATGGCTCGAAAGGACT
Organism: Clostridia bacterium; assembly: GCA_026417615.1. GTDB lineage: Bacteria > Bacillota > Clostridia > Acetivibrionales > JAFADI01 > SKW22. The sequence goes on from JAOACY010000084.1 coordinate 2,853, forward strand.
CGACCGGGTTGAGTTTCTCATTTCTCCCAATGCGGGAGAGCCTTTGAAGCCCCTTGCGAAAATCGCGTCAGGCGGAGAAATGTCAAGAATTATGCTTGCGATAAAGACAATACTGGCTAATGTCGATGATATCCCTACTCTGATTTTTGATGAAATTGACATTGGAATAAGCGGAAGGGCCGCCCAAAAGGTGGGAGAGAAGCTTTCCTACATAGCGAAAAACCATCAGGTTTTGTGCGTGACTCATCTTGCTCAGATAGCTTGCATGGCGGATTCACACTATATGATTGAAAAAATTACCGACATGGAAAGTACGGCTACAAAGGTTTGCCAGCTTGACGGAGAATGCCGGCGGAAAGAAATAGCGCGGATCCTCGGAGGGGCAAATATTTCTCAAATAACTCTTCAGCACGCTGAAGAAATGCTTGCGTACGCATCTGATTTTAAAAAAAAGGCTAATTGAAAAATCGGCAGATTGCGCCAATTTTTGTTTATCATTCTTTTTACCTGCCATGCTTTATTTTGCTTGAATAATAAATATCACAAAAGGTTAACTTATTTCTATAAACAAATGTCACGCTTATCAAAGCTCAAGTAAGCGTGACTTTTATTGTAATTTTTAACAAAAAACGCACTAGAAAATGAAGCGGCACAAACTTCAGGAGCGTGATATAAATGAAATATTTAAAATCATATAGAAAAAAATTCTCTATTTTTCTTTCTGTTTGTTTTACAGTAATGAGTTTAAGCTATATTTGGGCCGTAACTTCTGTACCCGGGAAGATAGTTTTGCTGGAAGGGCAGGAATCGGCCTATGATTTCAGAAGCCCTTTAATTGTAAGCATTAAAGCAGATAAGGAAGGAATTCTTAAGGTAAATAACGGTGAATTGAAATCACAAGGAAATTACCTGAGCTTATCAAATCCTGTTCTTTTTAAATCATTAAAAAACGGAAGCGTACATCTTAAGATGCAGATATTCGGATTGCTGCCGCTGAAAACCGTGCGGGTTGATGTTGTGCCGCATAAAAATATAGTGGCTTGCGGCAACACGATAGGCGTTAAGCTTAGGATAAAGGGAATCATGGTTATTGGGATGTCTGACGTTGAAACTGAAGAGGGAAAAAGAATGCTTCCTGCAAGAGCCGGGGGGTTTAAGACGGGTGATTTGCTTGTTGAAGCAAACAATGCAAACCTGACCTGCATTGAAGATTTGATAAGCGAAGTGGACAAAAGCAAGGGGAGCAGCATTAAAATAAAATATAAACGCGGCAATGAATGCTACGAAACCCAGGTCACGCCAGTCAAGGCTGTTGATGACAAAAAATATCATCTGGGGCTGTGGGTGAGAGACAGCACGGCAGGCATCGGGACTCTCACCTTTTATGACCCTGAAAACAGATTTTTCGGGGCTTTGGGACATGGAATAACTGATATAGACACAGGTGTTCTTATACCTGTTGAATCGGGAGAGATACTTGAATCAAATATTCTTGCTGTCAAAAAAGGCAAACAGGGCAGTCCGGGAGAACTGAAGGGTGTTTTTGTTGAAGACAGAAATAAGCTTGGAACCATTTGGAGAAACAGTGACTTTGGTATATATGGGATTTTGAATGCGGACGCTGTTGAAAGAATCGCATACAGGACTTATCCTGTGGCACTGCATAATCAGGTGAAGGAAGGTCCTGCCTCGATACTTGCAAATATTGACGGTAAAAGCGTAGAGGAATACAGTGTTGATATCCAAAGGGTGTCAAGACAAAATGTGAACAACTCAAAAGGCATGATTATAAAAATAACTGATAAAAGACTTCTGGATGCAACCGGGGGTATAGTCCAGGGTATGTCTGGAAGCCCTATAATCCAAGGCGGAAATATTGTTGGGGCTGTAACCCATGTTCTTGTAAATGATCCCACAAGGGGATATGGAATATTTATTGAATGGATGGTGAAAAATGCAGCTGAGCAAAATGAAAAAGCCTTTGCCAAAGCAGGCTAGAAAAGAATTATATCATCACAAGGCTTCGTATGGGAAATAATAGCAATGTTGCAAAAAAATAAAAACCTAGTAGTTTTGCGTATTGTGGTTATTATTGCTTCTATTTTTTGGCTATATTAATTACTTTTTACAATAAATAGTAAATTATGCTTGAAATTTTGTCGAAAGGAAAATATACTATATACATAATAAGTTTTATCTTAAGGGGGAATTAAAATTGTTAGCCAAGAAAATCCAGGTAGTGATTGCTGATGATAATAGAGAATTCGGGGATATTCTATCTGAGTACCTGAATAATCAGGATGACATTGATGTGGTTGGTGTAGCTAGAGATGGACTTGAAGCCTATGACCTGATTACAACAAAAAAGCCGGATATTGCTGTGTTGGACATTATTATGCCTCACCTAGACGGACTGGGTGTTCTGGAAAAAATAAATGCCACTCCCCTGTCGAAAAGGCCTCTGTTTATTATTCTGTCAGCTGTGGGACAGGATAAGATTACTCAGAGAGCACTGGCTCTGGGGGCTGAGTACTATGTGATAAAGCCGTTTGACATGGATGTTCTGGTATCAAGGATAAGACAGCTGAAAGATATCAACCAGGCTGTTGTGATTAAGTCAGACTACTCAAGCGAAATAAGGCAGGTGCATCATGTTTCCGCCCCAAAGAATATTGAAGCCGAAGTAACCAGCATTATGCATGAGATTGGAGTCCCCGCTCATATTAAAGGCTATCAGTATCTCAGAGATGCAATTATGATGGTAATAAAGGATCTTGATATTATCAACTCCATAACAAAACAGCTTTATCCAACCATAGCAAGAGAATACAATACCACACCCAGCAGGGTTGAAAGGGCTATAAGACATGCAATTGAGGTTGCCTGGAGCAGGGGGCAGATTGATACAATAGATTCTCTCTTTGGCTACACGGTAAGCATCGGAAAGGGCAAGCCTACAAACTCTGAATTTATAGCAATGGTAGCCGATAAGCTGCGTCTGGAATTGAAAGTCAGCTAATTGCTTTAAATAATTAAAGCACCCTGAATTAAATTTCAAGGGTGCTATTTTATTAGCCGAACATATTTTTTATTAGGCGCTTTACAGGACCCTTCTGGTTTTTCTCTCTCCATTTGCCCAGCGAAGCATCTACTTCCTGAAAGTGCTTTTCCATTTTGGACTCCAGTTTTCTGATGCTATTCTCAACACAGGCTCCCAATTCAAGCTTGGATTTGTATATTTCCTTGGATAGCTGATCCCTTGCTGAGGTGACCTCATTGGTCACACAGCTTGTTATTTCATTCTTGAAATCCTCGAAGAATTTTTTTATGTCTGTTTGCTGAGTTGACACATCCATCGGAAGGATGGAAAATGAATCATCATCCAGCGTAATTGCGGGTGGTTTTTCAAGAATGCATTCTTCCGTAAGAATCTTTCTGATTGCTTTGATTTCTAGTCCGTCATCACGCATTGTTTTTATCTGGTACATTATGTTGGCAAGTTCCGGCGTATAATATCTCCGCCCCCTATCATCCTTTGGGACATCAAGATTGAACTCCTTTTCATAGTACCTTAATGCATGATCGGTTATTTTAAGTCGTTCGCTGAGCTCTGTGATTGTATATCTATCCTTTAGTATTTCCATTTATATCCCTCCACATAATTACATATATAATAACATTAATGTAAATAAGTGTAAATGATATAACCCTATTTCTTCAATATTTCCAAAGCAAAACATATGTCAGAAGGTATGGGAGATACTATTTCCAGAGGTTTGCCGGTAATAGGATGGGTAAACTTTGATTTAACTGAGTGAAGAGCTTGCCTGGAAATTAAATCGGTATGAAAATCGGAATATAATGTGTCGCCCAGCAGAGGATGACCTATTTCTTTGCAGTGTACGCGTATCTGATGCGTACGTCCTGTCTCAAGCTTGAATTTCAGCAAGGTTGCATTTTCCAGCCGCTCGAGAGTTTCATAATGCGTTACGGAGGGAGCCCCATCAGGGGATACGTGCCTTAACATTATACTCCCAGGTTTTCTGGCTATTGGCAGATTGATAGTATCCTTCGCCGGTCTCACTTCACCATGTACAATGCCTATATATTCCTTGACAAATGATTTATCGGACATTTGATTTATAAGGGATTGCTGTATGTATTGATTTTTTGCAAAGATTATGACACCTGAGGTATCGCGGTCCAATCTGCTGACGGGGCGTATCTTAAGCTGCACCCCGTTTTTACGGAGGTGGTGCATCAATGCATTGGCAATGGTTCCGGATTGGTGGCTGCAGGTGGGATGTACGACCATGCCTTGCTTTTTGTCAACTGCTATGAGGCTGTCATCTTCATACAGTATATCTATATGTATATTCTCGGGGACAACCTCATATGAGTCTTCGACAAAGTCAATTGCAACCTCGATTAAATCTCCTTCGGAAACCACTTTGTTAACATAAACCGAATTGCCGTTGCAAAAAACTTTACCGCTGTATTTCAGCCTTTTAACCAGACGCTCGGAGAGGTTAAGCTTTGATTTCAATATTTGCTTCACATTTTTCCCGCTTGAGGCTTCATCAACCAGGTACTTTAAGTTCAATTCAACCACCCTGACCGAAATATTTTCGTTTTTAATTTTGATTGAACTGCAAAAAACCATTTCCGGAAACTTCGTTGAAATCACTGGCACCTTGTTTCAAGAAAAGCTGTTTTTGCGCTAGAATCTATGTTAACATTATGATTAGAAATAATCAACTTATTTAGATTGATTCTACCGCCACTTGAAAACTGCCTTTGTGTTGTATAAAATAAATATGCCCAATATTGATAAACGAAAGAGGAAGCACCGCATGAATTTTAAATCACAGACCATGCTGAAAAGCGAGTTTGGCATAGACGAAGCTGTTGTCAGGATAACAAACCAAGCAGAGAAGGAAATAGAAGAAATAATCAGGGAAATTGATTCAATAAAGGAATTTAACCAGTTCAAGGTTATAAAAGCCATGCAGGACAACAATCTGAGCGACTCTCATTTTGCGGGTACAACAGGATACGGCTATGACGACAGGGGCAGAGAAATTCTTGACATGGTTTACGCAAGCGTTTTCAAGGCCGAGGATGCTCTTGTAAGGCACCAGATAGTATCAGGCACACAGGCTTTGGCGGTTTGCATGTATGGGGTTTTAAGGCCTGGAGATGAGCTGCTCGCAGTAACCGGAAAGCCTTATGACACGCTGGAGGAAGTAATAGGAATCAGGGGTGAGGGCTCAGGCTCCTTAAAAGAGTTTGGAATAACATATAACCAGGTGGATTTGCTTGCAGACGGAAGCATAGACCTGGAAGGGATAAGAAATGCAGTCGGCGAAAAGACAAAGCTGATCTACATGCAGCGCTCAAGAGGCTATTCCTTAAGGCCTGCAATCACTATAAACGAAATTGGCAAGGCAATAGAGTATATCAAGGGTTTAAAAAAGGATGCAATTGTCATGGTTGACAATTGCTATGGCGAGTTTGTAGAAGACAGGGAACCGACTGAGGTTGGCGCGGATCTTGCGGCGGGCTCCCTTATAAAGAATCCCGGGGGTGGCATAGCGCCAACGGGAGGGTATATAGCGGGCAAGGAGGAATATGTCAGAAAGGCGGCCTATAGGCTTACTGCTCCGGGGCTGGGAAAGAAGGTCGGGTCAACCTTGGGGCACAGCCGCCTTTTATTCCAGGGGCTGTTCTTGGCTCCGCATGTTGTGGCGGAAAGCTTGAAAGGAGCGGTATTCTGCGCAGCTCTCATGCAAAAGCTTGGTTTTGAGACAGCTCCGCAGGCGGGAGAAAAAAGAGGAGATATAATTCAGGCAATAAAGTTCAATAATGCGGACAGTCTCATCGCATTCTGCCAGGGAATCCAGAAAGGTTCTCCGGTAGATTCGTATGTTACGCCGCAGCCATGGGACATGCCAGGGTATGACTGCCCTGTGATCATGGCGGCAGGCGCCTTTGTCCAGGGATCATCCATTGAGCTCAGCGCCGATGGTCCGATAAAGCCGCCTTATACGGCGTATATGCAGGGCGGACTTGTATATGAGCACGTTAAGCTGGGGGTTATGACTGCAATACAAAAGATGCTGGAAAAAGATATAATCAAAATCTAGCAAAGGTCCCTAGACTGTGAGGTAGTGAGCTATGGGAAAAACACAAATGAAGAAAAGCAATGAGCTGAGCTTTGAGGCACAGGAACAAAATAATATGTCAAGGAGCAGAACAAGGGTGAGGCTTGGAGGAGCTCTTATTGCAGCTTTTCTGCTTATTTATGTGCCCTCCCTTTATTACTGGATTTACGGACAGCAGATAAGGACTGAAATACTCCGCATAGGAACCATAGAACAGGCGTACAATACAGATGCATGCCTCATAAGGGAAGAAGAGGTGATTTCAGCGCCTTTTGACGGCAGGTTCATCCCGGACGTTAACGAAGGCGAAAGAGTTCCGGCAAACTTCAGAATTGCAACTGTAATCAAAGGCAATTCGGAGGACCTGCTTAACAGGATGAAGGAGCTTGACCTTAGGATAATAAAGGCTCAAAAGGAGAAGTATGCAAATGAGGAATTCTTCTCCGAGGATATCGTAAAGCTCGATAATGAAATATTCAATAAAGTCAGGCTTCTTGCCGACGAGAGTGAGAAAAACAGCCTGAACAGCTTGGGAAAAATAAAGGAGGGCTTGGACGGACTTGTTCAGAAGAAGGCAGCTATCATAGGAAGTTCAAGCACCCCGGATATTTTTATAAAAAATCTCAAAAAAGAAAAAGAGCAGCTGAACGAGAAAATCAGAAGCAGCACTAAGGAAATAGTATCCGGCATAGCTGGAATAGTGTCATACAAGGTGGATGGGTACGAAGCGTCGCTTAACCCTTCGGCAATAAAAGAAATGACGCCGTCTGCGCTGTCTGGTATAAAGCAAGCTGAAGGGGAAGGCTCATTAAAAGCCGGCGGTGCCGTTGGGGGGAAGCCGTTTGTTAAAATTATCAGGGATGTGGAATGCTATGTTGCAGCAGCTCTGGACACCCAAAAATCAAAGCTTTTTATGATTGACGATTCAGTGGCAATACGCTTTAACGATATCGGACGCGTGGTGGATGGAACCGTGGAATATAAATCCAACGAGCAGGATGGGAAGGTAATTATCGCAGTAAAAATTGACAAGGCCGTCAGTGAAACTGCTCATATGAGAAAAACCAATATTGATTTGATAAAGAGCTCCTATAAAGGCTTGAAGGTTCCTGTAAGCTGCCTGCGTGAAATAAACATTGAGGAAAAGAAAGCTAAAATTATTCTTGACAAGGCAAATTATGCAAGTGAAAGAACTGTCAGAATCACAGGAATGAACGAAGAATTTGCAATTATTGAGAGCTTAAGCCCGAAAGCAAACGAAAACGTAAGTCTTTATGACATATATGTTGTTGATCCAAAAAACATTCAGGAGGGACAGGTGATCAACCAATGAGTGAAGATTATGTTTATATAAGGGACAATCTGGGTGAAATAAAAAGAAAAGTAGCAGCGGCAGCAGAAAGAAGCGGACGCAAGGCGGAAGACATAACAATAATAGCTGTTACAAAGACAATCGATGCTGACAGGATACTGAGGGTAATAGATGAAGGCATTGTAAATTTAGGTGAAAACAGGGTTCAGGAACTTTGCGAAAAATACGATATTATAAATAGAACGTGCAACTGGCATTTGATTGGACACCTTCAGACAAACAAGGTTAAGTACATAATAGAAAAGATCAGCATGATCCATTCCGTTGACAGAATGGACCTGGCACTGGAGATTCAGAAAAGAGCAGAGAAAGCAGGAAGAATAATTGATATTCTTGTACAGGTGAATGTATCGGGAGAAAAATCAAAGTTTGGAATTGCTCCTGAAGAAGCAATGGAGCTAGTTAGAGGGATTGCTGCTTTAAAAAATATAAAAGTGAGGGGCCTTATGACCATAGCTCCATATTCGGAAGACCCTGAGACATCAAGACCTGTATTTAGAGGCCTTAAGAAAATATTTGTTGACATCGGCAAGGAAAATATTGATAATATAGATATGGGTTTCCTTTCTATGGGAATGAGCAATGACTTTGAGATAGCCATAGAAGAAGGAGCAAACATGGTTAGGATTGGAACCTCAATTTTTGGCCAGCGGCATTACTAATGATAAAAAAACAGGGAGGTAAATAAACAAATGGCAAAGCTCTTAAACAAGATGCTCAATTTTGTGGGTTGGGAAGAAGAGGAAGAAATAATTGAAGAAGAGGAAGAAACAAGGGATGAGCCTCGTCAGCAGAACTATATTAACACAGGTCTTGCCAGTATGAAATCAAAGCAGAACAAGGTGGTTAACATTCATTCGGCATCACAGCTCAAGGTGGTAATAATGCAGCCTGAAAGCATTGAAGAAGCTAAGGACGTTTGCGACCATCTCAAGAATAAAAAACCTATCGTAGTTAATCTCGAAGACATCGAAAAGGAATCAGCTCAAAGAATAGTCGATTTCCTAAGCGGTTCCGTATATGCGCTTGACGGACATATCCAGAAGGTAGCCGGCAGCATTTTGCTTGTAACTCCGAATAATGTTGACATTATGGGGGATTTTAAAGAAGAGCTGAAAAACAAGGGAGTATTTCCCTGGGTGAAATAGGTGGCTGTCTATGGTAAGAGCGCTGGGAACAATTGTTGTATTATTGTTGGAATTATTTGAAATTGCATTATTTATAAGGGTTATCTTTTCATGGCTCCCGATTTATAAGGAAAACCAGTACATCAGGCTTTTGTACAGCGTTACCGAACCTGTTTTGTCACCAATAAGGGCTATGCTTGAAAGGTCTGCCTTCGGAAGAAATATGGGAATGATAGATTTGTCGCCTATTATCGCTTTCTTGGCAATTGACCTGGCAAAAAGAATAATTTCAAGGGCAATGTATGTATCGCCGTTTATTTGGTAAATGTGGCATTGAACTTAATGTTTATTTCAATTTTGATTATAGAGGGAAAAAGATAACTTTACGAGGTGGTATATATGAACTATACTCCGAACGATTTGCAGAATATAACCTTCAAGAAGTCTGTTATTGGGGGCTACAATGAAGATGCTGTAAATGAGGTTCTTGACAAGATAATCGAGGATTACAGCGCTTACATAAGAGAAACAATAGAGCTTAAGGACAAGGTAGCTACTCTTAATGAAGGGATACAGCACTACAAGACCATTGAAGAGTCACTTCAGAATACCTTAATTATGGCTCAGCAGACAAGCGAGGAAATAAAAAAGAACGCATATTCCAAAGCTGAGAATATCATCAAGGAAGCGGAATTGAAGGCTCAAAGGATGGTAAACGATGCGAATCAGGAAGTCTTAAGGATTAAATTTGAGTATGAGGAAATGCTTAAAAAGCTTCATGTTTTTAAGACTAAAGCTGAGACGTTGCTGCTCTCACAGCTTGAAATAATGAAGAACATGTTTGGCGAGCAGGAATAGTTGACACTAAAAGATGTCTTGGTGTATAATTCTTTCAATAAGGAGCGCCTCTGGCTCAACAGGGCTTTTGCGCTTGACCAAAGACGATGACTGGAAAGAGTAGAAGGGTAAAGCCTCAAAGAGAGCGGGAGACAGGTGAAAGTCCCGCAGGAACAACCTTTGAAAATCATCCACGAGTTGCGGCCTGAAAAGCACAGCATTAGTAAGGCCTGCCGGGTAAAACCGTTAGAATTTTTCAAGTGATTGGCAGTTAATCAGCTGCAATAATTTGGGTGGTACCGCGTGAGCTATGCCTTCTCGTCCCTTTGTCGGAATGAGAGGGTTTTTTAATTTTTTGCAGACTTTCCTTATTGAATTGGCAATAGAAATAAACTTGTAAAATTACCCCGGAAGAAGCTTATTTCCTAATTGCCATGATACTAATAATTGCATGGAGGAGATTTGTATGGATTACAGCAAAACATTGAATTTGCCGCAGACAGAATTTCCAATGAGGGCGAACCTTCCTCAGAGGGAACCGGAGATTCTTAAAAAATGGGAAGAGATGGACATATACCATAAGCAGCTTAAGAAGTGCCAAGGCAGGCCGAAGTATATACTTCACGACGGACCTCCATATGCCAACGGGGGAATACATCTTGGGACGACACTGAACAAGGTTCTGAAGGACATTGTCGTAAAATACTACAGCATGACAGGCTTTGAGGCGCCTTTCGTTCCGGGCTGGGACACTCACGGCCTTCCAATTGAGCAGAGGGCAATAAAGGAGCTGGGGTTAAAGAGGCACGAGGTAGGAGCCGTCAAGTTCAGACAAGCATGCAAGGGCTTTGCGATGAAATATCTTGATATACAAAGGCAGTCCTTTAAAAGGCTTGGCGTAAGGGGGGACTGGGATAACCCGTATATTACCCTTGCTCCCGATTTTGAGGCCAAACAGGTGGAAGTCTTTGGGGAGATGGCTAAGAAGGGGTATATCTACAAAGGGCTGAGACCGGTTTACTGGTGCCCCGATTGTGAGACCGCCCTTGCGGAAGCGGAGATTGAATACGCAGAAGACAAGACGCTTTCCATATATGTGAAATTCCCTGTCAGAGACGATAAAGGATTATTAAAGGCTAAGCTGGGAACTCTTGACAAGGTTTACTTTGTTATCTGGACCACAACCACCTGGACTCTGCCTGGAAACCTGGCTATATGCTTGAACGCCGACTTTGATTACGCTGTGGTCAAGGCTGGGGACGAGCACTATGTTATGGCGGAAAAGCTGGCAGAAAGCGTTATGAAGACAGCGGGCATTGAAGATTGGGAAATTGCAGCTGTGTTCAGCGGAAGTGAATTGGAAGGGATACTGTGCAGCCATCCTTTCCTGGACAGGGATTCTGTTATTATACTCGGTGACCACGTAACGCTTGAGGCAGGCACAGGTTGTGTTCATACCGCTCCGGGACACGGCGCGGAAGACTTTCATGTGGGACAGAAATACAAGCTGCCGGTGATAGTGCCTGTAGACGACAAGGGATACCTTACCAAGGAAGCAGGAAAGTTTTCCGGACTATATTATGAAAAATCAAACGCTGCAATTATTGAGGAACTAAAAGCAGGCAATTGCCTGCTGGCATCTGAAAGGATAATTCACCAGTATCCTCACTGCTGGAGATGCAAGGAGCCAATCATATTCCGTGCCACTGAACAGTGGTTTGCTTCTATCGAAGGCTTCAGGAAGGAAGCCCTTGACGCGATTAAATCAGTGCAATGGGTACCCGGCTGGGGAGAAGAAAGAATCACTTCAATGGTTAGGGACAGGGGGGACTGGTGCATTTCACGCCAAAGGACCTGGGGTGTTCCAATACCAATATTCTTCTGCAAGGAATGCGGAAAGGAAATCATAAATGATGATACCATTAATGCCGTAAAAAACCTCTTCATGGAAAGAGGGGCAGATGCCTGGTTTGAGATGGAAGCTGAGGAAATCCTTCCTGAAAGTATTGAATGTGATTGCGGCAGCAGGAGGTTTAAAAAGGAAACAGACATAATGGACGTTTGGTTCGACTCCGGTTCCACTCATGCTGCGGTGCTTGAGACTCGCGACGACTTAAGGTGGCCTGCCGACATGTACCTTGAAGGCAGCGACCAGCACAGGGGCTGGTTCCAGTCCTCGCTCCTTACATCTGTTGCAACAAGGGGCAAGGCGCCCTTTAAAACCGTATTGACTCATGGTTATGTTGTTGACGGGGAAGGAAGAAAGATGTCAAAGTCACTCGGAAACGGTATTGACCCCGAGGATGTAATAAAGGAATACGGTGCCGACATATTGAGGCTGTGGGTTGCTTCATCCGACTACACGACGGATATCAGGATTTCTAAGGATATTTTGAAGCAGCTTTCCGAGGTTTACAGGAAAATCAGAAATACAGCCAGATATATTCTTGGGAACATTTATGATTTTAATCCGGACAGAGACAGCGTTGAGTATGAAAAGCTGGGGGAACTGGACAGATGGGCGCTTATGAAGCTTGCCGGGCTTATAAGGAAAGTCAATGAGGCTTACAGCACCTATGAGTTCCATCTCATGTTCCATGCTATCCACAACTTCTGTGTGGTTGATATGAGCAATTTATACCTGGATATCATAAAAGACAGGCTTTACACTTCAAAGGCGGATTCTCCTGAAAGAAGGGCTGCCCAGAGCGTAATGTACGAGATACTTGAAGCATTGGTGAAAATGCTTGCTCCGGTCCTGGCCTTT